>NZ_JBQEPA010000008.1:0-262125 GCF_052056495.1 Phyllobacterium sp. 22229
AACACCCAGGCGTTCGGCAACCTCCTTGCTGTGCAGACCCTGGGCGCACAGTAAAATCATCTGGCAACGATCTGACAAGGAACGTGGCGCTTTATGCTTACGCACCTGGGTTTCAAGGAAGTTTTTGTCCGCCTCGTTCAGAACGACGAGGTCCGCTGGCCGGCCAATCATGATAAAAACTCCTGTTCCTCTGACAGAAGCTAAACAATATGAGGCTTATTTTAGTTCCACCTGACTAGGTGACCGACTCATAACGCGGCCGAGCGCCCATCGTGAGCCTTGCCATGGGTCAGCTTGAGGCGGATCGGCCTGCCCTCGGCATCGACGAGCGCATGTATCCTGGTGGTCAGGCCGCCGCGCGAGCGACCCATGCAACAGGATCGCTCGTCTTTTTTTGACCGTTGGCGGCATGCCGTTGCACGCGGATCGAGGACGAGTCGATCATCTGCACATCCCCATCGTAAGCAGCTGAAACGGCTCCGTTGATCGGGCAATCTCTGCTCGTACTGCTAGGGTTGTTCGTGCTTGAGGATGGACTGCATCATCTCAAAGGCCCTCGGTCATCATGGGTTCAAAACGCCACGCATTCTCTGCGATAGCCCAACCTACTTCATCCCAATGACGTTCTGCAACCAGACAGCTAGGCAACCCGACCATTGCCAGAAGCCTCTGGTGCGAGGCCAATTACTCTTGGCGCTGCCGCCTTACTTGCCACACCGGGACTGCGGCGAATGCCAGAAAACCCGTCTCCGTTGCCTCGCCTCCATTGAAGTGGAAGGTTGATGACTCCGGAGGACCTTCCAAGGACCGACGTCACCACCGATTTGATTCCGCAGCTCAGCAATGGGTTTTTCCCCTCCACGCGGATCATGATTCCACGCTTGTCAGCCCGGAGTAACACGCGACCATCTTGCAGACTAAGAACCGTATCGCAATCAACGCATTCTTCCATTTTGGTCAGATCGGCAATCTGCCGAATGATGGATGGAATGAGCTCCGCCGGCTTCAAGACAATGGCGTAGGCTTCCCAGATTTCATGCATGGCAACTAACTCCCACATAGGTCCGGAAGTAGCTAAAAAGCAGCGTCCCGCGGCGCACGCCAATGTCCTGGTGAATTCTTTAGGCGGGACCCGATCAGGCTGGCGCACCGACTTGAGCTACGGGGCACAGGTCTCTACCATTAGCAATGGCAGTCTCCAGCGTCCGCCCAATCGCGGTTGCCTGTCCCATTCCCTTTAGAAACGCCGCGCTCATGATAATTGCCGTCTTACCTTCCAACTTGCCACTCATGGACTTGCTCCTTCTCCACGCCGGCACTCAGGACTGCCTATGAAAACATAATAAACGTTACATGACGTAACCTTTATTTACAAATAGGCCTATACCTTCGCGAACGTCAAGGAATTTCGTATATGAGTGATGGTAGTAAAGGAGACAGAGCGAATGAGCCAACGTGCGGACGGCCGGGAAAACCGGCTACGCCTGATCGAGGCTGCTGAAGCCATATTCGCGGATGAAGGTTTCGATGTGCCGCTCGAGGCCATAGCGAAGTCGGCCGGCGTGAGCCGCATGACGTTTTACCGCCATTTCCAGGACCGGGAGTCACTTTGTTTCGCTATTTTCGAACGGAACATCCTGAAGTTGGAGGACATGGCGAAACGGTTGCAGAGCGATCCGAACGCATTTGGGCTCCTTCTGGACGCGCTGGTCGACATGTTCGCCTGCGACTATGGCCTGGTGGAAGGCTTGACAAGGCAGCAAACGCATCAGGATCAGCTCAACAGCCTGAGGTGCCGCGTCGTCGCACTTCTGTCCGCGCCACTGGCGCGGGGCCGAGACTTCGGTTTGATAAACGACGATTTTCACCTGAACGATCTCTATATCCTAATTGACATGTTGGGGGCTGCGGTGGGTTTTGGGCCCATCGAAGCAAGGCGTGCGCGCGTCAGTCGTGCATTGACGATTTGCAGCTCGGGGTTTGCGCCTTCTCAAAAAAGTCGATAACTAAACCGTGCGGATGCGGGGATAGCGCGGCCAGTGAGCCTTAGCTCGAAATTGGCGACGAGTTTCAACACACGTGTTCTCCAAGGACCTTGCTGAATAGCAGGGCGTGAAGATGCTGCTGGACACGATTGGGGGATCGACAGTCGAATACTGAACCCTGAACTTTTCTTGCCGCTGGACAGGGCCAGCGGTTCTTGAAAACGTGAACTTCTAGGTACCGGACGGCGCGAGGATTTACCTTGGTGGGCTCTTCTGCGGGTGACGACGGCAGCCTAGGAGAATGGTTGCAAAACTGGATGGAAAGTTACCTGGCAACCGATACCGCCAAGCGAAGGCTCGAAACCTCCGCGAACCTATTCTCCAAGTGACTTTCGACGTGACCGAAGTTTCACAGTGAGCGCGAAGCCGACCCCATCTGGCGCGACGTGAGGTGATGGGTAAGAAATTGTGACACTGGAGAGCCAGGGAGCTTACGGTGTCAATCTCTATATCTGCGCCTATGGCTGACGATAGAAGATTCCATGTCCTGGAGGCGGTTCCGAGCCGGTTGGAGGCGACCCGCAGCGTCCGCGCCGGCGCTGGTCGGAGGAAGCGAAGACACGGCTGGTCGAGCTGAATAAACCGGCGCCGTGGGATATGTTTGGCAAGATCGCCGTTCCCGACTTCGCCTATAAAAGCCATACCTCGATTGATCAGCGGCACAGCTTCATCCGTGGCTGGGCATTCACGCACGCCTCAGAAGCCCCGTTTCAGCTTCTGCGTAATAGATTTCGGTGACACGGAAACGGCCAGCAATCCGTTTGCATTGAACGATCACATCGATCGAGATGTTGAGCAGATTTCGGATATCGTCCCGGTCGAGGTCCTGGCCGCCTTCAGATTCCTTAACCAGAAGCGTCAGCTGCTCGAATGCGAGGTTCGGTGAATCCGCGTGCACCGTGGTAATCGAGCCGGGATGCCCCGAATTGATGTTGCGAATGTAGTAGAAGGCTGTTCCGTCCCGCAACTCCTGTAGCAGCACGCGATCGGGTCGCATTCGCAGGCACGATTCTAATAACTCTTTCGCGCCGAGTTTGGCTAGGCCCTGTCCGCCCTTCGAATAGAAAAGCCGGACATGGTTCGGCTGCGGAATCGTCAGTTCCG
The DNA here is from genome assembly GCF_052056495.1 of Phyllobacterium sp. 22229. Lineage (NCBI taxonomy): Bacteria > Pseudomonadati > Pseudomonadota > Alphaproteobacteria > Hyphomicrobiales > Phyllobacteriaceae > Phyllobacterium > Phyllobacterium sp. 22229. The sequence continues at coordinate 3,150 of NZ_JBQEPA010000008.1, forward strand.
GCGTATCCTCGATGCTGATAAGGCGCTCGTCTTTTGGAATATGCTGGATAAGAGCCTTCGACAGCGTGGTCTTGCCGGAACCCGTGGCCCCCGAAATAATGATATTTTTTCGCGCGAGGACGGCCCGTTCCAGAAACGCCCGGTATTGTCCCTGGCGATAGAACTGCATCAGAGACTCGTCCTCCCCCTCGTGTTCTCTGCTGCCGACGACGGCATCGAACAGGCCACCATTCTCCATATCCTGCATCGAGAGTGACACCGATGACGGTTTGCGGATGGTGATGGAGACGGTGTTTCTCGTCGTTGCCGGCGGGATCACGATCTGGATGCGTTCGTCATCCGGAAGGGTGGCGGAAAGAAGGGGCCGTGTCTCATCAATGCCCTGACTGGAAAAACTGGCGACCGCCCGCGCCAGCCGCATCAACTTGTCGTATGATAGCTCCTGCAGCTCGTGACGCTGCCACCCCTTCGATCCTTCCGTAAGCACTTCACCGGCTCGATTGATGACGACCTCATAGAGGGTTTTGTCCCTCAGGAAGGGAGCGAGTGGCAGGAGGAGTTGGCGAACGACGCCGGCATCGGAGGTTTCAGTCATGCCCTGCCCTACTTCGTCACAAGATCGGATTTCGGATAGAAATCGCCCATCACCGCCCGGTCGTAGATCGTGTTGCGCGGCTCAGTGACGCGCAGGCCGTAAATGCTGGAGAAATCCAGGTCGCGCGCAACGAAGATCGATACGAGCGAACCCTGGTGTTTGATCAGTGTCGGCGGAATGTTGATAGACTGCTCGACGGCGATAGCGGCTGCCTCCTTGCCGGCGCTAGTCGTGCCCTGCGCCTGAACATCGCTGCGCTGCAATTCCTGACCGGCGTAGGTCGCGATGTCGCCGACCACCGACAGAAGCAGCGCACTGCCGAACCGTTCCCACCAATGCGTGTCGACATAGCCGTCGAACCCGGCGCGTCCGATGGCATCAGTTGCCGGCGAGGCCAATGTGATGATCACGCCGGTCGGTGTCTTCGCACGATTCCAAAGCACGAAGAGCCGGCTCTGCCCGCGGCGCAATCCGCCACGATATTCGCCGACGACCTGGGTACCCTTTTCCATCAGCACCACGCGGCCATTGTCCGAGAGCACATCACGCGTGATCACGCAGCTGGTGAAACCCGGCTGGTCCGACGATAATGCAGTCTCCAGCGCGCAAGGGATCGACGTGCCCATCGCGACGATGAAATTGCGATTGCCGAGATGCCCAGCCTTCGAGCCCTCCAGCACCGTGGGCTTCAGCATGCGGTTGAAACGCTGGTCCTCGTTTTCGCCCTGTCCCCCTCCGCCCAGCGCGCCATCGACCGGAATGAAATTGGGATCGGTGCCCGGTGACCCGGCAGTCTGCTGGCGGTTGCTGTTTCCGGCCTGGCCGCCCCCGAAGGCCATGACCGGCGCTCGCCTGGCGGCTTCGAGCAGTTCGTCGACAGCAGGTGCTTCCTCCGCTGTGACCGCCGGCGTCGGGAGCTTGATCTCTGGCACGGGCAGCACGACAGGTTCCGGCTCCGCCTTGGCAGGTTCAAATTCCGTGGTCTGCCGGATGACGTTTGAGCCAGGTTGCTCGACTTCTTCCTTGGGTGCCTGCCGCATAGACCACATGGCAAACCCCATGAAGGCGACGATGGCGAACACGACCGCGCCACGCTTCAGCAGAGGATTGCTGTCAACCTTGCGGGCTGTCGTTGTCTGACCACGTTCGCCGGGGATGACCGTTTCTTCAGTCTCTGACATGGTGCCCTCCCCTACTGGCCCGCAGCCGGAACTTTGACCACGCGCTCGACCGAGGGCGAGGTGGTGTTGGTGCCTGGATTCACCCCGACCGGCGAGTAGGCCTCGTTGAAGATGCAGAGTGTGTCGGAGCCGCGGCGCAGGATGAACTTGCGGCTGATCGCGTGAACGAGAACGAGATCGCCCTGCACGGTCTTCGGCACCAGGCTTTCCGTTCCATCGGAGTTCTCGATGTAGATAGCCGGCATCTCCTGATTACCGCTAAAGGTAAACGTCGTTACCTTGCCATTGTCATAGACCGCCTGTGGTTCGATGGCCGCAGATCCCTGCGCAGAATAGCGCCAGTTGCGCGGGCCATACTGCTCATGAATGCCAAGAACCTGGTCGGCATAGCCGGCCTCGGCGGCGCGCTTGCGTGCTTCTTCCTCAAGGCGGCGCCGCGCCGCCTCGTCAGCTGGATATCGATACTTCACGTAGAAATAGGTGTTCTGCCCGGCATCAACGGAGCCTTCTCGCACGATCAGCTCCATCTGGTAACTGCGCTTTGATCCGTCCCGCCTTGTTGTTACCACGGAAATGTTCGTCGCGGGCTGGTTCTCACGTGGTTTGAGGAAAAGGATATGCCCCGCAGGCGCGACCTCCCAGGCCACCGTGTTGCCGAGTGCGACATGGGCGATTTCTTCATCCGGTGCGAACTCCACCTGCACCGAGGACCGGATCGTCCCGACGACCCGCGTGATGTTGTAGGGCTGATAGTTGACAAAACGGACGCGATTGTCTTGCTGTGCACTGGTCGGAATCTCCAGCGCGTAGGCCGTGTGCATTGCCATCAGTGCGATGTTGCTTGCAGCGAAAATTCTTGCTTTCTTCAATTGAATGCCTCCGGATCGGCACGGTACTCGCTCACCACGAACCCAAGTGGGTTCACCAGCCGGTCGCTGGAGGACGCCGGGGCATTTGCATAGGAATAGGTGATCGTCGCGACCCAATGGGTCGTGCGGATATCGTCACCCCGTGTGATGGTTCTCGTGTATCGAACCGAAACGACATTATTGTTGATGAGCGAGATCGACTTGATCGCAATCCGTGAAGTCGACGAGCGTCCATAGACGTTCTGAGGCGATTCCGGGTTGCTGCCACGGTACCACGAGGAAAAGCGCTGCTGCTCGGCGGCGGTTGACATCAGCGAGGCAGTACGGAAATTTTCCTCGGCCTCCGACCACACATAGCCCTCGCGGGCACGAACATAGCGCGCCGCGAAGTACTTCGTTACCTCCTCGTCGTAACTACCGGCGGCTGAGGACAGCGCCGAAACCACGTCAACAATGCCGGTCGAATTATCGACCCGAATGACGAACGGCTCGACGGTCTTGAGCGGCGTCAACGCGACGACGGCAGCCACAGAAATGCATGCAAGCACACTGGCGACCGCAGCTACGAGCCAGGCGAGACGCCTGGACCGTTCGGCTGATATCATTCGATCCTGGTCGAAACGCCGGGCCTTGTTGAAATATTCCTTCAGACTATCCGTGGTCACCATCGTCTTACCCCACCTGGCAGGCGCGGTGAGATCCGGCCTCATCAAAACCCGCGAATGCTGTGTGAACGCCCACGCCGTTTTGGTTTGGCGAAAAGGCCACGGCAGGCGTATCGTTCGCGGCAAGCGAAGAGTGTTGCTGGACGAGGGCCTGTTTGCCACTCTCCCAATCCCACATCGAACGATTGAGCGGCCGCTTCGCGTAGCCGTCGCATTTTGGCAGCGGATAGCTCAGCGTGGCGCAACCGCTCAATGCAAACAGTGACAGACATAACAATAGCGCTCGCCCCATCGATGCGGACCTTTCAAGAGTGCGGGATCGGCGGTCAGGACGAACCTGAGGGCCGGAATTTTTGGTAAACTGCCTTGATGCCCTTGCCGGCGTTCCTTGCGCCCCACGCCAGCGTGCTCTCATGCGCATCGCGGGCCGCGCCGTAACCGTAAGTGAGCGACGCGCCGCCTGCAGCGAGCGCCGAGGCGATCGCGGGGAGTTGGTAAAAGACATAGAGCGCTGCAAGGCAGATGGCGCAGAGCGCGATCGGACGCATCAGTACATCGGAATAGGCCTCGATGGCGAGGAAGATGGAATCGATCGTGTCGATCAGCAACGAGCCGATGGCCACCACCAGAACCTGCAGGATGACAAAATTGACAAGCTGGCCGATCCATGCCTCGGTGAAGCGCCTTGTGGCCTGGAACATGGCGAGCGCGATGAAGATCGGCCCGATCGCCAGAATGATCGCGAGCGCCAGTCTGGCATAGAGTGAGACGATGTAGCCGATTGCCGCGACGGCGAAACTTGCCCCGATCACCAGCATGCCGCCGATACCCGTCACGATGTCGACGGGCCAGGACGCACGCGCCCAGACCTCGTGCGCCGACTTCTGGCCCTTGTCGAGTAACGCATCGAAGGTGCTCGCCGTCGGCGCAGTGCCAACATTCAGCGCCTGAGAGATCTCGCGCGGAAGCGACTCGAAAAACAGATCGGCGACATATGTCTGATATTCGCCGGCATTGCGGACCAGCATCAGAATGATGGCGAGCTTCATTGCGCGGAACGTGAAGTCCATGATCGGCTCCTGAACGGAGCCGCGCAGGATGAGGAAGCCGTACAGGATCACGTACAGTGTCAATGCCACGGTCAGCGGGCCAACGACCCAATTGGCGATGTTCGAGGTGCCGGTGGAGATGAAATTCTGCAACGGCGTCTGGAACTGGCCATCGACGAAGGCAAACACATTATACATCTTCCGGTCAGCCCCCCAATGCCTTGTTCATGCGTTCAAGCCGGGCCTTGCCATCCGCGGCAGCTGCATTGACGCAATTGGGCGTCTGACCGAGTTCGCCGGGATTGTTGCGGCATTTTTCGACATGCTCGGCCAGCAGCGCCTCATCAGCCAGGAAATCCTCCACCGAATAGGTCTTCTCCGCTTTTGAGCAGCCTGCCAGAACGACAAGGCTGATAAGGACGAAGGCTCGCTTCATTGCAGGGCCGCCCCCATCGTATCCATGCGCTTTTTCCAGTCCTCGGCCTGGCGCTGCTGCTCGACCTGGACCTGGGCTTGTTGGACCATCTGCAGGCCTTGCATGCGCAGAAGGTCGGTCTGGAGAAAGGCGCTCTCGGCCTGAATGCGTGCCTGCAGATCAGCAATGTCCTTGGCGTCGCGCGCCGAGGAGATCTGCTGGCGTAGCTGGTCGATGCCCTCGATGCGTTTTGTTGCCGTGTCGTAAATCTGCTGGCCAAGAGACATCTGTCCGGCGTTGCGTTTCTGGATCCTCTCCAGTTCCTGCGCATAGAAATCGTTCGCCGAAGTCTGATAGGTGGAATTGCTCTCGAGGAACTTCGACGCCGCATCGCCAAACACGCCGGAACCGTTGCCACTCAGAAGGCTCTCGATGGCAGCAAAATCCTGCGGCAGCGCCTTGCGAATTTCCGGCTGGTTCAAGAGCGATGCAACATCCGCCATGTCGGTCAGCTTGTTCAGTGAGCCGAACAACTGCTCGGCCTGGCTGATCTGCTGATTGAGCGCTTCATACTGCTCTTTCATGGCGTCGAGCTGGCTCGTCCAACGCAGGATGGCGGTCTTGTCGATGACAGGAATCCCCTGTGCGCTGGCGGTGCCGGCCGATAACGTGAGGATGGCGACAGCCGCCACAATCGAATTGGGTATACGCATCAGCCTGCACTCCTTTGTTGGTGGAAAAGGGGAAGCCACACTTCCGGGTCATCGCCGGCCTGCGCCCTTATCGTATCGGCGAGCTCGACATTTCCCGTGCGGCCCGACAACACGGCGAGTTCGTCGTCGAAGCCGCCGAGATTGAGTTCGGCGACAATGCTGTTGTGACCCTGCTTGACGATGAAGCGGCGGCTCTCATTCGAGAGCTCACGCGCGATCAGCTCATATTCCCGTTCTGTCAGCTTGAAGCCGTCGACATGATCTGCACGGCCGCCGCGTGAGTTCGGCATGAATACCTGCGTCGGGCACTGCTCGATAATCGTATGGGCGATCGGGGAGTTGATCGCGTCGCGCGGGCTCTGCGTGGCGAACAGCATCAGACCGTTCTGCTTTCGAATGGTCTTGAGCTTGTTCTGGGCGAGATCGCGGAAACCCTCGTCGGCAAGCGCCTTCCAGAATTCGTCGATGACGATGATGATGCGGCGGCCGTCGATCAGCTGCTCGACCCGATGGAAAAGATAGGCCATCAGCGGAGTGCGAATCTCCTCATTGTCGAGGAAGTCCGTCATGTCGTAGCCGAGGAACCTGGCGCCGATGCCGATCTCGTCGGCCTCGTTATCGAAAACCCAGCCGAGCGGCCCTACCCTCTCCCATCGGCGCAAACGCGCGGCGATGCCTTCCGGGTCAGTGTTGTTGAGAAAGGTTCTCAGCGCGCCGATCGTGCGACGCTCGACAGGGAGATCGGCAAGGCCATCAATCGCGCCGGCGATATCGCGGACCTCGGACACCGAGAGCTCACGCGTCTTCGAGCTGACAAGCCTGGTTACCCACTGCGCCAGGAACACCTTGTTCTCAGGCGTCAGTTCCATGCCCTTGAGGGGCGCGCAGCCCGTCGGTCGGCCATTCTTCAGCGGCAGATAGGTTCCGCCTGCCGCGCGAACGAAGAGGTCGGCGCCGCGGTCCTTATCAAAGAAAATGATATGGGCGTCGAACTTCTCGCTCTGCGAGAGAATGAAGTTGAGCAGAACCGTCTTGCCCGATCCGGAGGGACCGCCGATGAAGGTGTTTCCGAGATCACCATAATGTAGATTGAAATATAGCGGCGAGCCAGAGGCGGTCTTCAGCATCGCAACCGCCGGTCCCCATTCATTACCGTCGCGCTGACCTGCCGGATAGGAGTGGAATGGCGAGAAGGCTGCGAAATTCTTCGACGTTATGGCGCCGGAGCGAACGCGATAGCGGAAATTGCCTGGGAGCTGTGCCCACCAGGCAGCCTCCAGGCCGAGGTCTTCGCGCGCAACGACGGCGCCACCATTGGTCAAATGTGTTCGGCTCTTTGCCAGATTATCAGTTAGCTCCTTTACCGAGTTGGCAAAAACCGCCAGCGTGAGGTGATGATCACCCAGCACAAAGCGGTTCGATTCCAGATCGTCGAGGGCATCATCCAGTTCTTCCAGCTGCGAGCCCGCCTTGTCGCCAGCGCTGACCATCTGGTTCTGCTTGCGCCCCATTACCGTCTTGGCGTCAGCTTTCGATAGAAACGAGAAGCTTTGCGTCAGGATCAGTTCATAGGGCGCGGTGAGAAGGCCATCGAACATGCCCGGCCGTGTTCGGGCCGGATATTCCTTGAAACCGAATATGCCGGCATAGCGACTCAATCCCTCGTGGCGGATCTCGACGGTCTCGCGTCCGACGATGACCCGATCTGAATAAATCGCCGACGATATGCGCCCCTCGGTCAGCGGCACAGCCTCGCGGCGACCGCCGACCAACCGGTGCAGGACCTCGCTCGGCTCGGAGAAGATAAGCCCGTCTCGTTCCTGCAGCGATAGGACACGTGGACCGAAGCGCTTGAGCCCGGCAGTCACGTCGACGACGGCGTCGTTGAGATGCTTCAGTGCTTCTTCGTCAATCTCTGATCCAGCCCGCCGGGCTTTGCGCAGCTTCGACAGGAATTTCACCACGCGTTCAGCCGTGTCCCGGCCGGGATGCCAAACCAGGGTTAGATAGAGATCGTTGCGGAACAGGTCCTCGTCGATCATGCGAGCGCGGTATTTGTCGTTCAGCGTCCGTGAGAAAACATTGGAGAATGTGCCTTCGGGGTATTCGTTGTCTCGGCGGCGGATAACATGCGTCCACAGTGCCAGCCGCTCATCGGCGATATTGCGGTAAAGCGTATTCAGGTCGCGATGAAGAGCATTGAGGTCAAGCGTGTCGGCTGTTTCAAAGGAGACGCCTTCCAGCGCGATCACCACCATCAGGGCGCGGGAATCGAGCGCGACGATCCGTTCGTCGACATGGCGAACATAGGGAATGAAAGTTTCCGGCTCGAGCTCGCGGCTCCTGATGACGGCGGTTCTAGACAAGGCCGAGGTCCCTTTCGTCATAACGCCGGACAAGTTTCATAGGTGTGAGGCTTGAGCCGCCCCAGAAACTCGAGTTGCGCGCCCTGCCCCGCGTTTCGATCCAGCCAAGCAGAACGCGGAACATATTATGATCGTGCTTGACGATCGCCTTGAAGACGAGGTGAAAGACCAATCCGACGAACGCGTAAGCGATTGAGCCGGCGACGATGAAAAGGATCGTCGTGAAGATCATATTGACCCCCATGGCTTCCATGGTGACACCGCCGATCATCGCTGGCCGCGTGCAGGCCAGAAACAGCGTGTCTTCCTCAAGGTCGATCGTCCCGCTCATTGTCAGCCGCCAGCCAGTGTATTGACGATCTCTGTCGCGCCAAAAATGATACCGATGCCCAGGACACAGTAGGCCGCCTTACGCAGATCGAGGTATCCGAACATCCAGGCGATGCCGGCGATGATGACCGCGATAACGGCCAAAAGCCGCGCGACGTTACCCTGCAGCATATTCACGACGTTCTGCAGAACGCTTTCGATTCCACCGGCCTGAGCAAAGCTCGGTTCGATCAGGGCCAGAGATAAAACGGTTGCCATCGTCGCGATCGTCGCGAACGGCCTCATGCGAGCCGCCAGGTTCATGTGCTCATCACTCCTGTTGTTCATTGGAAAAAACGAGAACGGAAGAACTCCGCCCAGAATTGAAAACGTCCCACCTTGGTGCCGGCGGCTCGGAACGGCTTTGAGATTGCTCCGGGTTCGCGTCAGCATTTGAACTGACCGCGAGCTTCCCTGCCCGCTCTCGCCGCGGCAGATCGTTCGCCTGTTCTTCGGAGAATTCGATATTCTGAAGACGTCCAGCCAGTCGCTGGCGTTCCGCCAGGACGCGGGCGTCATAGCCAACCATCTCGCCCAACGATCCCTCGCCATGGCCATAGTAGGAGCGCAGCATCACTCTCTCGGCCTGCGTCTTTGTAGCACCGCCCTCGATCGCGGCACGATAGTAACCGTCGAGCAGGGAGGCGCTCGCTTTAAGGTTCAGACAAAGATCAAACGCGTCGCTGATGGACAGGCCGAGCCGGGCGAGATTGCCGGAGCTGATTCCCGCAAGACCGAGGTCGACGTCGTGGCCTTCGGCGATCAGGATCGACGCGGTTTCGATCGCCTCGGCTTTGTTTGCTGGCTGATCGGCGAGAGGATAATCGGAATTAATGCGGATCGCTAAAGGGTTAAATCCGCTCTCAACACTCACCACAGCTGCAAGTGTTTCGACTGCGATCTGTGGTGCACATTGCTGGGCGACATCGATAAAAACTACCGGCATGGCTAGAACCACACCCGTTGGCGGCCTGCACCATCTATGGTCACGTCAACATATCTCGGCTGCTCTCGCACGTTGGGACGCTTGGTGACAAATGCCTTGCAGACCCGCTTCCCCTCTTCGACATACCACAGGCCGGTTCCCCCGCCACTGTCATCACGCCTGCACATCTGGCTGCTAACGGCCTTGGCTTCCGTGGATACGCAACCAACCTCACTGCGGCCCCGATCACCTGAGCGTGTGACGAGGCGAAATCCGCTATCACAATAATAGGGCTCATAGCGCGGCTTGGACGCAGTGAAGCCAACGCCACTGCAAATGGGAAATGAGCGCCCCTTGGCCAGATGCGACCAAAGCCGCTCGATTGGTGGGCGGCATTCGGCGTATTCGGTCGGCGAGCCGGGATTGGAAAGGCAGAGCAAAACCTGGCAGCCCCAGTCATTGGCTCGCGCTACAGATGACGAAAACGTGTATAATGAAACAGATAGTACAACGCTGGAAAGTGTCCGAATGACTGCATGTTTCATGCCAATCTCCCCGTCTAGCGCGCATCAGGTGTCCCACCTGGGCGCTTTCATCATCTTGCCATACTACACGATAACGCATAGATAAAAAGATGCCAAGCCAATTAGAGAGCCGCTGGCACAACACGATTTTTGCGACCGTGACCACGCACGAGATCATGTCCAAACCGCAGCCCAATGAGACACCGAATTCGCGTCTGCGCCAGCTTGGCATGATGAATCTGCTCTATAGCCTGCAGAAGGCGGAAATGGCGTTAACCATCACCAACGTCACGGAAGTGACTGGAATGACACGCAAAGCGGCGCAAGAGGCGATTGACCCACTCGTTACACGTGGCTTGTTGAAGGAATCCTGGGGCAGGACGTCCATTGGCCGCGGCAAAGCACGGCAGTATGAGATCGCGCCGGAGATCTTTGAAAAGCTGCAGGGTGTTTACGGCGCCTGATCGTTTGCCAGAGGGTTCCCTATCCTCTCGATCTTCTTATCTATAACATTACGAAAACGCACAGTATTGATTGCACCAACGCGCGCAAGCATACTTGACGTTACGACTCGGCTGTCCAAAAGGCAGGCTGATTCGTTTTTGCGCAGGTAAACCGTGTGATGGAGAAGCTATACGGCAAAAATGGAACGGCCTCGGAAGTTGGCGCTTCCAAGACCGGTTCGATGAAGAACGGATTTCTTTGATTGGGCTCTTTGGCGAGAACCGAAACCGAATAACCAGGTTCAACAATCGCAAAACCCCAAATTCCTGTCAAGGCGAAACGCCGCTTCGGCGAACGATCCTGTTTGCCGTTTCGGAGGGATCTCGAAATGAGCACTACAAGAGTATCTGAACCGACCGGATGTGCCAAACCGGTGGCCGGTGCCCGAAAGGTCACGCCCGGCAGTCTAGCCGCACAACGGGCAGCACGCCGCTACGCCGGCGATCGCTCGACGCACATCAAGCGCATCGAGGCACTACAACTCGCGAAACGCGCGGCCGCGGCCATGGGGCTGAAGGCGGCGAAGATCGCGATGATCGACAAGCTGTTCGCCTACTCACCCTCGGCGGATTGGGACCGTAAGGTCGCCAACCCGATTGTCTGGCCTTCCAACGACGTCCTCGCCCGCCAGCTTGGTCTTTCCGTGTCTACGGCCCGGCACCATCTGCGCGGGCTGGCCGAGGCTGGCCTCATCGCTCATTCGTCACACCCGACCTTTCAAAGACGCGGGGTTCGTGACAAGAACGGCTATATCGTTGAGGCATACGGGATCGATCTTTCTCCTATCGTCGCGCGTTACGACGAACTGCTTGCAATGGCGGAGGCCTATGAACAGGAAGGCCGTGATCGACGTGCGCTTTCCTTTCAGCGTACGCAGCTCCGGCGAGAGATTGAGGGGATCTTGGAAGCCGCGCGACGAGATCGGTTCGTTGGTACCAGCTGGCAACAATATCAGGCGAGACTTGATCGTCTCCGCGAGACCAGAGTAAGGAGCATTGGCAAGTTTCACGAGGCAGTCGCCGCGTACACGGCGCTGCTCAGCGAAGTTGAGGATGCGTACGAGGGTGAATACTCACGGTCAGATTTAGACACCGCGGTGTCCGGAATTCGTCAGTTACAAACTACAGGAGATCTACCTTCTGATAATTGTAGGAAGGCGACATCCTCCGGCGGGATGGGTCCTAAATTCAACGCACCGCCCTCCCGCGGCACTATTGCTTCCGGAAGGATGAGAACCGCACGCCGAATGGCGGCCCGGTCCGACAAAGATCATGAATTGCCGTCCCGCGATGACATCGGGCAGGTGTCGCTCGACCTTGTTCGGACCGCCTGCCCGGCTCTTGAAAAGCATATCCCGAAAATCTTTGATAGCTGGACGCAACTGCGTGAATCCGGCCGTCAACTCTGCGCGACAGCTGAAATCAACGCCCAAGTGTGGACTGAAGCTGAGGCTTATCTCGGTCCTGACACCGCGATCGCTGCTCTTGCTGTGACCATACAGCGCGCAGCGGACGGTCACGTCGGGAGCCCAGGCGCCTATCTGCGGACGCTCATTCAACGCGGTAGAGTGGGGGAATTGCGGATCAGTAGGTCTCTGTTCGCGCTCGCCACCACCAAGGTCGGTGAATCCTCGACGGCGACCCTCCGGTCCAAGGCGTCGTATCGTGGGTTCCCGACCGAGCGAATCACATGGTCCGTCTGGGCTGACTTGGTGCGGATGCATGCGCCCTCGCCGACACCCGACATCGAGCTCTTGGCGGATGCTTTCAGGTCTTGGTGCCTCAAGGGGAATATCGATCTTGCTCAGCCAGCTATCGAGAAGGCGTTTATTGGGTTCTGCAAAAAGTGGCGATTGCGCTGACATGTTGAAGTTTACCGGTCGATGGCTGTGAGTTTAGGTAGAGGGCGCGTCTTTGAGAAGTGGGCTGGCCGTGTGGCGCTGTAGCAGCGTCGTGGCTCGTATCTCAGACACTGACGAAAGAGGTAGTAATGCCACCCAACCCGTGTTCAAAAACCGGGGGCTTTATCGCGCACTGCTACGTTAGCGGCTTTGATAATGGAGCCGCCGGCCTGGAACAAGGCATGTGCGTCCTCCGCGTGACAGAGAGAGAAGGGCCGCCACCCCAGTATCGAGAGAAGGAGGTCGGGGCGAAGGCCTCCCAGACGGGTGTCTGCTCGAGTGAGTTCCTGGTTCCTGGTGACTGCGGCGCATGTTCCGAGCATACAATCCAGGGCCCCGCAACGGTGAGTGCGTGCCCGGAAGATAAATCCGTGGCGGAGTTGCCATGTGGCAACTCGTCGCCATGCAGTATGGTGGGCAACTGTTGTGAAGGGTTGGGCTCTAACGGAACTGTTGCGTTGCCGGCGTTGAGGCAAGGTCGCCGTCGGGAAAAATCTATAAAGATCTTCCTTCCACGAGGCGAAACAAATCGATGCCGTTAGGTTGAAATGGCACCAAGGCCGATCGGAGTTTGGCTCAGCGGTTTCCTTGTGCCGGCGACTGGCGACGCGCAATCGAAGCTCACAATCCGCGACCGTACATCGGCCGGTCATCGCAGCCGCATGGTGGGAGTTGCCATATGGCAACTCCCGACGATGACGCAGTCGTTAATTTCCATTAACCTTAAAGTTGTTGCATAATCACGCGACTCGGCGCATTCATATCTACGATGAAACGCCGTAGTTGGAATTGACCCCGTAGTTATGCAAAAAGCTCGTAGCACAAAGACACTCGCATCGGGAACGAAGCCATTGATGACAGACGTCATTGCTGGCGACGGTGCCGCACTGTCCGCAGAACTGCTGGCGATGCGCGAAGCCTTGTTCCCACCCGTTTCCAGAAAAACGCTCCGCTCTTTCTCGTCCGTCGAAACCGCGAAGCTCATCGGAATTGCGGACGCATACCTGAGGCAATTATCCCTCGGCGGCAAGGGGCCGCAGCCGACAATTGGCGCGGGTGGTCGGCGGTCATACACCCTCGACCAGATCAATGAATTACGGGCCGTCCTTGAGGAGGGCTCGAAAGGGAAGCGGTACGTTCCACATCGGCGCGGCAACGAACATTGCCAGGTGATGGCAGTAGTGAATTTCAAAGGCGGTTCGGGCAAGACGACGACCGCCGCGCACCTCGCGCAATATCTGGCGATGCAGGGCTATCGTGTACTCGCAGTCGATCTTGATCCGCAGGCCTCGTTTACTGCTCTCCATGGCTATCAGCCGGAGTATGATATTCAACCCAACGAGACTATGTACGCCGCAGTGCGTTACGACGAGGAACGCCGTCCCCTCAGGGAAGTCATCCGCAAGACGTATTTCCCCGGTCTGGATCTGGTTCCCGGCAATCTCGAACTCATGGAATACGAACATGACACGCCGCGTGCCCTTGCTGAGCGTGACGCTGAACCCTTTTTCGGACGCGTTGCCTCTGCCTTGGGGACTGTCGCTGATGACTACGATGTCATGATCCTCGACTGCCCCCCACAACTCGGGTTTCTGACGCTTGGGGCGCTGTGCGCTGCGACTGGACTTCTTATTACCGTCCATCCGCAAATGTTGGATGTGATGTCTATGTGCCAGTTCCTGCTGATGGCAGCGGACATCCTCAGGGTCGTGCAGACCTCTGGCGGCGATCTTGAATATGATTTCATCCGGTATGTGGTGACGCGGTTTGAGCCGGCCGATGCACCGCAGACGCAGATGGTCGCTTTCATGCGATCGCTGTTTCGGGACCGCGTGCTAAACAGCACGATGGTCAAATCGACAGCGATATCGGACGCCGGCCTTTCCAAGCAGACGCTTTATGAGGTGGGAAAAGAGAACTTCGCCAAGCAAACCTACGACCGGGCGATGGAATCGCTCGACGCGGTCAATGACGAGCTTGATCAATTGATGCAAAAGGCTTGGGGGAGGGCGACATGAGCCGAAAAGACACCCTGAAAGCAATGTTGACGCGGCGATCGGAAGAGTTGCCACATGGCAACTCGGAGCCGCAAACCCCTGCGCCACAAACGTCTTTGCCCATTCCACATATCCAATCAGGCGCAGTGGGAGCAATGGGCCGGTCTCTGGGCCAGATCGCTTCTGCCGCGGAACGAGCGAAAGCCTTGGTCGCCTCGGGGGCGACCGTTGTTGAGATAACTGCTGACAAGCTCTCCGGATCGTTTGCTCAAGACCGGCTAGAGGACGAAGGCCCAGACTTTCTCGTTCTCTATGAGGCGATCAAGGAGTCAGGGCAGAAAAGCCCGATCCTCGTTCGGCCGCATCCCGACAAGCCAGAGAGCTATCAGATAGCATACGGTCATCGCCGCGCAAAAATTCTCGCCAGGCTCGGCCGACCCGTGCGTGCGGTGGTCCAGAACCTGACGAATGAAGAACTCGTCGTCATACAGGGGCAGGAGAATTCCGCGCGCAAAGACTTAAGCTACATCGAGCGTGGGCTGTTCGCACTGACCCTTGAGGAACAGGGTTTCGATCGCGCGGTGATCATGTCTGCCCTGAGCATGGAGAAGACACAACTCTCCCGGCTCCTGTCGCTTACCAAGTCGATCCCCAGGAGCGTCATCACCGCGATTGGGCCCGCACCAAAAGCTGGACGGCCACGCTGGCATGCACTTGCTGAGCGCATCGCCGCCCAAAACAATCAAAGCCGTCTGGATGCAGCCCTCACAGACCCAACGTTTGCAGCAGCAGACACCGACCAACGCTTCATCCGTCTTTTCAACTCACTTGCGTCAAAGAAGTCCGCCGGCAAGCCAACCCGCCTGGTGGTGAAGGCTGAGAGTGGACAAAAGATCGCGACCGTCGAGAGGACGAATAAGTCTCTTGCAGTTGTCCTAGGCGCCGAGGAATCGCTGGAGTTCGGAGAGTTCGTGGCGGGTCGCCTGCTCGATCTATACCGGGAATTTGAAGCCAAGAAGGAGAAGCCAAACTAGGCAGCACACGAACCAGACAAGTCGCAAAAGAAAAAGGCCCCCGAAACCGCGTCCGGAAGCCCTTCTCAGTCATAAGCAAACAGAGAATCGCATTTTCGCGAATCGCAGTCAAGAGTCCCTGGCGGGATAAAACCGTTTCGGCGAGCAGATTTCTTTTGCCTAGAGATAGGTGAAGGACAATGCAAACGTATACTTCGACGACGCCCTTTGGGCGGCGGACGCTGACGCTTGGGCAAATTGCTAACCAGGCAGCGGCAAAGGCGATGCCAACCGGCGCGATAATAAACAAATGGCAGGTGTTCAAGAATGTGCGTGAGGCACGAGAAGTCCTCGGCGCCACGGACCGTTCGCTTGCAATTCTCAACGCCTTGCTCTCGTTTCATAGGGAGACAGAGCTGACTGCCGAAGGTGAACTCATCGTGTGGCCCTCGAATGAGCAGCTCATGGCCAGGTCGAATGGCATTTCGCCGGCGACGCTCCGACGTCATATAGCGGTCCTGGTTGAGTGTGGATTGATCATTCGCCATGATAGTCCCAATGGCAAACGTTTCGCCCGAAGGGCGAGGGGAGGGGCGATCGAACAAGCTTACGGCTTCGACCTTTCGCCGATCGTGGCCCGCGCAGACGAATTTAGGGATCTCGCAGACGCCGTTCAGGAAGAGAAGAAGGCTTTTCGTGTCGCGAAGGAACGCCTGACACTTCTCCGGCGTGACATTGTCAAGATGATCGACACAGGGATTGAGGAAGCTGTACCAGGCAACTGGGACCCGGTACTGTTGACTTATCAAAAGATCATTGCGCGCCTGCCTCGGACCGCCTCGCGGCAGGTAATCGAGGATATTTGCGCCGAACTTTACGATCTGCACATGGAAATACGTGAAGTATTGGAAACATTCACGAAAACCAAGAATCTGAACGCCAATGAGTCCCATTCTGAGCGCCACATACAGAATTCTAATACCGAATCTAATTTTGAATCTGAACAGAGCTTCCGAAAACAGAATGAAGCGAGCCGCAGCCCCGCGGAAACCGGCAACGTCCGGAGTTTGCCGAAACGGGATTTATCGCTGAGTGTCGTATTGGACGCCTGCCCCAGTTTGCGCGAAATCGCTCAATCAGGCGAAATTCGCCACTGGCGCGACTTTCTGGCCGCCGCGGAACTAGCCCGGACAATGCTTGGTATCAGTCCAAGTGCCTGGAAGGACGCTCAGGAGGTAATGGGAGTTATTCCGGCCGCGATTACGCTCGGCGCGATGTACCAGCGTTCCGACCAAATCAACACCTCAGGCGGTTATCTGCGCAGTTTGACCGACAAGGCGCGGGAAGGGAATTTCTCGACTTGGCCGATGATTATGGCCCTCATGCGGGCGAAGCTGGATGAGAACAAACAACAACACAGAGCGCCATCGAATGGAGAAGCCGAAGCTTCTACGCGGCTCGAAGTGTCGCATACGCTCCTCAAAATCCTGCAGAAAAGGGGCCCTCGTTCATGAGTTCCGCCGGGACGAAATCTGCCGGGCGACGAATTCCCGTTTACCGCCGGGAGAGCGCGCCTCACAAACCGCGGCTGAATTACATGGGTACCGACATCAGGTCGATGCCAACAGCTCGATATGCTGCCGATTCAGCGTTACCACCGTTCGCTGGTGCGCCTATGCTGTTCCTGCGATGACCGCGTCGGCCATTTCGCTTCAGCTTCCAGGCGGCCGGACAACGCGGAAACCGCCGAGCCGATGGGCAGGGTTCGATCTTCGTACGCCGAGGATAAACCGGCGATCCATCCCCTGAGTCCCCGCGCCCTGGCGGTAGTGCCCTTCCGCTCCAGCAAGACAATTCCGTCGCGGTTTCGGCGCCTGATCGGGACAGAAGAGAAACGATATTGGTGTCGAGGAGATAGGCCGTTAATATCCACATCCCCACGCCGACGAGCGGTTCCGCTCGAATTCTCCGCCAACAAAGGTCTTC
The DNA here is from genome assembly GCF_052056495.1 of Phyllobacterium sp. 22229. NCBI lineage: Bacteria > Pseudomonadati > Pseudomonadota > Alphaproteobacteria > Hyphomicrobiales > Phyllobacteriaceae > Phyllobacterium > Phyllobacterium sp. 22229. Next base: position 20,221 of record NZ_JBQEPA010000008.1, read on the forward strand.
AAGGATGAGACGAAGCTGGATCGGTTGGGCTTCAACGCGCGTTCGGCGAATTAGGCGGCTTCGAGAGGAACAAGAGCGGCTACGGGCTTCCGATGACGTGTGATGGTCACGAATTCGCCCTTGATGGCCTCAATGACATAGCTTGAGAGGCCGGCTTTCGCATCCTTTAGACTGACAATAGACATTGGCGCCTCCGCAAAGAGGTCATATGTGACCATATATGCTCTGGGCCGGTCTAAGAATCATAAGACGATCACGCTGCCTCGCTCGCAAGAAGACCAGATCGTTTTGCACGGTCGAGCAAATTCTTCACAGACGACGGTGACCACTTGGTTCCGCCGCGAGGGGTCCGCTCATGCAGCTTTTCAAGCTGGCCAGCCATTTCCCGCAGCGTCAGGCCAGTGTTGGATAAGTGGATGCCAGCAACGAGGGTCATTAACCTGTCCTCGGGAAGACGAGGACAGGATTTACGAAGCAAACTCGCATCCGCCATGCGCTCGCCCACAAGCCACTTCACGGCACGACAAAGCCGCTCAGGCGTCCAATCCTGCCCGCGCTGTTTCAGGACACGGGCAATGTCTTCCCAGGTATGGTCCGGCCGCATGCGCTTCACCGTGGGGAGCCACTGGTGCGCATTTGCCTGGATGCGTGCTCCGTAGGCTGCCTTTTGTGCGGCTGTCATCTTCGCCAGCGCCTCCGGCCGGCGCTCACGGATTCCGGGATTGCCTGGCAGCCTTCCCTTTGCTTTGGCGGCTTTAATGCCCGCCTTGGTACGCTCGGATATAAGCGAGCGCTCCAGCTGCGCCACGGCGCCAAGAACCTGGAGCGAAAACATGCCTTGCGCCGTGGTCGTGTCGATCGGATCCCGTAGCGAACGGAAATGCACGCCCTTTTCAGTCAGATTCTCGATCACCTCAAGCAAATGACCCACAGATCGCGCCAGGCGATCTATCCGGACAACGACAAGGGTGTCGCCAGCGACAATCTCGCTCAGCAACGTTGATAGCGCGGGACGTGCCCGAGATGCTCCAGAACCATGCTCTTGAACGACCACGATGCAGCCGGCCGAGCGCAGCTCGATCTCCTGCGCTTCGGTTGCCTGTTCGTCGGTCGAAACTCGAGCGTAGCCGATCAGCCGGCCCTGGGGCTGATGAGAAGTTCTTTTTCGTGGGTCTGCGGCCATTCGGAGCGCCTCAGGGCCGCCTATCGGCCCATTTTCCAAACATAGATGTTACTGATAAAGGATCGTTTGTAAACGTCTCTAGATGATCTTTTGCGCCTTTAGAAACCGCGAAAAGCCCTGAAAAACGGGCATTCTCGTCGATCCAACGTATCGGGCGGATGCTGTTGTACAGTCAGAGCGACGCAGAAGCGCGTCTCGGGACATGGCAATCAAAAACATCGTCTATAGTTGAATAAAATGATAAGTTAACTTCAGGATAGATGATTTAGCGTTGGAAAAACAATGACTTGCGAAATCGGTGATTTGCCCCTGGAGGCTCTCCTTCCAGAGATCGCGACTGCTGAAGATCAGCTGGCGCGCCTCGATGAAGTGGTGCGGCGCAGTCCGGTGGGACAGGGCTTTGCGGAGCGGGTCCATTTCGCTGAAGCAGTTGCCAGCATGTGGGTTGCAGGCGAGCTTGTCCATGTCGAAGATCTCGTTCTTCACGACGCAAATCGGGATGTTCGGACACCCACTCATGAAATTACGATCGCGCATTCAATTATGCGCGCTCGGCGCCGCATTGCCACGGCTGAAGCAGATTGGGGGGTGAGCAAGGCAGGAATGGCCGGCCTGATTGGTGGGCGCGCGACGACGATGGAAGCCGGCAAACCGGGGAAGGGGACGAAACCTGCTTCGCTAGGACCGGAGGCGTCGACTGACGGGTACGACGACTTTGCGGCGGAGCTCGCGAACATCGACGTGGTTCTTGAGCGCTCGACCCGACTGCTCAATAAAGCTGGCGAGATGGCGCGACCGGAAGCGTTGAGCGTTGGCGAACTAGTCATCCGGGATCCGGAATGGGACGAAGAGAGCAGGCTTTCCGAGTGGACTGCGATCCTGCATCAGGTTGAAAATCTGCCAGTAACGCTTGGGGCGGTGCTACTATGGGATGCCTGGGAGAACTTGGAGCCGCTGCAACGGCAACACTGGCTGGGAGCGCAACTGGTCAATTCGTATCTCCGCGCGCGGGGCAAGGTCTCGTCGCATCTTTTCTGCATGAACGTTGGCCTCAAGACTGTAACCCGCGAACGGCGCCGTTCCCGGGACCGAACAGTGCGACTGCTTAGTGGGCTCGAGGCATTGGCTGGTGGCGCGGAACTCGCAATGAAGGAGATTATCCGCCTCGCGCAGGTACGGGAGCGACTTGATCGAAAATTGCGTGCAAAGAGATCATCGAGCAGCCTGCCTGGCCTGGTAGAACTCCTTATGGTTCGGCCGCTTGTCTCGTCGTCAATGATTGTCAAGGACTTGAAGATCAGTCATCGCGCTGCACTCAATCTGGTCGCCGAACTCGGCGTCAGGGAGGTAACAGGAAGAGGTAGCTTCAGGGCCTGGAGCATCCTGTGATCTATCGATGGCTGTCGGTCAAAGAGGAAAACTGCCGAAGTCCTTAAGATCACCACCGAGACGCAAGAATGACGCTAGCTAATCGCCACCGATTACTTGCTTTAACGAGCTCCGTCGTGAATATGCAGTTGCATTACGAAGCAGCGAAACGACCGGTTACGAATGTCAACTATCGATTATCATTACCAAACCATGGGCCGGATTCTGTCCCATCTTGTTCAGCAGGGTTTCAAGCGCGTCGATTTCGACGCTTCCGACGCCATGGATATTATGACCGAGCGGCGCGGCGACGAAGAGGAGGTGCTGAAGACCTTCGCCGACGTGCTCCACTGGATGCGGGATGAGGGGCTTATCCGTGTTGGCACCATCCAGGAGTTTGACGGCGGTTTTGCCTTCTCAGGCGTGCAACTCACATCGAAGGGGATCGCGGTCATACAGGCCAAGCCGAACGATCCCGAGCTTGGTGAGAGCATCGAAAAGAAGGTCAGTGACAACGGCTCCCTTGACGCGTCTGCCTACACGAAAATCGGCTCATTCGTTGGGGGCTTGATTGGCGGAGCTGCCCAGGCGTTGGCAGGCTAGACATGTGCAGCACGCCCGCTAGCGTGCTTGGGGTATCATTTGAAGCGGGGATGGCTTTCATTGTCTGTGACTCGAATTGAACGAATCGTTGGGGGCCGCATCGTTGGCAATGCCGAGCGTGGCGCGGACGGCAACTACGCCTGCCACCTTTTCGGATCCAATGTCGATCCAGTGCCCTGTACAAGCCTGGACGAGGTTGCCGATTTCCTTCGGACCAATACCCGCGGCGGTGTGCGGATGAATCCGGGTTGGGTCAAGATCTCGCGTAACATTTTCATTGATGGAATCTTGCTGCGCTAATCCGCACGAGCGTGTCCGGGCAGGCTTGGCCGGAAAATTCTCAGATCCTGGTCACGTATTGTCGTTATGCGGCTTATTGAGAAACTCTTCCGAGGCTTCACTGCTCGCCATGACTTCGTCAAATTCTGGTGACTCGCCAAAGATCATCGCTGACATGCGTTCATAATCCGCAGCCAGTTCTCTCCGCATATCTGCCGTTGGCACCAAGCGATATGTGCCAGGCAAAGCTCGGTCGTAGCGGTGGTTGGGGGCACGAAACATCAATTCCTTATGCTGGCGGCTCAAACCGGTTTGCCACTGACCAAAATTTATATGCAAACTTTGGTCAGTGGCATTGCCGAACCACCGTACAGCCCTGATCGGTAACGGCAACATGCATCTCAAGAACTGGTCGCTAATCTATGCGGACCGGCGCACGCAGCCGCACAGTCCGTAACGCCTTAATCATTCCTGTACTTCGAGACTGAAACTGTATGAGCAGCCGGCGAAAATCTTGCCAGGGTGACTTTCGAATGTAGAAATCTGAAGGCTGACACGTGTCTTTACTGCGATCAGTGCGTTGGAATCGTCAGTTCCCTCGGCGATGACCCGCTCGAACCTGCCGGATTGGTCGAAGAGCGTCGGGACGTCGAGCTCTCTGGCCAGATCGTGTTCCGCATCATGATCGAGGACAGCAAGCAATCCGTAGCCTGCAAAGGCAACGTCTCTGGTTTGCGTCGCGAAAACGGCCACCGGCTTATCGAGTCGATATTGTTCTATGAACGGATTGCCGCTGTCAGCCTGTTGCCAACCGAGCTTTTCGAGCGCCTGCGGTTCCATTTTTAACCATGCACCCAGGCGACTGTATTCAGGAACCGTTGCACGACATTCGATCAGCTTCGCCAAATCCAGTTTTGTGTGATCGAATTCAACTTCCTTTGCTTGGGACGATGACACCATCGCAGAAAAACCGACGGCGCCGCACAGAAAGTATTCTCGAAATCTCATTCTATCCTCGTCAGGGTGAAAACCGCTGCATCTTATCTCGTGCCCGGATTCACCGGTTCACGTCGCTCGTCTATCCGCCCTCGATCGGGTCAATTTTTTGGCGAGACAGGCGCTGACCTGGGTATTGGCGATTACGGGCCATCGCAAAAGACTTCCGGCTCTGCTGATACCGAAACGGCATTTTAGCTTGCTTGAGACGGGTCGACGTCGCGTATGTTTTGCGCTGATTCCATTAGATAAAGATAGTTCTGTAGGAAATTGGTGAAATCTTACGATGAAAGTTAGAGTAGAAACTGGAAAAATTGGCGGTACCGTAGCTACGGCGATAGCGTTACTGACTTTCTATTTTGCAGTCGTTTATAAGCATAGGGAGCTGTATATTCAGTTCACCGAGTTGCCTGTCTCGATGGTGCCGGATATTAAATCCGGTGAAGATAAGGACATCATTAAGATACGTGTCCCGTTCATCAATGATGGAGACCGTTCAGAAACAGTCATCGCTGCCAGACTCGTACTGGTCAATGATCTCACGTTTAGAAAAGAACTGGTCGGGAATGGTTCACAAGAAGGACCGTTTCCGATTCCGGCCAGAGAGGCAAAAGTTGTAACTTTTTCAATACCCAAGAATATATTCCTTACCGACGTGGAGCCGGGTTCCAATATATTTCCCGTGAGATCGGTTGGTCTTGAGGCCGAATGGCTGTCACCAGACGGAGCCGTCGTTCATACAGCCTTCTACCCCTATACTGTCGGATATGAGAACGATGAAAATGGAGCAACGGCTTCCATTCAAGTGAAATCAGAATTCCTGGTTGGGCGCGGGCAACGTTTGAAAGAACAACTCATCTATCAGGACGATTGGGTTGGGTATCATATATTAAGTCGTATAAGGCAGTTGCTGTGAGATTTCGCCAAAGGCAATACAATTCACCTCAGGTCGCGATTAGCGCGACAGTCCGTGAATGGGTGGAACCGCGTGGGTCATTGTCATTCGTCGCGGAGGTCACGATAAAAAGGAGACCGTGACTAGCCGAGCCAGGGTTCCCCGCCGCCAGGGATAAGGCACATCCAAAGGTCAGCCCGGAGGTTCTGCTGGCTCGACCCAGTCAGAAGAGCGCCAATTGGTCTGGTATCACGACGCTATCCCTGGCACCAAATGACGACAGCGTAACGCCGAGCAGGCGAATTCCCTTCTCGATGGGAAACAGGTCAGCGAGCATTGATTGGGAAACCGCAATCATCTCATCGGCGTCCATTACCAGATGCGGCAGGGATCTGGAGCGGGTGATCTGCTGGAAATCGGCGAACTTCACCTTAAGCGTCACAGTGCGACCGCTAATTTCCCTGACCTCGCAATTCGTCCAGACCTTCTCGGCCAGAGGCACCAGCTCCGCACGGGCCGCACCGAGATCAAAGATGTCGGTCGCAAAGGTATCTTCGGCGCCGACTGACTTGCGCGGACGGTTTGGCTGAATCAGCCGGTCGTCGATCCCCCGTGCGATGCGGTAATACCAGCTTCCGGATTTCCCGAAGTGCATGGAGGAATATCAGAGGCTTTTCTCTCAGGTCGGCTCCGGTCACGATGCCGAGCCGCTGCATCTTTGCGGCCGTAGCCGGGCCGACGCCGTGAAATTTTTTTACCGGCAGCCTGGCCACGAACTCGGGCCCCGCTTTTGGAGTGATGACCGCCTGTCCGTTCGGCTTGTTGAGATCGCTCGCCATCTTCGCCAGGAACTTGCAGTATGAAATCCCGGCCGAGGCATTCAGACCGGTCACCTCCTTGATCCGGGCGTGGATCTTCGTGGCGACATTGGCGGCGGCCGGGATGTTCTGTTTGTTCTCTGTGACGTCGAGATAGGCTTCATCGAGCGAGAGCGGTTCGATCAGGTCGGTGTGCTCGGCGAAAATCTCGTGGATCTGCGCTGAGACGGCGCGATAAACCTCGAAGCGGGGTGGCACGAAAATCAGTTCCGGGCAGCGCCGCCTGGCCGTGACCGAGGGGAGGGCGGAACGGATGCCGAAAGCGCGAGCTTCATAGCTGGCGGCTCCTCCGACTGCGACCGGCTTGCCGCGCAGCTCCGGATTGTCCCGCTGCTCGACCGATGCATAGAAGGCGTCCATGTCCACATGGATTATGCGCCGAATGCACTCCGCGCCCGCTGGGCTTCCGTTACCGGTCATCCTTCCCTGATCCGTCGTCATTTATCTTTTGCGCCTAAGAAAATTTTCCTGCTCTCTGGTTGGCAGATATCCCCTTGATGCAGCAAACGGAATCGTTTCCACGCCTAACCGCCGGTGGCGGGTTCGCGCTGCCCTGTGATCAGATGCCCGATTGACTCGCGAGAACAATGTGAACAAATAAAGAACATACCATCCTGAAAACGTGGTGCAACCCCAGAAAGGAGTCCCTTGCGGGATGCAAGAGGCCGTTTTTGAGTTGGAGGCTTGCGATGACACGGGTCGTCTCACTCTTCCTGCCGCGCTGGTCGACCGACCGGCTACGGCGGAAGGCAGGCGACGCGGCGCCTCCGGCTGAGGCACCGCTCGTCCTGATTGGCCGGGAAGGAAGCAGGCGGTTGGTGGTCGCGGCGGATGCCGCCGCGCTGGCCGCCGGCCTTCGCATCGGCATGCCCGTGGCCAAGGCGCAGATTCGGGTCCCCGACCTGGTTGTCAAAGATGCCGACCCCATCGCGGATGACATCGCACTGGAGCAACTGGCCCTGTGGGTACTGCAACGCCTCGCGCCGATCGCCTGCACGGCGGCGAAGAGGCCATGCTCGAGGCACTGATCGGCCGGCTCATCATGTCTGGCATCTCGGCGCGCGCCGCGATCGCCGATAGCTGGGGCGCGGCCCACGCGCTTGCGCGTTACGCTGCGTCCCCAATCTTCATTGCCCCGTCCGGGCATGGCGCATCGGTCCTGTTGTCGCTACCGCTCGAGGCGCTGCGTTTGCCGCGCGCGATGTCGTCGGACCTTCGTGTACTCGGTTTCGAGCGCGTGGGCGATCTGCTCGCGCAGCCCCGCGCGCCACTCACTCTGCGCTTCGGCCTGGAGCTCGGTCGTCGTATTGACCAGGCGATCGGCGGCTTGGCCGAACCGATCGAGCCGGTGCGACCACCGGATTTGATCGAGACACGCCGCACCTTCCCTGAGCCGATTGGCGCTGCCGAAACGATCGCGCGCTATATCGGCAAGCTCACCTACAACCTGTGCGAGGCGCTCGAGGAAAAGAGCATGGGCGCGCGCCGGCTCGATCTGCTGTGTCATCGGGTTGATAACCGCATCGTCGCCCTGCGTGTCGGCATGGCGCAGCCGGTTCGCGATGCCAGGCGTCTCACCCGCCTCCTGAAACCCCGGACCTATTACGACCTTGTCGTTCAGGTCGCGATCGTACGGCCGGGCCCGATCCAGGGCGACATGGTCCATCCCTATCTACGGCGCCGGGAAGGGCTGGAGCCCGTCCACTATCCAAAGCCCGAGCTGGAGAGGGTGCTTGGAAAGACGCTCGGCGTGCCGCTCTTTCAGGAGCAGGCTATGCGCGTCGCCATGGAATGTGCGGGCTTCAGGCCCGGCGAAGCCGACATGCTGCGCAAGTCGATGGCCATCTTTAAACATACGGGCGGTGTCTCCTCCTTCAAGGCCAAGCTAATCGACGGCATGGTAGCAAACGGTTACGCGCCGGACTTTGCCGAGCAGACGTTCAAGCAGCTCGAAGGCTTTGGCTCTTACGGATTTCCGGAAAGCCATGCAGCCTCCTTCGCGCTGATCGCCTACGCGTCGGCTTGGCTCAAATGCTGGCATCCCGACGTTTTTTGCGCGGCGCTGCTCAATTCGCAGCCGATGGGGTTTTACGCGCCGGCGCAGATCGTCAGGGATGCGTTGGAGCACGGTGTCGACATCCGGCCCGTCTGCGCCAACGCCTCACGCTGTGACTGCACGTTGGAAGCGACAGACGACGACGGCCGTTTCTCCGTGCGTCTCGGACTTCGCATGGTCAAAGGCCTTGTCAATGCGCACGGGGCCGCGATCGTCGCCGCGCGGGCCGACCGGACCTTTGCCTCCATCGACGATCTCTGGCGACGCGCGGGCGTGCCATCAGTCGCCCTGGTCCTTTCGTCCCGGACTGGGGCTCGCCCGCCGCGAGGCCTTGTGGGCGATCAACGCTCTGCGAGACGAGCCGCTCCCGCTGTTCGCGGTCGCGACCGTCCGGGAGGCGGAGATCGCGCCCGAGCTGAACGAGCCCACCGTCGTGTTGCGGCCGATGAAGGCAGGTAGCGAAGTGGTTGAGGACTATGGACATGTAGGTCTCACACTGAGGGCTCATCCCCTCAGTTTTCTCCGCGAGGATCTGCGTCGCCGACGGATCATCACCTGTGCCGAGCCCATCGCGACGCGCGACGGGCGTTGGCTGGAGGCGGCCGGCATCGTTCTCGTCCGCCAGCGCCCGGGCAGCGCCAAGGGGGTCATGTTCATCACGCTCGAGGATGAGACCGGCATCGCCAATCTCGTGGTCTGGGCAAAGGTGTTCGAGGCTAACCGGCGCGCCGTCCTGTCGGCCAGCATGATGGCGGTGCGCGGCCGTATTCAACGCGAGGGCGACGTCGTCCATCTGGTTGCCCAGCGCATTACGGACCTCTCGGCCGACCTCGCCAGTGTCGGTCGCTGCGACGCGGCATTTCCGCTTGCGCACGGCCGGGGCGACCAGGTCCGCAATGGCGGCTCCGGTCCCGATCCGCGCGATCTGCCTCCGAAGAATCTGCGCGGTCGCGAGATCCACATTTCCGACCAGCACATCGAAACCATCAAGGTGAAGGCGCGGAATTTTCACTAGCCGGTGCGTTTCCGTCGCCTCACTTATACTTGGACCAGCCATCATGTTGTTTTCCGCGGAAAAGACAACGGACGGCGCGACAATATTATATATTGCGCGGCGTTGGTTTCAGGAAATATTCCTACGAAAACAATGCATGGCGCTGCGCTCCGTGCAGTTGCATCGTGGACATCGGAGCAGCACAACAAAGGAAGGGCGCAAGGGGGGCTTATGATCAGTCGCGGTTCGGAATGGCACCGTTGGGAGCCGCATATTCATGCCCCTGGCACCATCCTCAACAACCAGTTCGGTGCAGCCGATCCCTGGGGTGCATATCTCACGTCACTCGAAGGGCTGACGCCGAAGATCGAAGCGATCGCCGTTACCGACTATTACGTCACCGACACCTACGAGCAGTTCCTCAAGCACAAGGCCGCCGGCCGCTTGCCCGGCGTGAAGCTGCTGTTCCCGAACATCGAGCTGCGGCTCGATGTAGCGGCAAAGTCCGGCTTCGTGAACATCCATCTCTTGGTGAGCCCCGAGGACCCGGACCATGTCGACGAGGTCAAACGGATCCTCAAACGGCTGCAATTCGGCGCCCATAACGATCGCTTCGATTGCACGCGTGAGGAGCTGATCAAGCTCGGCAAGCGCTCCGACACAACGATCACCGACGATGGGGCAGCGCTCCGTCACGGCGCGACCCAGGTAAAGGTCAATTTCGACCAATTACGCAAAGTCATCCATGAGAGCGAATGGGCGAAAAAGAACATCCTGATCGCTGTCGCCGGCGGTGCGGGAGACGGCACGTCCGGCCTGCGGCAGGCCGCCGACGCGACCGTGCGTCAGGAGATCGAGAAGTTCGCGCACATCATCTTTTCCAGCAGCCCGGCGCAGCGTGAATTCTGGCTCGGCCAACGCGGTGTGACGATCGAGGAACTGCGTTCGCGCTACGACGGGTGCAAGCCCTGTCTCCATGGCAGTGATTCCCATGACCAGAAATCCGTGGGCCAGCCCGTCGAAAACCGCTTCTCGTGGATCAAAGGCGCACTCGAATTCGATGCCCTCCGGCAAGCCTGCATCGACCCCGAGGGCCGCGCCTATGTCGGCGAACAGCCGCCGCGCTCGGCAATGCCATCTCAGGTCCTCTCACATGTCAGGATCGACGACGCGGATTGGGCAACCACGCCGGAGATCCCGCTCAACCCCGGCTTAGTCGCCATCATCGGCCCACGGGGCTCAGGAAAGACCGCTCTGGCGGACGTCATCGCGGCGGGCTGCGATGCGATCACACCCTCGGGGTGGGACGCGGACGAGAACATCAGCCCGTCCTTCCTGGCGCGTGCGCGCCGGCTGATGGGAAACGCGACGGCGACGCTGACCTGGGGCGGAGGCGCGACGGTCACGCGCGCGCTCGATGGCAGCGACGCCAACGGCCATATGACGTTTCCGCGAGCCCGCTATTTGTCCCAGCAATTCGTAGAGGAGCTATGCTCGGCAAAGGGCGTCTCAGACGGGCTGGTCGACGAAATAGAGCGCGTGATCTTCGAATCCCATTCGCAGGATGACCGCGAATGGGCGCTCGATTTCGCCGAACTGCGCGAGCAGCAAACTTCACGCTTCCAGCAGGCGCGCGAACGCGAAGCCGAGGCGATCGGCGACATTTCAGATCGCATCGCGACCGAGTTCGAGAAAGAGAGCCTTATCGCCTCGCTGACCAAGCAAGTCGGGGAGAAGAACAAGCTGATCGCCGACTATACTGCCGATCGCGCCCGACTCGTCGTCAGGGGCACCGAAGGCCAGGTCGCCAGGCACACGCAGCTCAGCGAAGCCGCTCAAAAGCTCCGCAGCACCATCCAGAATTTCGGAAATCAACGCCGAAGCTTCGTCGCCCTGCAGGACGAGGTCCGTTCCATGCGGGCAACGGGCTCACCGGAGATGCTGCGGCAAGCACAGGCGCGTCACAGCAATAGCGGGCTGAATGCTACGCAATGGGACGAATTCCTGCTGATCTACAAGGGCGATGTCGACAACAGCCTTACAGCCTATGTGAATTGGGCGGATAGCGAAATCCGCAAGCTCCAGGGAGTCCCGCCGCCGCCCGGCGACCCCAATGTCGCGCTGATCGGCGATACGGCCGATATCTCGAAACTGCCTCTGGCACCAATCGTCGCCGAAATGACGCGGCTGGAGGCATTGTTCAGTGCCGACAAGCTGGTGCGCGATCAATATGCGGCGCTCACCAACCGGATCGCGCAGGAAAATTCCGCGCTGCAAACGCTGCAGAACCGCCTCACAGATGCTGAAGGAGCCGCGGCGCGGCGCAAGGACCTGCAGAGCGAGCGTGACGACACCTACGGTCGCGTATTCGAGGCGATTATCAACGAGCAGGATGCGCTAGCCGGCCTTTATGCGCCCCTGATGGCGCGCCTTGCTGCCTCCTCGGGGACGCTGAAGAAGCTGAGCTTTTCAGTCCGTCGGATCGCCGACGTCCAGGCTTGGGGTAGCTTCGCGGAGAAGGAGCTTATCGACCGCCGCGACTCCGGACCTTTTCACGGAAAAGGCTCCCTGATTGCAGCCGCCACGGAGGCACTCAAACCGGCTTGGGAGACGGGCTCTGCCGCAGAGGTCCAGGCCGCGATGGCCGCTTTCATGGCGAGATATCTGAAAGACTTCCTGTCGCACGCACCCTTCGCGCCGACACAGCAGGTCGAATACCGATCCTGGTCGAAGCAGTTCGCGCACTGGCTTTTCAGCACCGACCACATCACCGTCCGATACGAGATTTCCTATGATGGGGTCGACATCCGCAAGCTCTCGCCCGGCACGCGAGGCATCGTACTTCTTTTGCTCTATCTGGCGCTCGACGACTCCGATGATCGGCCGCTGATCATCGACCAGCCTGAAGAGAATCTCGATCCCAAGTCCGTCTTCGATGAGCTTGTCGCGCTCTTCATCGCCGCGAAGGCGAAGCGCCAGGTGATCATGGTCACGCACAACGCCAACCTCGTCATCAACACCGACGCGGACCAGATTATCGTCGCGGAAGCAGGACCGCATCCCTCGGGCGGTCTGCCGCCGATCAGCTATGTGGCGGGCGGGTTGGAGAACGGGGCAATTCGCAAGGCGGTTTGCGACATCCTCGAAGGTGGCGAAGCCGCTTTTCGCGAGCGCGCTCGACGTCTTCGTGTCCGCCTCGACCGATAGGACAGCGACATGGCTGCCTCTGATCCTCAACATTCTGTCGGCTCGCTGACGGAGCGCGGCTGGTCTCTGCATAGCGGCGGCGGCAGGAATCCCGACGCCATTGTCCGCGAGCTGGGCCGCCTCGGCGATCGCCTCGGCTCCCGCGTTGCTGGCCGCGCGGGCTCGCTCGAAGAGGTTCTTCAGCCGCGCGCCGCCGACGATGCGCACCCTCGATCCTTGAGCGCGCGTTTCGGACTCGGCGCGTTGCCGTTTCATACCGAACTCAGCCATCGCACCAGACCTTGCCGTTACCTTCTTCTCGGGTGTGTCGACCCGGGATCGCCGGCCGCGGCGACGATGCTCCTCGATTGGCGCACGCTCGGCTTTTCGCGGGAGGAGTTCGACCTTCTCGAAGAGACTCCCGTCCTCGTGCGCACCGGTCGGCGCTCCTTCTACTCGACCATCCTGCGCCAGGCCGAGCCTTCTTGCGATACGATCCCGGCTGTCTCGAAGCCCTGGACGAGCGCGGCCGGAGCGCCATGCGGTTTGTCGAAGCCCGGATCGCCGACGCTCCGTCGGAAGCGCATCATTGGCGCCAGGGCGACATCCTCATCATCGACAACTGGCGCGTCCTGCATGGGCGCAGCCCGTCGGACCGAGGGTCCGGCCGACGCATAGCGAGGATTCTCATCGATGCCTGAAGACGTCTTCATCGCAATCAACGGCGACGCACTTCATGCGAAGTCGAAGGTCTACATCGGTCGTGCGCTTGCGCGGAAACGCCAGCATTAACCCGGCGCGGTATTGTGAGCGCATATCTTCGCGAGCGTGGAAAGGTTGAAGGCGGTGCGGGCTCCTGTGAGTGCTCGCGTCCTGGGCTCTGTCCGAAAAATGTAGCATATTTCGGACATGGAAACTCTGGCTCAAGATACTGATCTGCGCACTCGGCTGTTGGACCGGGTCGCGTCCCAACCGGATGAAGTCTGGACGCCAGGTGACTTCGCCGACCTTGGCAGTCGTGTTGCCGTCGACAAGACGCTCCAGCGTCTTGCTGCTGCTGGCGAACTGCGGCGCATCGACCGTGGGCTCTATGACCGGCCGCGCAAGAATGCGCTGACTGGCCGCCCTACCGTTCCCGACTGTCGCGCTGTCATCCGTGCCGTCACCCGCCGCGACCAGGCGCGTGCGGTAATCGACGGAATGACTGCCGCCAACGATCTCGGCCTCACCACAGCCGTTCCAGCACGCATTGAGGTGTTGGTGGATGCCCGGCTAAAGCCGATCAAACTCGGCAAACAGGAGATCCATTTCAAGTTCGCCGCGCCAAGCCGTCTCTACTGGGCTGACCGGCCGGCCATGCGCGTCGTGCAGGCGCTACATTGGATGCAAGACATGCTGACCCAGGACACCGAGCGTGAGCGCATCCGAGCGGTGCTTCATCGTCTCTTCACCGATCCCAAGCATGGCGACGCCATTCGCGACGATCTGCGGAACGGTCTATCTGCGCTGCCGATCTGGATGCAGGAGTTCCTGCGCGACATGATTAGCCCCATCGAAACAGGAGCGGTGCGGAAGTGAGCTCGGCAGCCTATAAGCAGATCATCACTGCGTCCGCGCAAGACCGCCTCGATCTTTTCCTCGCGACGGCAAACCGGCTCGGCGCGCCGGTCGGCAATGTTGAGAAGGACTTCTGGGTCTGCTGGACTTTGAACGCTCTCTATCACGAGCGGCCCACAGGCGCGCCGCGCCTCCTCTTCAAGGGTGGCACTTCATTATCCAAAGCCTACGGCCTGATTCAGCGCTTTTCCGAGGACATCGACATCACGGTATTCCGCGACGACCTCGATGAGGCCGCGGGCTTCGAACTCGCGGTCGAAGGCGTGACTACTGTCGAAGCAACGCGGACCTTTTGGGACAAGATTGTTATCGCGCACGGTCTGCGCCGATGGTATGAGCGGCGGGGCGTTTTGCGCCAGGAAGGCCAGCGCGTCTCTCGGCACTATTATGACCTGCATTGCCTTCTCCAGTCCGAGGCCGGCCAGACAGCGATCACCGATCTCGACTTGGGCGCCGACTGCGTGCGGCATGCCCGGATGTTTTTCGACCGACCTGACTATGACCTCGCCTCTGCGCTGCCAGGGAGCTTTGCCATCGAACCGGTCACCGGCATGGTCGAGGCACTCAGGGCGGACTACGCTAACACAACAGCGATGATCTTCGGGGCTGCGCCAGCGTTCGACGATGTGCTCGCATCGGCTCAACGCATCGAGAGAATTTTGAACGATCCCGAGATCGCAAGTAGCGGAACCCATGATGCCCGTAACCAGGATTGAACGGATCATCGCAGGTGCGCTGAAAAGCAGAGTGGAGCGGGGTTCTGATGGCTTCTACGCTTGCCACCAGTTCGGCTCGAACGTCGCGCCGGTGACGCTTTCCACACTCGATGAGGTTGCGGACTTCCTGCGCGCGAATCCTCACAGCGGCGCCCGCATGAATCCCGGTTGGGTGAAGATCGTACGCAACATCTATATTGATGGCGTCCTGCTCCGCTGAACGCTGTCGCCCCTCCAGACGCCGCCCGCGCCCTTCTCGGGGTCGTTTGCGGGAGAGGGCGAAATCCTACGTTAGCGGCCCGACTTGTCGGCAATGATCGGACGTTGTTATGGTTTGACTGACAAGGTCGTGACGACTGAGCGCATTATCGCTACCGTCTCCTTGCTCACATCAGTACCATCGAAGCTCATTATGTTCACTATGAGCGGAACTTTCATGATGTTTGCGTACGCGCTCACGCCCGAGAACGTAATTTTCCCGCCCTTGACGGCTCTCTGGGCGACATAAACGGCCCGATCATCGCGCCCCACGGCTGGAAATCCACTAATCGGGGGACTTTGCCAATAGCGCGCGGTTAACGGCTCTCGGGCGCTGAAACGCTGGAAGGCGTCGGCCAGATAAGCCTCTCCCGTTGGTAAATCGTCATTGGTCAGTAGATTGAGGGAAAACATACGACGAAAGCGTTGAAGCTTACCTGCCTTCAAAATTTTGCTCGTTTCGCAGTCGACGCCCATAGCGAGTAGATCAGCTTTCCTGCCAGTGGGCGGCCTCGTTCGCCGCAACAACTCCCTCTCAGCGGGTGTCCCCTCCGGAGTAACACGGCAAAACCCATTTGGCATCGAGAGTTCTACTCGTATACCGTTGACCTTTATAGTTAGCTGTTCGCCATTGAGAGCGAGCACTTCGGCTGAAGTGTTGTCATGTAAGGCCGGTGGTAGACCTGAAGGATCAAAATTGAAGGTGACTTTACCCTGAAGGCCGAGACCGACGAGCCGTGGCTCGCATTTTAAGATCGCCCTGAGGGCCGCGTATGCATACGTGTTATTAATCGGGCCTTCGCCTTTTCGGACAATCTCGGGCTTATCCATGAGTGAGCCATCTGGCCCGAATGTCGCAGAAACGATAACCTTTCCCGTTGCACCGGGTGGAGTGCTGAGGCAGGATTCAACGATCTTCTGGATCCTTGCAGCAGAACTATCCGGTTGTTGCGCCCTCGTCGGCCCATGACCGATTGCGAAAACTCCCGCCGATATCGCCAAACAAGCACAGAACCGTCTAACCATCGCGCCTCAACCACCTTCCTTCTTGTGCATACATCTACGATAAGCGGTTCCTCGCTATCGCTCGCCAGATTCTCACAAACGAAGGTTTGCGATACGGGCATTTCAACCCGTCTTGTTTTCGACAATTGTGTTTCTAAACCCGTATCACAATCAATGTTCGGTAAACCATAGCCGCTAACGTAGGATTTCGCCCCTCCCGCAAACGACCCCTTCTCAAAGGGTTGTGAAGTTCGGGCAGAATTGAACCGGTTCGAGGACAGGAAATGTCGATCAGCTTTCAGAAAATGCATGCGAATGGAGACGGTTTCGTTACTGTTGACATGCGCGGTCAAGCAACCGCAATAGATCGAGACATTGCCAAGCGCCTTGGAGACCGAAATAGCTGGAAAGGGTGCACTCAACTCGCGGTCATGCTGGATTCCCGCCTTGCCACCTCGCGCGCGCCATCATGTCGCTATCGCGCCCGCCCTGGGAAGCTGGCGATAGTCGTTAGCAGACGAAGCGGTTCCATCCTTAATTTGCTAGCCCTGCCTCAGTACCTGAATCGAGTTGCGAATGCCGTTGCTGTGAGTCGTCACCAGATAGACTTTCCTGGACCGGAAGACCCAGGAAATTGGTAGCCCATGATTGTCACCGTGTTCACCACCGCAACGGCAAGCTCCGCCACGTGCTGTTGAAGCTGTCGGAGGAAGGCGATGTCCACGGATGTATCGAATATCTCGAGCTTCCGATTGACGAAATGTAGCCGAGACGCACCTTGTTCGTTGGGTGAACGCCACGATCCGTGGCAAATCGCGTTTCGCACCTCGGTAGCCTTTCTAAGATCAGAGATAAGATCGTCGAGATTCTTCATCTTCAGATTGCCGTTCGCTTTGACAGCCTTCTCGTATCCGCCGATCAGAGAAGCGAGTGCGTCAGTTAGCGCCTTTTCGAGGGTCACCTGCCACTTGGCCAAGGCATCGGCGAGAGCATCATCGCTAAAGGTAGTTGTGCCAGAAAACGCAAAAATGGCCTTACCCAACACCTCTTCGAGGAACCCGTAGGTGGCAACGGTCCGGCCTAGTTCCTCCCAAAACTGTGGACTGTGACGATGCGTCGGGAAACGATCTGGCAAGTTTGCGCTGTCCACGCGGTGACTTTTGTTTTCATCCATGCTGCTTACCTTTTCGGTCTGTGATGCGCGCCCAGTCCGAGTTTTCGTCGCTCGGCCCCGTGAGTAGGCCCCATATCCTTTCGCGAAGTCTATGGCCGGTTCAGTCCATGACAGGTTGGATAGCGACGGGCCGTTATACGCTGCGCAGCAAATATTGACAAAAAACGGCATATAAGATAAATCTGCTTTATTCGCTGCGCAGGGAATAAGGATGATCGACAGCATAACACCGGACACATTGGTTGCAGAGTTTCTGTTGGCGCTGGAAAATGTGCCCGGCGTCTCTGTTCGTATCAGCGAACAGGAGGCCGCATTTGAGCCATATCGAGCGGATTATCTGATCGGGGCGACGATTGGAGGCCGCGACGTTCTGCTCGTTGCCGAGGTCAAGCGCACTGCTTATCCACGGGACGTGCGCGAGGCCATTTGGCAGCTCCGCAATGTTATCCTGCACATGGATATGAAGGCGGATATCGTCGTTCCCGTTGTGATCGCAGACACGATTTCTCCCGGAGGACGCTCCCAACTTCAAAATGAGGCTGTGGGCTTCTTTGATAGAAGCGGCAGCCTTTACGTGCCGGCACCGGGCGCGTTCCTGTACGTGGAAAAACCTGCGCGTAAACAGCAAGCCAGAAAACTCACGAGCCTCTTCGTGGGCCGTAGGGCCCAAACCCTTCACGCGGTCTGGCTGACAGCTGGCCACTGGTTCGGCGTTCACGAGATTGCTGAACGTGCGTCGGTCTCACCCACAACTGTTTCGCAGACGCTTATAGCCCTTGAGCGAACTGAATGGGTCGAGGTAAGGGGATCAGGACCGGCTAAAGAGCGTCGTCTAAGTAGTCCTCGCGCCTTGCTTGATGCCTGGGCTGCCCATCAATCGAACGTGAAGCCCAAACCTCTCCGCCACTACTACGCTCGTGCCTCGGAAGTCGGGGAGCTTGTGCGCCGACTTGATCGTGCGTGCGATGATCATGATCTTGCCTACGAGATCACTGGGCTGATGGGTGGCCAAGTTCATGCCCCCCACCTTTCCAATGTCACTCAGGTTCATTGTCGCCTGCAGGCTGGTCACGCGCAGGAGGCAGTTCTTGAGACGATCGACGCTCGGCCGGTACGAGAGGGCTGGAATCTTGCGCTTGTAGAGCAGGGCTCACATGATCCCTTTGTCTTTCGTCAGCGGATCGACGACGCGTGGTTCGCAGACCCTCTTCAAACCTATCTTGACCTCCTTCAGGCGGGGGGCCGTTCAAAAGAACTGGCGGAACATCTTCGCCTTGAAAAGCTCGGTGTGTAATGACAAAACCGCAAGTCCTTCAAGATTACAGTTCCGATGTTACCAAAGATTGTGAGCGCGTCCTGGTGACGCTCTTCCGAGGGCTGGGTCCCTGGCGCAATTCGGTCTTTTTGGTTGGTGGGCTGACCCCTCGGTATCTTGTTACCGCCCGGCCACCCGACGTTCCTCCGCACGCGGGAACCGGCGACATCGATGTCGTCGTCGATCTTTCCATTCTCGCTAACATCGAGGCCTACCGGACGCTTGAAGAAAACCTGAAGAAGATGGGCTTTGAGCGCGGGGAAAACGCAAAGGGGGACAAGGTCAATTGGCGCTGGAAGACCAAGACCGAGCACGGTGTAACCGTAATCCTCGAATTCCTGGCCGATGATCCGAAGTTGCGGGGCGGAGCCCTTCAAGAACTGCCAACCGAAGGAAATGTTTCGGCCGTCAACATTCCGCATGCCTCGTTGGTCTTCGATCTTCACGACAAGATGGAAGTGACGGCTGACCTTTTGGGAGAGGCCGGACGGTCCACCGAGACCATACCATTCGCCAACATCGTTTCTTTTACTTGCCTCAAGGCTTTTGCGTTCGACCACCGCAGCGAACGCAAGGATGCCCATGACCTTGTCTATTGCCTTGCCAACGCCAACGGCAAGCTGGAGGCTGCCGTCGCGAAATTCAAGGAAGCCCTCGGAGGACAGCACCACGAGGTTATTCAACAGGCCCTCGCGATCCTTCTGAGGCGTTTCTGCGACCCCAACCCGGACGATGGCTATCTGCGTGAGGGTCCTGTCGCCGTTGCCCAGTTCGAAATCCCCGGCGACAATGAAGAGCCCGACATCAAGGAGCAACGCGCCTTACGGCAACGCAACGTCCATGACCTGATGGCCACCTTCCTGGCCGATCTCGGCGTGGGGTTCCCCACGACATAGCCGAGCTATCATGTCAGCACTTGCCGCGACGCAAATTCCCAAACCAGCAGACGAACAGGCCTTCGAGAGAGCAAGCCTGACACTTTGGCGTTGCCTTCTCAAGGATCCCGCGGTTCAGCTTAATGCAAGACGCGGGCAGGGGCAGGATGGCGTCGATCTCTATGGTAATCGTGACCGCGACCTCGACCAGCTTGTCGGAATCCAGTGCAAGTTAAAGGGCGACGGAAAAGTCCTAACCGAGAAAGAAGTGCGTACCGAGGTCGAGAAGGCGCTCAAGTTCAAGCCAGCGTTGCGTGAATTCTACATTGTCACGACGGCGCCAGATGATGGAGACATGCACGAGCTCGCACGCGTGATAACCCGCGAGCTTCGAGCAAGTGGCCGCGAGATGCTGGTGTACATTTGGGGCTGGGGAAATCTCGAAGAGCGGATTCTCCAGTACGACGAGGCCCGGAAGGCATTCGATCCCAGCTATGGTCCCTTCAGTGGTCGTATCCTCGACAACACCGAGGAATTGCTTCGCGGTCAAGCGGAGACGCAAACAAATCTCGCGCAAATGCATGAGGCGTTAACGCAGCTCGTGCTGCCGCGGGCGGTTGCACCCGGTGATGCCACGATCGTTGCCAACGTGCTAGAATCCCATCTCGATGGCGAAATCGATACCTACAGGGGTCTCGCCGTCGAGGGTAAACCTCGCGTTGCGCTGCCGCTGTTCGAGAGCCTGCTCGCTCGTGTTGCGGCGACAGCCTCGGGCCGCATCCTGTTTCGCATCAAGGCAAATATCGGATCCTGCCTTTTTGCACTGGGAGACGACGAACGCGCGGCCGATTTGCTGGCTGAAGCCTACGAGCATGCACCGACCGAGCCGAAGGCCATCGCGAACAAGGCCTTTTCGCTTTTGCTGCAAGGCCGTTGGCAGGAACTGCTTACCTTCGGCGAAGCCGCACTCGCTGAAGATCCCACCAATGAGGGTTTGGCCGGCTATCTGGTTCAGGCAGCCAGGTTCGATGATACGATTACAGAGCCACTGGACCTTCTCCCGGAAGGCCTGAAAACCTCAGCCGCCGTCGCTATCGGGCGGGTCGACTTTCTTCGGCGCCGCGGCACGCCAGCGGAATGGCGGACGGCCGCAAAGGCCGCCGTTGATGTCCATCCGGGTGACCCCAATGCCGTGCAATTCGCTGCTGAAGCCGAAATCGACGAGATTCTGACGTCGGAAGGCTTTCAGCATTCCCGTTTTCTTGCCGCAGACGAACGCAAACGATTGACCGCAGCGGTCGACGCGCTGATCCCTTTGTGGGACGATGCGCGTCGCAGCGATGCCGATCTACGCCCCGAAGACGCCGCTATTTGCGGAAACATCGTCGTCGCGCTCCATATGCTCGATGAGCTCGCGCGTGCAATGGAAATCGCACAGCAGGGCTTGGCGTTGGTCCCGGACGACATCGGCATCGTTAGCCGCGCGGCAGTCGTCGCCTTCGATCAGCACGATGAGGTTCTCGCAAGGGAGTTACTCGGAAAACTTCCAGCCGGTCCAGACGCGACGGTGCTCGCTTTTCAGATTAATGCCTCGACGAGAAACTGGCAAGGTCTCGCTAAACTTTACGACACCGAACTCGATCAGGTTCCGCCCGTCGAGCGTCCTGTTGTCGCCGCTGCTGGAAGATTGGCAAAACTGAAACTCGCTGACGGATGTGTCGTCGAAGATGAGGTTCGGGCCGTCGCTGCGGAAGCGGAGCACGAGCCTAGGGCGAGTATCGTCGTTGCCGATTTCGCGCGCGCTGAACGGTTCGAGCAGATCGCGGATGAGGCCTTCCATGCTGCTCTTCGCCTGATTGATGCCGAGAGCCATATTGCAAACCGGATGATGGTCGCACTTCATGCTGCTAAACGCGGCGATTGGGCGGTGGTCGCCGATCTGCTGGATGGCCATATCGCCGAGGATCACGACAGCGAGGAACTACGCACCCTTGCGCGTGCATTCGTAAACGACAGCCCCATCCGGCAGCGCGCCTTGCGGTTCTTTGAACGCCTTCCCGAAAACATCTGCAACCTTCCATTTTTCCTGAATGCTCAGGGCCTTCTCCATTTCAATCGGGGTGCTTTGAGCGAAGCCGAAACGGTGCTCCGCCGCGCAATCGAAGTTGACCCCCATCTTGATAATTATCTCGCCTTATTCGCGGTTCTGCGCAGAACAGACCGCGACGAGGAGATAAAACCGATTCTCGACGGCATCGATTTCGGCAAGGCAAAAGGCTCAGCGGGCCAGAAAATGGTCATAGCGCAGACGCTTCGGTCTGTCGGCGAAGGCCAGAAGGCCCTCGCTTTTGCCTATGGCGTGTTGCAGCAGGACAAGAACGATCCCGACGTTGCGTTGCGCTACTTCGGGCTGATCATGATGGATCCAGACGATGGATTGATCCCTGCAGCGAATATTGTGGCAACTGATTGCTGGGTCCGCCTCGAAGGTGCTCAAGGGCAACAAAACGCTTTCGTCATCGAGGAGGGCGTTGACCGACCCGCAGATGGGGTGTTCACCCCTACTCACCCAACCGCCAAAGCAGCACTTGGCTTGAAGGTCGGCGCGACATTCTCGATGCCGGCGGCATTCGGAGATGATCGCGTCTGGCGGGTCGCCGAAATAAAGCACAAATACCTTCATGCCCTTCACGATGTCATGGAGAATTTCGAGAAGCGATTCCCCGATGCGAAGGGATTCTACACGGTCACCATGCAGGAAGGCGACATCCAGCCCGCCCTCGATCAGGTGCGCCGTGTCTCTGAAAGCAATCGCAAACTCGCTGACCTCTACATCGTCAAGCACCTCCCGCTGAACATGGTCGCCTCGCATCTTGGCGGAGATACGATCGGCTTCGCGGAGTATATTCGCTCATTAAATGTCGATTTGCAGACCTGCGTCGGCATGCATGCTCAACGCGAATCCGCAATCGCAATCATCAGGCAGCATCGCGCCCAGGGGGCCGTCCTCGACACCTATACGGCCTGGACAGTGGCGACGATGGACAGCTTCGATGTCCTGAAAGCCGTTTTCGGCACGCTCATCGTCGCCCAATCGACCATCGATGAAATCAGGGAGCTTGTAGGCAAGCAGGACACAGAGCGGGGGCCTTCAATGACCATCGCCTGGCACGACGGTCAGTATATCAAACAGGAGCACTCGGCGGAGGACATCGCCGCGCGGCGTGCCTTCATCGCCGAGCAGCTCGTCAAGATCACGGCTTCATGCGAGGTGAGACCGGCCGTTGCGCCGGATAAGCCTTCAGAAATGGCGACGCTTCTTACGGAAATGTTCGACGCCCAGGTATTGGACGCAGCCAATCTCGCGGCTGACAATCAGATGCTGGTAAGCGAGGATCTTTACTACCGTCAGGTCGCCGAGCAAGCCGTTTCAGCTAGGGGCGTTTGGCTTCAACCGGTTTTCGCTTTTGCCAGAGAAAACGGACTTATCGATGCCGCGCGCTATGCCAAGGTACTGGTTCAGCTTGCCTGGCGGCGCCACGGCCATGTCTCGATCGATCCCGAGAACCTTCTCGAGGCGTTTAAGGCCGACGGATCGGCAGATATCACCGACTTCCGGGCGCTCGTCGCCTTTATTGGTAACCAGAACGCGGAGATGAGATCGCATCTGACCGTCGTTGAAGCGTTTTTGGATTACGCCTGGGAAAGCAAGAACACGTTTGACCTCAAGCTAATGCAGGCGACCGGCATCCTTCTGGAGCGGTTGATCAGCCACAGGCCGAAAAGCTGGGCCTTGGTCCTGGCCTTCATCAAGAATCGCGCCGTCGCGGATTTGAGGAAGTACGTTGATGACTGGGTTCGTGGCCATTTCCTGCCACATGACGATCTTGCTGCTGCTGAGAGAGACCTGCAGGACATGCGTTCGAGGTCGGTCGAGGCAAGAATCGGCCGGCCGCTGATTAAAGAAAAGCATCGAAAAAAGCGTGGCAGGAGGCATGGATCGTCCAGGGGCGATGCGTGATGAGATCGGTCCCGAATGGGCAGATCTCCCTCAAGACAATGAAGTGAAGAGCTCTGACATCGCGGCTCCGAAATTGCGATTGCGGGAAATGGCACAACGGGGAACGGCGCTATGAGTGAACTGGTTGGACAACAAGCCCAGCCTGAGGCGCGCCAGGAAACACGGTTCTTCATCAACTTCTGGCCGCAGCAAATTCCATCCTTGATATCCCGGCGGACTGATGGCCAATAAGCTCAGCATAGAAGCCGCCCAAGTCTATCAGATCGTGATGAGTTCCCCGTTCAACGATGCGACCATCGCGCATGACCAGGATCTCATCGGCTGCCCGAATGGTGGAAAGGCGATGAGCGATGATCACGGTCGTTCGATCGATCATCAGTTCATCGAGCGCCTTCCGCACGTGCGCCTCGCTGGCAGCGTCCAGATGGGATGTCGCTTCGTCGAGGATCAGCACCGGAGCATTCTTGAGGAACGCACGGGCGATGGATATTCGTTGCCTCTGCCCGCCGGAGAGTTGAACACCTCGCTCTCCGACCGGCGTCTCCAGTCCGGCTGGCAATGAAGCGACGAAATCCGAGAGCGCAGCGCGTTGGATGGCGAGGTTCAGGTCATCATCGGATGCGTCAGGACGGGCGAGGCGAATGTTATCAGCCAGCGTCGCGTTGAATAGATACGTATCCTGCGCAACGAGCGCGATATGTTCGCGAAGACTGTCCAGCGTGATGTCACGAACGTCATGGCCGTCTATCGAGATGCGCCCCTTCTCAGGATCCCAGAAACGGAGCATGAGATTTGCGATCGTCGTCTTGCCGGCTCCAGATGAGCCCACAAGGGCAATCCTCGCGCCGGCCGGCACCTTGAAATCGATGTCTTCAAGAACGGCAGGACCAGTCCTGTCGTAGGAAAAGGTGACGTTCGAGAATTCAAGGGGCGATCCACCGCTCGTCTCCGGCAGCAACTCCGGCCCGTCCGTGACGGGAACCGGTTCGACGTGAACGGCGCGGACCCGCCGGGTCGATGCGATCGAATCCGCGAGTTGTCTTGCCGCCTGGGCAAGCTCCGACACCGGGACGAACGCCGCGGAGGAGAGCAGAGTGACAAGCGGCAAATAGGAAGGCTCGAATGCATGGGTGTGTATCAGGACCGCCGAGGTGATCAGGACTGATGCCGAGCCGAGCGCCAGGACCAGTTCCTGCTTCGCGACCTGGAATGAAAGATCGGCATTGAGAGCGAGCCTCGTACGCTGATACTCGGCCGTTTGCTCCTCAAAGGCTTTCCGGCGTGTTGCGGTCGAACGAAAGGCGATGAGCTCACCCAGGCCCTGGACCGTGTCAACGACGAAGGCGTTGAGACCCCCCAGGTCTTTGCGCGCCTGCCCGCCGAGTTCGTCCACCTTACGCCGCTCGAAAACAGGTGCGAGGGCCGCATAGAGCAGGAAAGGCAGAAGGACGATTGCGGTTGGCCATGCTATGAAGGCGAGGGCGATCAGCACGCTCGTCGGCACCAGCAGCGCTACTATTGCAGGTGCGACCACGTGGGCGAAGAAATATTCGACCGTCTCGACGTCCTGCGTGCCAAGCGAGACGAGGTCTCCGGATCGACGCTTGAGCAGATATGCCGGTGCAAGTTTGTCCAGGACGCGGTAGAGATCAACGCGCATTTGCGCGAGCAATCTGTACGCCATGTCGTGGGACCGCCAGGACTCGTTCCATTGCAGGAATGCCGCAAGGGGGACCAGTACCGCCATCCAGATCAGGTACGGTCCGAAAGATGAGCCCGTCTTGATGGCTGCGACCGTCAGGGCACTGAGGGCGCTGACGCCAATCAAGGCGTAGACGCGTCCCACCCCGGAGGTGACGGTCAGGATCAATTGCCGGCGCCAGGGCCCAATGAGACTGAACAGCGTTCCAAGCGTCTGGAATGCTGTGAGACCTGCGGCGATCTTCTCGCCTTCGGTGAGCCGCGTTTCTGCGGCGGATTTCCGTACGACAGTGACTTCGTTCTTTTCCCGCGTTGCCGCAGCAGGTGTGAAGTCGAGCAAGGCATCACGCTCGCTGAGCGCAATCTGCTCGGCCATCAGGCTTCGATAGGGGCCGTCGCGGGCTATCAGTTCCGCATGCGTGCCGCTGTCGGCGATACGTCCGTCGGACACCACAAGGATGCGATCGGCATCGATGACGCTCGAAAGGCGATGGGCGAGGACGACAGTGGTCCGTTGGCGGGCGAGATCGTCAAGGGCAGCCTGAATGACGCTTTCATTCTCGGCGTCGACAGACGACAGTGCTTCGTCCAGAACGAGGATCGGAGCGTTTCTTAGAACCGCACGCGCGATAGCGATGCGCTGTCGTTGCCCGCCGGACAGTCGCAGACCGCGCTCCCCGATCACCGAGCGATAGCCCTGCGGCAGGGCCGAGATGAATTCATGCGCATTGGCTGCACAAGCGGCCGCCTCGATCTCCTCCATGGTCGCGCCGGGACGCGCAATACGGATGTTGTCCTCGACCGTTCCGTAGAACAAGTAGGTATCCTGCTGAACAACGGCGATCTGGTCGCGGATGTGGTCGGCCGATAGCGTCGTGACCTCATGACCGCCAACGCGGATCGAGCCGGAATCGGGGTCGTAAAATCGAAGGAGCAACTTGACGATCGTCGATTTTCCGGAACCGCTGTAACCGACGATACCGATACGCTCGCCGGTCTTTACGTCGAACGAAATGCCCTTAAGCGCTGCACCGCGTTCATCCGAATAGCTGAATTCAACATTCTCGAACGCGATTGAGGGTTCCAGGTCCGGGCTGGAGGTTGTTTCGCGCGGTGGCCGTGGCGGCGTCGCATCCAGCAAGCTCTTGATCCCGACAGCTGCCGCGTTTGCCATCATTCCACGGTGAAGCAGTGACCGCAGATCGCGCAACGGGCGGAACACTTCGGTTCCGGCCATCAGAACGATCAGCAGTGCCTCGATACTCATTTCCCCGTGACTGACGCGCCAGGCCCCGAGAGCGATAGCGGCGGCCGCGCCGCCGGCAATGGCAAGGTCGGTCAGCGCCCTGCTCATCAGACTCGCCTGCAGAACGAACATCGTACTTTCAGCCAACTGGTTTGCCTTGAGCGCCAGGCGGTCACCGAAGGCAGCGCTTTGCCCAAATGCCTTCAGCGTCGGCAACCCTTGAACGGCATCTAGGAAGTCCGCGCCAAAAGCTTTGAAGGAACGGACGCGTCGTAGCGTCGACTCCTCGCCGATCTTATTGAGAACAACCGGCAGGATGAGAGCCAGTATCGCGGAGACAGAGATGACCGCAGCGACAGGAATGTCCCAAAAGGAAAGGATAACAAAGAGAAGGACCGGGGCGAGCAGTGCAATGGCAAACTGAGGAAGGAACTGACCGAAGAAGGTTTGAAGCTGCTCGACACCGTCGATGGTCGAAAGTGCGATCGCTCCTGTGCGCCGCTCTGCGAGCCATGCTGGTCCCAGCCTGACGATCTGGTCGTAAAGGCTCAGACGCACGCGGTCCTGTATAAGAGCCGCCGTGCGGTGTGCAAGGACTGCACGGCCGTACTCAAGCCCCATGCGCAGAAATATCACTGCCAGCAGGAGAACCATTGCCACCCCGAGATCGGCGAGTCCGGCGCCTTCAAACAAGCGGGCAATCAACCAGCCAAGGACAACGAATCGTGCAATCCCGAGCATCAATGACAGGAAGCCAAGTCCGATTGCAGCGGCGATACGGGATCGAAAGCCTATGGTTGCCTTCCAAAGCTGAGGGTCGAATTGCATGAGGATGTCCTTACCGGGATGACGCGAAACGTAGTAATAGCTACGCAATGCAGATATATCCGATAAGCAGCGTAATGTCTATTACGTGCTGTTCAGATGGTATGGAGATGCGCTCGAGTGACGTCGAGCAGTGTCGCGGGTGAGGTCGGTTCGGCCACCATCAACATCTGGCGGTCTGCGATAGCGGTAGCCAGGTCGCGGTCGTGGGTAATCAACAGAATAGCCAGCTCGTCCTCGTCAGCCACTTTGCGCAGATATCGTATGACCTGCTCCTGCACAGGTGGATCAAGTCGAGACGTAGGTTCGTCGGCAATCAGCATCCCCGGCTTCGTCGCGAGGATCCGAACAAGCGCAAGTCGTTGTGCTTCCCCGCCGCTGACTTGGTGCGGACGGCGATCGAGCAGGTCGCGACGCAGGCCGAAACGCTGCATCAACCCGGGAACTTCGCTCAGGATGCGCTCGCCATCCGGTATACTACGCAGGTCTTCCATGCTGCGCCCAAGGGACTGCCAGGGCGAGAATACGCGCGTTGGATCCTGATGGAGTTTCTGAAGAAACTTGCCTTGTTTGCCGATCGGCCGACGGATAGTGCCGCCGAGGGGAGTGGTCTGGCCGAGCAAGGTCCGGCCAAGCGTCGTCTTGCCAATGCCGCTCTTGCCCAGGAGCGCTGAGATGTGTCCGGCATGGCAATGAAAATTCAGATTGTCCGCGAGAACGCGGTTGCCGATACCGATACGTAGATGATCGGCCTCGATCACCTTCGGCGTGTGCGAGCGCGAATAGGCGCGACGTTCCCAGGTCGACGGGTCACTGGCTATATAACGACGCGCATAGTCCGTTCGCGGCTGGCGCAGGACCGAGGCGGCCGGTCCGGATTCGATTATCGTACGTTCGTCGAGGAACGCAATCTGATCGGCCAGCAACCGCACGAGTGCTATATCGTGGGTGATCAGGAGGATTGCGCGGCCGCTTTCTCGCAGTGCTTTGAACACCTCCGCCACCACGCTACGTCGGTCTGCGTCGAGCCCCTTGGTCGGTTCGTCGGCGATGACAATGCCGGCGCGGGTAACAGATGCAATTGCAGCCATGACGCGCTGCGCCATGCCGCCCGAAAGCTCGAACGGTCGCTTGCGGTGATGCTCGGTGTCCAGTTGCATCGCGGAAAGCGCCGCGGCAGCATCGGCCGAGGTCGTCGGCGCCTTGATCTGCTCGGCAACCTGGACATCAGCACTGAGCAGCGGGGCAAGTGCGTTGAAGGGTTCCTGCGGCAGTAGAAAAATATCCTTCGACCAGAGCGATCGAAGCGCATGGCTGTCGCTCGCATCATATATGCGACCGTTGACAACGACGCGGCCGGACACGGAAACGCCTTTCGGGACGAGGCCCATGATAGCGCTGCCGATCAGGCTCTTGCCGCTACCTGTCTCCCCCAGCACGGCAAGGATCGCGCCCGACGCTACGGTCAGGGAAACGTTCTCGACAACAACGCGGTGCGGTGTTGCGATCGTCAGATTTTCGACGGCAAGAGTGCCCACTCAGACGGCCTCCCCGACGCCTTGGCGACGCCCACTATAATATTCGCCGATCACCGTGGCCGATAGCGTGCAGATGAGAATCGCCGCGGCTGGGGCCAGCACCATGTGTGGATAGCTGCGGAAGAAGGTCATGGTTCCCGCAATCATCGCACCCCATTCGGCGTCCGGCGGTCTGAGGCCGAGGCCGAGGAAACCGACGGACGAGATGGTCAAGACATTGGCGCCAACAGTGAGGGCTCCAAGGGAAGTCAGATACGGTGCGATCGCCGGCAGCACATGAACGCGGAAGACATATGTCCGACCAAATCCGAGTAGGCGCGAGGCCTCGACATGATCGGAGGCCAGTTCCCGCCGGGCTATGGCAGCCGTCAGGCGGGCAAAGCCCGGCCATTGCGACATCCAGAGGCCGAAGAGAATCGGGCCGATCCCACCACCCAGCAGGCTGGAAACGAGAATGACGAACAGAAGGCTCGGGCAGGCGATGATCACGTCGGAGAGCCTCATGATCACCTGCCGGATCCAGCCGCCATGGAACGCCGAGAGGAAACCGAGCGCCAGGCCGGTAATCAACGACGCGATCGCCCCGGCCACCGCTATTCCCAGCGAGATGCGTGCACCGGCGATCACACGGGCGGCGAGCGAACGACCGAGATTGTCTGCGCCGAGCAGATGTTCCGCCGATGGCGGCGCATAGGCGGCACTGAGGGCCTGGCGGTTGGGATCGACGGTCAGTAACGCCGGTCCGAACAGGACCAGAAAAAGCATGATGCCCAGCGGCAGGAAACCGAAGAGCACGATACCCGGCGATGGCAGGATCCGGCGCTTTTCAAGAAGCAGTTCGGGTAGCCGCATGGTCATGGTCAGGGTCCCGGCGCGATCAGACGTGGATCGAGCAATTGCACGGCGATATTCGCAATGCCATTGACGACAACGACAGAAATGCCAATCAGCAGCCCCGCACCCATGGCCATCGGTATATCGGCGGCGAGCACGCTGTCGATCAACTGGGTCCCGAGGCCATCGAGATTGAAGAGGACGTCGATGACAACCAGACCGCCGATCGTACCCGCCATCAGCGGCCCGGAATAGGCGACGACAGGTACGAGCGTCGGTCGCAGCGCATGGAAAAGAATGATCCGCAGCCAGCTTTGTCCCTTGATGCGGCCGTAGGTCGGATAAAAATCCTGCATCGTACGAACCACGGCGTTGCGGGCGACGCGGGAAAGATCCGGCAGCAGCGCGATCGCAAGCGTCAATGAGGGAAGAACGGCGTAGCCCGGCAAATTGTTGCCGGCGGCCGGCAGCCATTGCAGACCGATGGCGAATGTCGTGATCAGGAAGATGCCAAGCAGAAAAGAGGGCACAGACGACAGGACGGCGGAGACGACGAGAAACGCCCGATCGATGATGCTGTCCCGCCGCATGCCTGCCGCAAAACCTATGGTCATGCTGACAATGAAAGCCAGGCTGACACCGGCGACAGCGATGCTGAGCGTGGTTTGGAAGCTACGCCACACCTCCGGGGCAACCGGACGACCGCTAACCATGGATCGCCCCAATTGTCCGGTTAGCGCCGAGCCGACCCACCGTCCGTACTGGACGATGATCGGCTGGCTCATTCCCGCCGCTTCGCGTGCCTGCTCCACCGACCGCATGCTGAAGTTCTCGCCGAAGCGGGCCTCGGCGATGCGGAAAGCCACATCGCCTGGTGCCGTTTGGACGGCGATGAAGGCTAGGGTGGCAACCGCGATAGCCACCCCCACCACCGCCACCATATGGCCAAGGATTGCACCGACTATGCGGCGGATGGGCATCAGTTTACTCCGCCCATCTGACGCGATCGATCCAGAAACTCACCTCCAGCGCATCTACTGGCACGCTGTCGACATCGACCCGTTCGGAAACCGAGACGTAGTAGTCGGACCAAACCAACGGGACGACCGGGAGATCACCGCTGTTCACGATGGCGAGGAGCCTATTACGGGCTTCCGTAACCTCGTCCTTGTTCCGTGCGGCAAGATACGCGTTGAGACCACTTTGCATCTCCGGATTGCGATAATTGATACCGCTCCATGGGGATGTCGCTGCATTTTCTGCGCCATAATCCAGGACTAGGGTAGCTACAGGGTCCGGCACCGCACCATAGTTGCGTGGGGTAAAGCCGAAGACGAAGCTGCCGTTGGCCACCGATTCGAGGACTTGCCCTGCGCCCCCCAGTTCAACATTGACCTTGATGCCCACTTCGGCGAGTTGCGCCTGAACAGCCTCTGCCAGAAGCGGTATTTCAAAGCGCTTCTGGGCAATCGCCGTAAATGAGAACCGCGTCCCGTCGCGGGTAAGGATGCCGTCTGGTCCCGCGGCCCAGCCCGCCTCGGCCAGGATCCGCTTGGCCTCGTCGACGTTGCGCTCTATCTGCGGCAGGTTGGGATCATACCAGTTCGGGAATGCGGAAGAGAATAGTTGGTTGGCAGCGGCCGCACCGTTGCCGAACAGCGCAGCAGCGATTCCTTGCCGATCAAGGGCCAGGGAAATAGCGCGGCGCTCCGCGGGGCCATTGAACCTCCCATCTTCGGCATTGAAGATGATTCCGAAGATACGTGCGGTCTGGGCCCGCTTTATGCGCACCCCGCTCGCTTCCACGCGATCACGCAGTGCCGGTGGCACGCCGAGGACGAGATCTGCCTGCCTTGCCTCAGCCATGTTGGCAATCGTATCGGTGGACGCCGCGCCGGTGAAATGAACTCTCGTGATATGGGGCTGCTCGCCCCAATAGTCGGGGAAGGCTTCGAGCTTGACCAAAGTCTTTCCTTCGATCTCGGTGATCCGATACGGTCCGGTACCGATGATCTGAGCCACAGTCCCATCAGCGGCAAACGATGACGGCGCCAGAATCACGGCCGGGCCATCGGTGAAGAAGTCTGGAACCAGGCTGAACGGGCGCTCCAGCGTCACGACCACAGCCTGACCCTTCACGCGCACGTCTGAGATTGGCAGCCTCGACACCAACTCGGCATTGGTGTTTGCCTTGCGCATGGCTTCGATCGCAACGCGGACGATTTCGGGCGTTAGGACTGATCCGTCATGGAACCGAACACCCTCGCGAATGACGAAAGTCCAGGCCAGCCCATCATCACTGACCGACCAGCTCTGTGCGAGTTCGGGAGCGAGCTTACCTTCCGGGTCGATGGTTACGAGCGTCTCGGCGACGCGCAGGCGGCGGAAATGGTAGCTGGTGTCAGCCAGATCGAGGCTGCTGATCTCGCGCAGCGAAGCGATCTGAAGGATACGATCGCCCTGCGCCCATGCGGTGTGCTTCCACGGGGTTGCTGCTGCGATCCCTAGGGCCAGGGAGGCAGTCAGAACGGTTCTTCTGGATATCATAGATCGGGCTCCTGGCGTTGAATCGGACACAGCGACAGTGCCCGAACCAAGCCGTCAGCGTCCGTGGCACCCCGCAGCCTGTGAAATGGCGGCGTCTGCCGGAACCTGCCCACTACACAGCGTAGTGTCTGTTACCATTCATGATTAATGCAATCAAGTTTAATTTTCCCGGGAACACAGCGCTTCATCTGCTTCGTCCCGGTCAACCGGAGATCGTCTTGCAATTTCCTCGGCTTGACGTAGCGTTCACGACGCACATACCTAGCCGGTACTGTTCAATGGCCGTGATCAAGTTCTTCGCGGAAATCCCGAAGGCGACGCGCTGTTTCCATGGCCCGCTCCGGGCCGAGCTGGGTCAAGGACAGGACCAGGGTTTCAAGCGCCAGCAGGATTGTACCATAGAACGTCATATTGCCCACCTCGGTACGCGGCGTTTCGAGAACTGCCTGTGCACCTTTTGCAAGACGACCCGCAGGATTGTCGGTGATAACTACGAGCTTCCCGCCAACACGCTGAAGTTCTTCCTTGATCAGCAGGCTTTCCTTGTGAACCTTGCCATAGGCGAGGAGGATGACCGCATCGCCCGGCTGAAGACAAAGAAGAGCGTCCGCAAAGGCGTGGCCCGTCCCTTCCATGACAAAGGCCGTCCGACCTATGCGCCCAAGATGCGTTGCGGTTTGCTGCGCTAGTCGGGATAGCGGCCCACCCCCAAAAAGCCCGACGCGGCTAGCATCGTTCAGCAGCTTTGCGGCGGCTTCGAAATCTTCGGCCAGTGTTGGGTGCGAAAGTTTCTCAAGCGTCCTCGCATAGGCTTCTATAACCAGTTGAAGGGGGGGGCGGGTCCGATCCTGCGTCAACTCACTCACCGTCACCCCCACCTTCTCCACAGGTGTGCGGGTGCCCTCGTCCAGCTTTTCTGCGATCACGGTCTTGAGGTGAGGGAGGCCATCAAAGCCAAGCGCCTGGATCGATCGAATAACGGTGGCATCGGATGCATCGATCTTGGCAGCCAGATCGAGAGCGGAGCTGACAAGCACCGCATTGGGGTGCCGTTCGATATAGTTGAGAAGCCGGCTTGCCGCACCGCTCAGATTCTGTCTTTGCTGCACGTCCAGCATGCCATATTCCACCGTCGGTTTCAGGGTGTCCCCGTAAGGGGTGAGCCACATATCTAGCTCGAAAGAAGCACGAATTCCAGCTGCGAGCGAACCGATGTCGTGCGACTGCCATCATTCGCAAGGCTTGCGTCATGCAACGCTGCGGACTCCTTCCGGGGCGTTGCGATCCTTCGTTCGATAGACCGCAATCATTTCTTCGAGACGAATGGCAACTTTGTGAGCCCGCCGATAAAAAGCGGCTTCTGGCATGCTGTAGCGGTCAATATGAGTTTCGAGGTTCAACGGCTGTTCATATGGTGTTCCTGCAATCAAACCGGTGACGACCCCCCAGTCGATACGGCCGTCGAACGGCAGCAGATGATCGTCGGTCGCGCCGAAATTGTCGTTGACATGTGTCGTGATGAGGCGGTCTCCGAACTGTTTAAGCACGGTGCATGCGCCAGGATCAATCATTTCCCAATGGCCGGTGTCCAAGCACAGACCGACAAACTCGGCCGGAAAGCGTGCGAACAGTCGATCGTAGAGCATTAGGAAGCTCTCAGCAGACGCGCAGAACAATGTTTCGACGGCGATTTTGACACCTTTCTTCAGGCAATATGGCTGAAGCTCTTCCAGGGAGGTCCAAAGCGGAGTGAAAAAAGCTTCCTCGGCCTCCCTTGAGCGGAAGACGTCATCCGTGATGTCGATATGCATCACAATGTCAGGCGAACCGAAAGCTGCTGCCAGATCAACCCGGTTTTTGACCAGTTCCACCCCGCTCTGCCGCTGCCATTCGTGGGGGGACAGGATGTCCCTTCGCGTTTCCCTGCCTTCACGCCGATCTTTTCGCCACTGAACTTCGCCGATCGGATTTCGGCCGTTGGAGCCGTGAACGGATTTCACCTTAAGTCCCGATGCGCGGACCATCTCAGCGGTGAAAGCAATCTCGGCGTCGCTGAGCATATAGGAATTTCCGGAATCGGGGTTCCAGTTGATATGGGTGAACCCGGCTTCGGAAATCAGCCGCAGGGAGCGCTTGATACCTTCGTCGTACCAGCGTTCATCGTCGGGCCATTGCCAGACAGTTATGCACGTGTCCATGCTACTACTCCTTCTTGGCGTTGAACCCTTTGATCGACGAGGCGCCACACGTAAGTTGCCACTCGTCTCGCTGCGGAGCTCGCAGCGTCATTACCGCTCAGCTGGCCAGCCGTGATGATGCGATTGGCTTGCCAGGCGGCGATACGATCTGCAAAGACGCCCGATAGGCGTCGAACATCCGTTCAATTCGCCGATAGGCCGGCGCGTCGAGCAACTGCCGTTCATTGAGCCAATCATCATTGTAAATTGTGTCGAGATACTTCTCCCCCGCATCGCAGACGAGGACGACAATGGTACTGCCCGGCTCCAGCAAAGGTAAACGTCTCAGCGCGACGTAAATCGCCATTCCGGCTGTCCCTCCGACCAGGAAGCCGGTCCTCCGTGCGACGATGCGTGCTGTCGCGAACGCATCGACGTCAGCGACGGTGAGCTCCTCATCAATCAGGAAATGATCGACGTTCGGCCCGACGCAAAATCCGGCTGGTGCACCGGCTCCGGTTTGCCAATGTTGGTAGGGCGAGCCGCCGAAGATTATCGAGCCCGCAGGCTCCACACCGATACTGACGACTTTTGAGCCGAGACGGCGCAGCTCCTTGACGGTTCCGCAAAGTGTTCCGCCCGTTCCGACAGCCCCAACCAGATATCTGAGATCGGAGCCGACATCGCGAAGCAGCTCTTTTGCGAGACCTACATATCCGAGATTGTTGTTCGGGTTATGGTGCTGGTCCGGCCAGAAAGCGCCTTCGGTCTCGGCGATCTCGCCAGCGACCCGCATACGTTCGATCGTGCTGGCCGTATCGCTTCTTTGACCGCCCACGAAGCGCAACTCCGCGCCCAGAGCTCTCATGGCGCTTAATTTTGCTCGCGCGGCGTTGTTGTCGACAACTGCGATGAACTTATAACCGCGCTCTATGGCGACGAATGCGAGTCCGGTTCCTGTATTGCCTGAGCTCGACTCGACGATTTGCCCGCCGGGTTTCAGGCGACCGTCTCGCTCGGCTGCCAGGATCATCTCTCGCGCCATGCGCACCTTGCAGGATCCCGTCGGATTGAGTTGTTCCATCTTCAGCAGGAGCCGGATGCCTGATCCGGTCCTCGCAAGTTCGAACAGGGGCGTATTGCCGATCAGCTGAGACCCTGCGGTGGCGATGTTCATCGGCGAGTGCATATCCTGGAAGGTCATTGCTCTATCCTCCAAACGAAACGTTTGTCCTGCTCGGAAACGACGATCTTGGGAGGAAGGGCAAGCTGGTGAAACGAGCTTTCGTTCTTGTCCATCTGGTAACCAGCCGTGTTGGGATAGACGATCAGATCGCCATAGCGCGGCCGCGCCTCAAAGTGCACTTTGCGCCACGTGATAACATCGTACTCCATGCAACTGGATCCCCCGATCGCCGTTCGGGTGAGCTCTTGTGGACGTTCCGGACCCAACTGGACCAGCATCGGGGTGGGAAGAAACTCGCTGTTGACCCATTGAGCTGACATGCTCATGCTAAGCCCCGCGACTGTGACGATGCCGTAATCCTGGTTTTGTTTGTACCCTTGCACAGGGAAGACCGTCATGCCTGCGCCATCGAGAAGCGCACGGCCTGGTTCGAGAAAAAGCCGGATTTCATGGCGCCGCAGCTCGGCCGCAAGGTTTGCGCCTTCCGCCGGACTATCGAGGATAGCGTCCAGCATCCTCGCGCCCATGGGCGATTGATAGAACGGGTAAAAGTGCGAAAATGTCTTGTTGGCATGGAATTGCCCGGGATGGCACGTTTCCTTGAATGCCGTCCAATCCTTCTCGGACACGAAGCTGCAGGCGAATCCACCGCCGATTGAGATCGCCGACGCTTTCAGGCCGATAGCCCGCGCCTCTAGTAATTTGGGAACTAGCGCAAGTGCCAGCTCTGCGCGAGGTTTCACCTCGTAGCCTTCGAGGTGAAAGGACAGTCCCTCCATGACAATGTGAGATTTCGCTTCCGCGCATCTCTTGAGTGCGATGTCGAAATCTTTGTCGTTCAGCCCAAAGCGACTGTCCGGCGCCGTAGGCGGGAGTACCCTCAGCAGGATGTGCAGAGGCTTGGACTGCGCAGCGATAGCGATCGCCCGCCCGAGCTCGTCCAGTGCGTCGACAGCGACGATGGCTTGATGTCGGGATGCCAGCCATAAAAGCTCGTCGCTCTTCGCCGCCCCGGTAACGCCAATGCTCTCGCCTCTTATGCCGTTGGCGAGAGCATGAACGAACTCCGGGATACTAGCGACATCGACGCGCCCGTCGAGCCTCGCGATTTCTCGCAGCCAGGCCCCCGATTTATTGGCCTTTTTCCCAAAATAGACATCTCCCGGCACATCGTGCCTTCTCAACACCTCTTTGAATTGGAGGAGATTGTCAGCGAAACTTCCGGGATGAACAAGATGAAAGGGACCCTGAACGGCACGGGCGATCTGCTCGAGGAAAGGGGTATCCCGGCGAACCGCGATTGCCCAGTCGCGCTCAATGGCGCGCAGGGAAGAAACTTCTAACTCCACAATTCGACCCTCCCGCCACGGCCTGCTGCGATTGCTTTGATCGCCAGGGCATGCGCGACCGGAATATCCGTAATAATCATCCCGCTGTTAAAGGCGAAGACCCTGTCATCCTGAGTTCGGCGTCCTGATTGCCGACGTGCAATAATGTTCGGTAGATCTGCATCCACATTTGCGGTGCCATCGGTACCGGCCAGTCGCTTATGTTTGGCACCCATTTGCTCCTCGTTTGTCGCAATGACAAAGTCGGCTTGGCCAAGGGCGCCAGACTCAACCCCCTTGCTTGCAACT
Organism: Phyllobacterium sp. 22229; assembly: GCF_052056495.1. Taxonomy (NCBI): domain Bacteria; kingdom Pseudomonadati; phylum Pseudomonadota; class Alphaproteobacteria; order Hyphomicrobiales; family Phyllobacteriaceae; genus Phyllobacterium; species Phyllobacterium sp. 22229. The sequence continues at coordinate 57,331 of NZ_JBQEPA010000008.1, forward strand.
GAAATCAGGAGGCCGCCGGGTGGCAGCCACAGCGTTTGTACTTTTGGATGTGCGGCCCGTCCTGATGCCGTTACGACAATATCCGATGCTGCGACCGCTTGGGGAACATCATCCACCAATTCGATCTGCCGATCCGGGAAATGTTTCTCGAAAATTGAGAGACTTAACGCGATGCCGTCGGGATGTGTGCCAAAAAGACGTAAAGTCTCCAAATTCGGAAGCGCCGTGAGCAGATATGCAAGGGTGTTCACCCCCTGCGCACCGGTTCCAATCATAAGGGCCGAACGCGCGTCGTCTCTGGCGCAATATTTCGCGATGACGGCCGTCGTTGCCGGGGTGCGGTAGCCGCCGACTTTAAGGCAATCCATGAGCGCGAAGGGCAAGCCGGTCGTGTCATCATAAAGGCTGATCGTGGTGTAATATTTATCAGCGTTGTCACTGCCTTGCCGATAGGATGTCTTGAACCCGAGTTGCTCCAGTGCGCCGTCGTAGCCGAGCATCGAATAGGAAACCGAATCCCGCTCTTCTTTCGGAAGTGGCATCGCCAGTTTCGTTGGGCAACGCGACTGACCGTTGGCATAGTATAAAAAAGCGTCTTCAACGAGCTGGATAACCTCGGCCGGCGATAGATCGATGTCAGCAAGTTCCGCCCGGCTGAGTATGTAAAGCGCAGGTGTGTGTAGATAAGATCTGTTCATCTGCTTTTTCCCTTCCAGGTTCTATGAGGTTCGATAACCGCTGACGCCTGAGACCGATGGCCCGACTTATTCCTTTCCGAGCACCGAAAATGGCTTTTGGCGGGATGTAGCTGACATCGACACTTGATTTTGCAGGTTCGCGGAGAACGTGTTTCGAAGTTCTGCCGTTTTCGAGCAGCCGAGCCGTTCAAGCGGAATATCACAAGAGGGAAGAGGGCCCTGCAGAATGTGTCTCGTCGTTTTGGCCGGGTACAATCGTCCGCTCTGAGCCATCGCAACGATGTCTTCCGGCGTAATCGACTCGCCATCACGCCATGCCGTAACCCGCACTTCCTCATATCCCAAAAAGACAACAGGCAAGGATGCGAGATTGAGTCGTTTTGCGACGGTGAGGCGGTGGTGCCCATCCATGACGAAATGGGCGTCCTTGTGCGCCATTATCGGCTCTGTCCAACGACCGTCGGAAAGTATCTTGGCTTCAAGCTCTTCCACTCTCGACAGATCCACCTCTTCCGTCGGCGAAAGCCTGAGAGGGTCGAAAAGGCAATATACAGAGGCCATTGTAGCTCCTTTCCACTGCGTCGCTCGCATCCACGTGTCGACACCTGATTAGGTGCAAAATCTTCAACCTAGATGACGCGGCTGCTCCGCTCGATGCGCCAGCACACCCAGAACCGCCGGCAGATTTCCGTGGCCGCGAAAATACCGCAGAGCACGATGGGAAGCATCCGGAAACCGAAGAGCGCCGAGAGCGTGACGATCAATATTCTGACGTCGCGCCCGAGCCGGAAATAGGCATGTCGATCCTTCGATCGCATCCAGCTGTCGTAAAGCAGCCCGGTGTAGCTGCTGGCCGAAACGGCCACCAGCGCGCAAAGCGTGATGATCAGATACCCCTCTCCGTAGTGATCGGAGGACGTCAATGGCCAAGCAAGCGCCAGCAACATCGCGGCATCAAAAAAGCGGTCCAGCGTCAGATCAAGCCAGGAGCCGAATGTCGATTCTTTCCCCTGTAGCCTCGCCACCTCGCCATCGGCTTCGTCGAGGATACCGCCCATGAGCCAGCAAATACCGCCAATCGCGAGCGGCAAGTTCCGGCCGTCCAGAAACAGCAAGACGGCCAGAAGCGCGAAAAAGGCGCCGGCAAGTGTCACGTAGTTGGGATGTACGCCAGCCGCTGCAAGCGGTTTGGAGGCGAGATGGCAAAGATGCCGAACGATCAGGCGCGATACTGGCCCATCCATGGACCGCTGGGAGGCGCGCATCTCCAGGTGGCGCTTGACACCCCCTAGCAAGTCGGGCGCCATAGGCGCGACATTTATCGCTTCCTGCCTCCGATAGAGAATGAGGGGCACGTTTTGTGCTCCATTTACGGAAAATGCCTGGCAAAGCAAAATCTGCGCACCGTGGATCTGGCAAGCTGCCCTGATCTTCTGCAGCAAGCTCTTCTTTTCCAAGTCATTGCTGCTATCGGCGCGACCCGCAGCTGCCATGTCAGCTACGTCCAGCGGCATAAATCTCGTCAAAAGCGCGAGTCCCGAGTGATAGACGACGATGAGCGATTGCTCTTCTGCGTGGGGGATCTCTTGCCGTGCACCGGAAACTAGGGAGAACTTTTGCCTATCGGCGAGCAGCCGCAGCTTTTCCCAGATCTCCGGCGCCAGATTGTCTGTCCCGACGATGGCGACCGTAACTTCCTGGAACGATCGCTGCAAAATCTGCAGATTCCGCGCGAAACAGGAAGATCCGTAAGCTCGTGCAAAGAAATAATTCGAAATCAATGCCGGATCAGAGACCTTTTCAAGATCGATTGCGTAGATAGCTGATTGCATTTTGGGCCACCTAACCGGAAATAGCCGATTTCTGTTTGTTGATTACGCCTGACTGGGCTGCGATGTGTCTGTCGATGTGAGCGACAACCGCGGCGCCAACATTTCTCATTGCTTCGTAGCTCTGTGCGCCGACATGTGGCGTGCAAACCACGTTTGGAAGGTCGAGGAGTTCGTCGGCCGGATCCAGCGGCTCTGAGTGAAAGACATCCAGCCCGGCGCTCGCAATCTTGCCCGAGCGCAGCGCAGCCAACAGCGCCGATCGATCGAAGATGCCGGCTCTGCCAGTGTTCACGAGCACGACGCCGTCGGGCATAAGGTCAAACTCGGCCTTGCCAATCATTCCCTCCGTTTCCCGGGTGAGGGGGAGATGGACCGAGAGAGCAGAGCAGCCGCTGAGCACACCTTCCAGATTGGTGAAGGACGCTCCTGTCTGTTCAGCCGCTTCCTGCTTTTCCCGCTTCATCGGCGAACGGTCAAAAACAGAAATGTCAAACCCCAGGGCCGCGCTTCGTTTGGCCATGATGCGGCCGATTTGACCGAAGCCGAGAATACCCAGCCTCTGGCCTTCAATATCCCGTGCCAGCTCCGAGTATTTGATTGCCCAGTTACCGGCCTGAAGCGCGGACGTGAATAGAGGCAGGCGTCTCCACGCACACAGCAGCAGCGCGACAGCATGATCCGCCACAGAACTGGACGCGGCAGGAGTGGCGTGGACTTCGACACTACGGGCGCGGGCAGCGTCCATGTCGATGTTGTCGAAGCCTGAGCCTGCCTTGATGATGAGCCTCAACCGTGTTGCCCGCTCGATATCGGTGGACGTAAGCACGACATGGCTGCGTAGCACGACGATGTCCGAATCGTGGAGATATCCTGAAAAATCTCCGTCCTTGACCTGTGCCACCTCATGGCGGGCCGCGAGCTCCTCGATCATGGAGCGATGATAATGGCCTAGAAGCAGGATTTTCATCGTGTACACCTCGTCAGTGAGAACAATTCCTTGTTTAGGCGCTCCGCGCCTCGGCTGCGTTGCTGACGCCCTGGACCGGTGCTGCGAAGATCCTTTCCGCGATCCGAAGATCGTCAGCGCTATCGATCTCGTACCATCGCAGGTCATCGCAACGCGCCGCCGCCATCCGCAATCCACGTCGCTCGATGAGATTGGCGAATAACTCCTCCGTATAGGCCTTGACGGCGCCGGTCCCGATCATCTCGTCAAGGAACGGCACGATCTTGCTCCTGAGATCCGCGGAACTCAGGCGCATCAGGTTCATTGTCTTGAAAAGAGGCGGAGACCCGTCGACAAGATTTGCAGCGGTCTGCTTCATCCGGACCTCGGCGATGTAACCCTCGTCCGTGAGCACGACCGCTGATCCCTCCATCGAGGCATCGAATGGAGCTACAGCCGATGTGTTCGCGACATTGTTTATTGTAAGATAACGGAGGGCGTTCACCTCGAAGAAGACGTCGCCTTCCAGCAGATAGCAATCGCCTTGAAGAAGCGCCTCTCTTGCCAGCCAGAGCGAATACGCGCTCCCTGTTTTTTCGAACACGGCAGACTCGACGTAGTTGATCTCGAGTCCGCCGAAGCGTGAGCCGCAGGCATACTGGATCGCGTCCTTGCGATAGCCGACGACGATGGTGACCTCCTCCACGCCGAGCGTCTCGAGATTTCGCAGGGCGTTGTGAAGGATTGGGGTTCCGTTGACCTCGACTAACGGCTTGGGGCGAAGGTCGGTCAAGGGGCGCAGCCGCGACCCAAACCCTGCTGCTAGGATGACGGCTTTCTTCGGATGATAGTTGGTCATTTGCGTCCCTTTTTCGATTGGAGCGTCGATCGGATCATTTCCAGGCGTTCAGCACCTCGACGAGCCGGGAAAGCCCGGTTTCGAGCATGTCAGGGGGGATCCCGTAAGAGATGCGGATACCGGCGGGATCGCCGAAAGCCGCACCTGAGACCGCGGCGACACCCGCTTCGCTGAGGAGCGAATTCACAACGTCGTCGGCAGTTACTGCCGCGCCGTTCGCCGTTCCTGAACTCAGCAGATCCGAGAGATCGAGATAGAAGTAGAAACCACCTTGGGCCTTCGGCACTGGAACTCTGGAAAGTGCCGACAGCACGTCGAGCCCGGTCTGCCTGGCGCTTGCGAGCCGGGAACGAAGCCGTCCCTCGTAAACACCGTCGCCCTGGCGAAGATGGGCAAGCACGGCATGCTGTGCGATCACATTCGGATTGGAGGTCGTATGAGACTGCAGCGCCTTCACGGCGTTGACCACATCCTTCGGCGCCGCGAGATACCCGATACGCCATCCGGTTAGCGCCAGTGACTTGCTGAACGCATTGATTATCACGGTCCGTGAACGGACTTCAGGTACCAGGGTGACGATCGGATGGTGAGTCTGTTGGCCGTGGACGAAGTCTGCGTAGCATTCGTCGAAGATCACCCAGAAATTCCGATTGCTGGCGAGCTCTGCGATTGCGACAAGGGTCTGCACATCATAGACCGCACCTGTTGGATTGGCGGGCGTGTTGATGACAATCGCCCGGGTCCTCTCGGTTACCGCGGCTTTGATATCGTCGATACGTGGGAGGTAACCGTTATGACGCGTCCCGACAAAGACAGGAGTCGCGCCCGCAATCATGACTTGTGCCGGAAAGGTAGTCCAATAAGGTGAGGGGATGATGACCTCGTCGCCGGGGTTGAGCAGCACCATGGCCGTATTGAACAACGCCTGCTTTGCGCCGCTTGTGACGGCGATTTCGTCCGACTTCCAGACCTGCCCTGTGTCCAGAGAGACCTTTCGCGCCAGCGCCTCTCGCAGTTCGGCCAGCCCGATCGTGTCCGTGTAGCGGTTGACTCCGTTCTGGATTGCCTCGATCGCGCCGTTCCGGATCGTAGGGGCAAGGTCGCACCAGATTTCGCCGGCTGTGAGATCGACAATTTGCTTCCCCGCGTCGGCTGCGGCCTTGGCGGCCGCTCGTGCGGCGGCGGTGCCCGACGATTTGAACATGGAAGTCCGCTGCGCAAGCATGTGCGCCTCCTAAACCCGGATTGTTGACATTGGGTAGGCCGTTTCAACGCCGGCCAGCGCTCGATCTTACGCGTGTTTCGGAAGATATCGGTCTTCCGCGGCCGACAGCTCGTCGTACCGGAGGAGGCCAAAGACATCTTCCAACGTCGCGACGTCGGCTTCCACGCTCGCGATGCTTTCTTCCGCCAATATCCGGCCGCATGTGGCGCGCATTGCCGCAATGGCAGCACGCATATTATGGTTGGCCCAGATCACAGTCGAAATTCCGGCTTCGCGATAGGCCGATACAGGCGTCTTGTAATATTTCGTGGGAACGATCACCACGGGCAGCTTCCCGGTCCACCGCCGCGCGAATTCAAGAATCTCTGCGGCGTCGCTCTTGCGGGAATGGATGAGAACCGCGTCGGCTCCCGCATCGGCATAGGCATTGGCCCGCTCCAGGGCTTCGTCGAGGCCATATCCGGCGATCAGCGCTTCGATACGGGCCACAAGCACCATGTCCGGTACGCTGTCCTTCACGGCCCGAAGCCGACCGGAAAACTCGTCAATGTCGGCGAGCGGGTGCCGGTTACCAACAAAACTGTTCATTTTCGGAAAGCCCTTGTCCTCCAGGCATACGCCGGAGGCGCCGCGTTGCTGGAGCTTTGCTGCGAGCAGCCGGGCATTGTTGAAGTTTCCAAATCCCGAGTCACCGTCGACCAGAATGGGTAAACCGCTCGCATCCGCCAGGCGCTCGACAATGTCGACCACCTGTGTCCAGCTTGCTTCGTTAGCATCCCGATAACCGAGGCTCGAGGAAATGGAAAGGCCTGAGGCCCACAAAGCTTTGAAGCCAGCCTGTGCTGCAATCGCTGCCGAAAGGCCATCATGGGCTTCCATGATAAACTCGAGATTCCGAGATCCTATAAGATCAAACAGAGAAGTGTTTGCTCCCCGCAAGGGTGCAATTTCATCGCGCAGAGAAGAAACCTGTTTATTCATTGGTGCATCTCCCTCAACTGGCCAAATGATGTGTGACAGTTTTATGAAATGCAAGGAAATTTTCTCTAAATATTAGATATAGTCGTGAAATATCAATGGTATAGGGAGGATATACCGTGTTGGTACTATGATGTTGGCGTGGTGGCGAAAAAATAACGGCGTGGCTACAGGCACTTATCCGATATACCGGACAAATTTTGTCAAGATTTTTTCGATATAGCAAGCATCGAGAAAATAAAGCTGATACCGTCTCTCCTCATATTGTGTCGGCGAGAGTTTTCGCTGGAGACAGGGTGTGTTCGGAGGAGTGTCGAAATGCAACAGCAACAGCCACTGTTTCCCAGTCACGAAGATTTCAGTGATGATCATGACAAAGCTGGCCAAGTATATGCACGCGTCCGATCGGTCTTAGCATCTTATCAGATTGCGCCTGCCGCATTCTTAAACATTCGTACGATTGCCAAAGCCTTGAATGTCAGTCCTACGCCGGTAAGGGAAGCGCTCATCCGATTGGCGAACGAAGAGCTTGTGCTTCAAGCCCCAGCCGGCCGCGGATATTTCTCACGAATTCCGAGTGTCCACCAGATCGCGGCGGAATACGAAGCAGCCTATTCGATCATCAGTTACGCAATAAGGAAGAACATTCAAGATTTTTCGGTAACCGGCCTCCGAATGTTCAGAGAGCTTCAGGCAGACAATGTAGATGACCGAGCCGTTAACAGTGGCGTGAATGAGTTAGTGATCTGCCTGGAAAGCCTATACCAACGGTTGGCTGCGATCTCCGGCAATCCGATCTTGCAACTTCACGTACAGCACTTCATTGACAGAACAACGTTCATCCGCGAATTCGATCTCCTTAAACCACAGCGTCGACAGCAGATCGTGGAAAGCATGGCCCAATTCACAGGCCTTCTGGAAGCTGGTCGGAGTGAGGATGCGATCTCCAACCTTGAGCAGCAACTAAGGACCAAAACGAAGTTGCTTCCCGAACTAGTACATGGTGTTATGCAACGATCCGCCGGCGAAAATAGATCTATCGAAGCATTTCTGTCCGAAAGTCCTTTGAAAGGATGATCGAATTGTCCGCGCACCTGAAGCGTGATCCCGAGACTGAAGGACGGAAAATCCGGGACGATCTCGAATTCGCAACGGCCATAATGATCTACGCCATCAGGAAGAACCTTGGTGGCTTCAGCTTTTCAGGCCTGAGAATTCCTCGCATCGTCGAGACTTGGCAAGCGGGAAATCAAATGCTGGACTCCGAAAGCTTCGCGACGGATGTGGCGACTTTTCACGAGCATCTGTACGAACGGATCGTGGCCCTTGCCCATAATCAGGAAATGACTCGCCAAATGTGGGAGTTGAACGAACGAACCCGGATATTTCGCGAAGGTGAGTTGCGTCGACCGGATGCGGCAAGAGATATTCTCGATAAGACGGCAAATCTTCTAAACGCGTTGTTTAACCGCAACGATGAACTCTGTTCCGCCATTTTGGCCGAATGCGCAGAACGACGTTACAGATTAATAATGGAAACGTTCGCGCCCATGAGATTATAGCGACTATATCCACGCCGCCGCGCTCGTGAAAAACCGCCGGCTATCCATTGGGCATTCTCAAGACATTGACCAGTGAAGCTCACCGGGACGGAAGCCTGCGTTGCCGGCGCAACGCAAGAGACTGCAATTCCGTGGTAGTGTATCAGGTCCGGCTCACGCCCGAGTGCATGGCGGCCCTCGGCCTTGTTGAGCAATGGACGAACGACAGAAAAATCGTGCTTGCGAGACCGTGGACCGAGCGACGATCGGACCTTTCACCATATCGCTGTCGCCAGGCCGATTCGCCGCGAGGTTATCGATGATCGGCCAGACGCAGGAAAGACCGATACCGAGTAGGAGGCGATCAGTTCGGCAATCGCTGAGGCGCCTGGCTCTTCCTGATTGGCATCCTGTCGATAAGTTGACGAGCGGCGACACCAGAACGAATATCGGGCGCGCGCAAATATGGGGGCAGCCTTCTCACCCGAGCCCGAGTTTTCTCTTCAGTTCGGCGTTCTCCCTGCGAAGCTGTTGCGCCAGGAGGCTCTTTAAACGCTTGTTTTCTTCCTCGAGCGCGACAAGATCTTTCAGGTCGTCCCCATCGGATGGTCTTGTAGCCTTCTTCCACTGATAGTAGGTCTGTTCAGAGATGCCAGCACGCTTCGTAGCGCTCTTGACGCTCCCACCGCCCGCGATTGATTTCTCAATTTCATCCAGCTTCGCAGCACGTTCCCTTGACGAGTAGACCTTTCTTTTTGTCCGAACGGCTGAAGGATCAACTGGGCTGGAACCTGTGGCTGTCGTCTGCACAGCACGTTTAGGCATGGTCCCGGCTATTCTCTTTGTCCGCGGAACTTTCTTTTTCGCGTCAGCGTCTCGCTCGGATGCCGGTATGGGTGCGGCCGCTTCGTTGGACGGCAGCGCTGGTTCAGCTTCCGTGGGTTCGGCCATCTCATGCTCCGCTTGCGGTTTATGTGCATCTTCAGTCTCAACGCGCACGAGGTTTGTGTCAACAAGTCGGATATTTGGCGGTTGAAAAGCCTCAGACTTCTCCCTTGTCTCCGCGGCCAGCGGCGAAAGGTCTACATCCCCCCAAATCGAATTACTTCGCTTTTGACGGCCGCGCTTCTGTTTGATTTCCACGGCGAATGGACGAGCCTGCCGTCTCATGACCGGGTCCTCGATGCAACATCACCCACGGGTCTATCTGCCTTTGCGGTTTCGGGCAGATTATGAGCCAGCTTCCAGAGAAGAGTATCACCCAGCACATTGGAAATCGCACCCAAGCTTCCCCAGGCGAGAGTAAGAATGACAAATGCCACCGTCCACAATGTCATGTGCGAATTCGCATAATTGTTCAACGTTAGTTGAACAGGAATGAAGATCGCGGCGAGTCCCGCGAGCGCCTTACCGAAGTGGATCATCAAATGGGCATGCAGGATTCTGTCGTGCATTTTCTACTCCTTTGAATGGATTCCCGGATTTTTCGAATAGCTCCAGCGTTGAAAGTCAGCCTGCTGTCACCGTAGCATGGGCGGTGAGCGCCTTGCCACCTCGCGGGAGGCTCAACCCGCGTGGGTGGCGCGAAGAATGCCACATTTTTGCACACGGAGTACGTCGTGCGATACATGAATCTATACTGAGAAGCGTGAAGCGATCACTAACCGGGGCGCCCTCATGCGCTGCACAAGCCGATGGGACATTATAAAATTCCGAACAGGGTGTGTATCATGAACCAGCTTGTGAGAGCTGACATGCCCAACACCACCAATGCCAAAATCTTGCGGATTGGCGATCCCCTCTACAGGCGCAATAAGACGGTTAAGCCGAAAATGGGAGGCAAAAGAACTAATAGTGCACTGACATAAATTTGACCTTTGTCGAACATCTTTCGCCTCGTTGCTGTTGGAGCGCCGAAGCAGTCGCACTCCGAGGTTTCGTTGCAGTATCGCCTCGTAGCGGTTGGCAGTTTGAGGTCGGAGATGATCCCGGCCCATCAAGGCAACAGTTCAAATGCTGAACGCCCCGTCACTCCGTCGAGAGCCGGATGTTATCCCGTAGCCCGTATTCCCGCGCCTTTCCCCGTCCCTTGGCGTTCTTGACCCATGTCGAGGTCACAAGCCCTCTTGCTTCCAGCGCCTCAAGAATTTCCTGCGCGGCTCCACGCGTCATGCCCGTGATCTCTACGATGCGTGTCACGGTCAGAGGTTCGTTTCTGGACTTCAGATCCAGCAGAACGGCCATCAGCCCGAATTGCCGTAACCGCGCGCCCGGCGTTTCGTCGCCGAACGAATCGAACAGTATCTGATTGAGCGCAAGGTCCATTATTAACTGCATGGATACCCGCTCTCTCGCGGAGAAAATTCGGTCTGCCATTATACCGGTTTCGAAGCCATCGCTTGCGGTGCGCCCCCGCTGTGCGATGCTCATTGACCCCTTGGTGATCGGGGAGTTCGAAACCGTGGTTAGACGGCCCTGTGACCTTTAGCCTGGTGAGCCTGTTTTATACGCCACAGGCTCCCCGACCATAAGGATCAAGGAGTGTGGTGCCATCACGGCCGACACCAACCGCTAACCAAGGGTTTCGACGCCCTTGAGGCAGCGCGTCTCTGCCTCGCGAGTATCCATACCGGACCACAATGGATTTGTCGCGGCCTCTTCGCGGTAAATGCGTTGGAGGCGGAGCCGACGGCGCGGACAATGACCGATTCTCAGTCTATCAGCGATAGTTGCGCCGGTTCGCCGCCCTCACTACCCACGAGATTTGCGATCGTCACGCCTATAAGACGGACGCCTTTCGCTATCGGAAATACCTGTTCGAGAAGCGCTCTGCTGATCTGCTCAGAATCCATTCGGTCAATGATCGCGTGGCTTCGTCTTGCTCCGCGTGATGTGCTCCCGTGTTTCTCGCCGTAGTCAAGCCACAAGTTCATGTCGATTTCGATAGCGTGCTTGGCGCCGGGTCTGAATGGTTGACTGGCCGGGTAGTAGGGACCACGCCGCGCTGTGCTCAACCGTCATCCGCTATCGCTCGAAAGGCGCATTGCGCGATGTCGGCGAGGCGCTCAGCTTGCCTGAGTACTTAACCAAGTCTCTTTCCTCGCAGGTCTGGGGCTGGTCCGAAGATGTTGAGGCCAAACGTGCCGCCAGCCTCAATCTCAATCCGGAGGATCGCCGATTGAGCCTGGCGATCGATCTTACCCGCCAGTTGATCGGCACACCGCGTCACCTGTCACAGCATCCGGGTGGCTTCGCGCTGGATTCGTGGAGGAACCGCAGAACTCCGCCGTGCGATATGCAGCGTCCCACGTTGACCATCTGACTAAAACACGTAGAACTCAATTAATAGGTAATCAGTAAGGCGCTTCTTGTGATGAAAGCATTTGAGCTGGTATTCAATATTGCTGCCTGCGCTGCTTTAGGCGTCTGGCTGTTTTCTGATAAATACTAGGCCGAAGCCGTCCTCGCGATGATCTGCTGTTTAGCAATTGCCTCCATATACATTCTCATGACTCAGCGAGAGAAGATTTATCGTATCTTCGCTTCCATTTCATTGTCCGTCATCGCTGCGACCGTCGGTATCGTTTTGCTACGACTCTCTGGCATAACCGGGTGAGAAGAGGTCACGTCTCCCCTGCTTGATGGATTTTGGATCCGAGCCCGAAATCACAATTACCAGGATCCGGGGAGATACCCTTACCCCACCGCCCCAGTGGGTGTGATCTCACATCGTCTCGCTGAAGGTGGAGGGCGAAACGATACGTTGATAATCTTTGAACTGGAGCAGAGCGGCGTGCCGCTTGCGAGCGGCAGGCCGCAAGGGAGGCTGCGCCGCGGCGAAGCCGCGCCCTTGCGCCCCTTGCCCTTCGCGGCTGTTCCGAAATGTTCCGCAAAGTGTGCGGAAGAGTTTAGTCTGGAGAAAGGCTTGGCTGGGATGAAGCTGGGGAAAGAGCATGGAAAAGGCAGAGATTGAGGAAGTGCGGAGCCGGGTCAGTTGCGCGGCGGTGCTGGAGACCGGTGGCTTTGCGGTCGATCTGAAGGAAAGCACACGCAAGGCGATCAAGTATCGCCGTGCTGACGATATCATCATCGTCATCCACGACGGAAAAGGCTGGTTTGACCCTCTCTCCGACGCAAAGGGCGATGTCTATTCTCTGGTTCGACATCTGGACGCCTGCGATTTCGTCGAAGCTTTTGCGCAGGTGGCGTCCCTTGTCGGCTTCGAGCCGAGCCCGCCTCAGTGGCAAAGGCAATCCCGTGCGACAGAGCCCGACCAGTCAATCCGGGATAGATGGATGGCGCGGCGCGCGCCGTGGCGTGGATCTGCAACTTGGCGGTATCTGCGCGACGAGCGGCACATCCCCGAACAAATCATCCGGTTCGCCATCGCCCAGAATGTTCTTCGCGAGGGACCGCGCGGAAGCATGTGGGCGGCTCATCTTGATGAAGCCGGCAATGTTACCGGTTGGGAGGAACGTGGTCCTGAATGGAGAGGCTTTGCGGCGGGAGGCAGCAAGGTCCTGTTTCGCCTTAGCCTGGCTGGGGCTATCCGCGTCTGCGTCACCGAGGCGGCCATCGATGCCATGAGCCTTGCCACGATCGAACGCATTCGAAGCGACACACTCTACGTCAGCACCGGCGGAGGGTGGTCGCCTGGCACGGAGACAGCAATTCGTGCGCTGGCCGCTCAGCCTGCAATTCGTCTAGTTGCAGCTACGGACGCCAATCCGCAAGGCGAGGTGTTTGTGTCGCGCCTGCGCGATCTTGCCGCCGAACTCTCGTGCGATTTCCAGCGGCTAAAGCCGACTGCGGATGACTGGAATGACCAGATAAGACGTCAGGTCCAAGGATAGGCCTAACATTTCGCTAGGTCCAATGCGGACGCGGTAACCGGTTTCAGACATCACCTGAAGAAACTGCTGGCGCTCGGTTAAGGTTGGCAGCTGGACATGACTAGCGACCGGAAGTTACATCCGTCGCTAGAATCTTACAGGCTCGTTGCTAATTCGCAAATTCTTACCATAGCGCGTTCTCGCAAGCGGTCCGTAGCAGAAAGTCCAAAAACAGTAGCGTCCCTTGGGTATGAAATCTTCGTTTTTAACGATCCGCCAACTGGCGGACCCAACACATGTTTCCGGCCCCGACCAAGAGCGTATTTCCAATGAGTATCAGGAACGACTGAAATATGAGTCCATCTATGCCACGAAATATGGCAAATTCACCAGATTGAGAAAAGCGCGTCGTTTGTAATTCTTTCTCTCAAAAATTGGGAGAAAGATATGAAAGTACTGAAATACTCTGATCGAGAGCTATGCCAGGAACTTTTTGAACAAATGTTCCGCGGTCGGGCAGCTGTTTTTCACGACCGCCTTAACTGGCCGGTCCAGGTCCGCGATGGTCTCGAAATCGACTTCTACGATCGTGAACTTGAACCCGTTTACATCCTAGATCTCGATGACCACGGGCATGTTCGAGGTTCACTTCGTCTGTTGCCGACCACTGGCACGACAATGATCCAACGGGAATTTCTCGACTTTTTTGACGAACCCGTCGACGTTGTCGATCCCACGATGTGGGAATGTACCAAGTTCTGTGTCCATTCGTGCGAGAGTGCGACCTCAACACGCTTGCTGATAGGATTGCACGATTTGTGCAGGCAGTGCGGCATTGAACGCGTCATTGGGCAGAGAATCCTCGAACTAATCGCATCTGGCTACGAAATCAAACAAATTGCGGATACGTTGGATGTTTCCCAAACCACAATCCGAAATCAGCTACGCTATGCCGTCGCGAAACTTGGATACACGCATCACAATCAGGCGGTTTCTAAGTCGATTCTCCTTGGCTTGATAAAGCCAGGAAACCTGAACCTCAATGTGGTCGCATTCGACGGAAACAACGTCTTTTCCGTGTAGAGAGTACAGCGACAGCCCGCTTCCCTCATGTCAAAGCGACGCTGTTTTCGCTCTGGTACATGAGCAGGGGTCATCGGCTGGGTCCAAGCGCATTAGGGGAAGCTCTGAATACTTCAAGCCTGCCCTCGCAAGCTCGGCCTCGACAAGTCGATTTCAGAGGGATTGAAGATGAAAGGGGGAAAAGAGAAAACTTGGTTGCCGCATGCCCGCCGGGCGCGTCAAGGGTGAAGCTCCGCCCGACTGCGCCGGCCTCTTGACCCGCCCGGACGTAGAGGCGGCCCTCCGAGGTGTTTCAACACTGAAGAGAAGGGTAAAACAATGGGTATCACGGAACGACTTGCTGCAATTCTACGCCCCAAGCGGTTTCTCGGTATAGTCGACGCGTTCTCAGGCAACAGAGAGCCGCATATGGCGAAGCCGCAGCTCAACTCTGCGCCCGCCAGTATCCCGCGCGAGCCCAGACTTATCGCTGAGGCTGCTTTGTGCATCTGGGAGTACATGATTGAAAGCCGCCCGGATGGGCCCCCCAATCCCCATGACGATACATGGTCATCTCTCATGGATCGCCTTTGGGAAAAGCACGGTACGGTGGAAATGCGGCACTATGCGTATCGCTTGGCGTTCAGTGCAATCGATGTCTTTGACATACTGGGAGCTGACTGGATTGAGGAAAAGGACATTCTGCCATACGACTGGGAGTTCATCCCCCTCGTGGTTCGCATGGCAGATTGGAATTCACTCTACGATGCCGACAACGGGCCCGAGCGGATCGCCGATGAGATCCGAAAAGCATATTCCGATGTGCAAAGTCATTGAGTCGCTTCCCCCCTTCATGTTGATCTGCAATACGGCGGCTGATACCCGCCTCCATTGGCCATGGGCCTCAAGCCAACAGGGACTCGAACCGTCTGCGCAACGCACAGATGCGACTGCTCGGCTGCTCGGGGGAAACGCGGCATCTCCTTCGTCGTCTCATCAATGCCACGATGCAGGAATCGGTGGGTAATGGACCAGACTGGAAGTGGAGATGGAAGGTGGAAAAGATGAAAAAACTTGCTGCCGCATGCCGCCGGGCGCGTCAAGGGTGAAGCTCCGCCCGACTGCGCTGGCCCATGACCCGCTAGGACGGAGAGGCGGCTCTCCGAGGTGTTTTCACAATTGAACAGAAAGGCGAGAAAATGGGCATCACGGAACGACTTGCTGCAATCCTATGTGTTTCGGCCCTTTAATTGCGGGACTTAGTCAAGCCTGCTTTTATCCATGCCGGGGTCATGGTCCTTTTCGAGGTCCTGGCTGTTGGTTTGGGATGGCCCGCCCTTCCGAGGACATCGAGTGTGATGTCATTTTTGACGGAAAGGAGCCGAGCCATGCAGATTTCCATACTGGGTATCGACATCGGAAAGAACAGCTGCAGCGTTGTTGGTGTAGATAGCCGCGGCGCTGTGGTTGTCCGTCGAACGATGCGGCGGCAGACATTGAGCGATTCGTCGAGAAGCTGCCAACCTGTTTAATCGCGATGGAGGCTTGCTGTGGTGCTCACTATCTTGGCCGGCTCCTTACCTCGAGAGGTTATGAGATCCGGCTAATGTCGCCGGAATACGTTCGCCCATATGTAAAGGTGCAGAAGAATGATGACATAGATGCCGAGGGCATTGCCGAAGCGGCATCTCGTCCGACGATGCGGTTTGTCGAACTTAAGAGCCAGGAGCCACGGCAGGAGTGCGTCGATTTCGCGTCTGGGCCAGCCGTTGGTGATGCGCTCTAGAGTCTGGATGAGACAGCCTTGGGGTCAACGCTGTCCACTTTCGCTGCACGCTAGATATCGAGAATCAGATCTGTGATAGGAATTGCTTGGCAAGTCAGGCAAACTGTTGGATCATCTGGTTCCGTTCCATGCAGATGGTGCACGGCGCCTGACACAATACGGACGGCGCAGCTCTCGCACTGACCGACGCGGCATCCGCTCGGCAGCGACAGACCCAGCTTGTCGGCAAAATTAAGCAACGTCCCTTGTGCCGCAGACCATGTATGCGGTTTCGATTGCCGAAAGGTCACTGAATAACTTCGGCCATCGTTGACCACCGGTCCCGGTGGCGAGCGAAATACCTCGCTGAAGATGTCGAAGCGCGGTACACCAAGGCCGACTAGCCCGTGTGCAAAAGCACTCATCATGGCCGCCGGACCGCACATATAGACAAGAGGCCGACGCTCGATCAACTCCTTGGAAAGACTGTTCGGCCCAAGGCGAGCGGTGCTATCGAAATTGCGATTTTCGAAATCCTCAGGAGAGGGCGAACTATAGTGATTGGCAACGCGCAAGCCTGGTAAACGCTCGCAGTGTCTACTGATCTCTTCCCGGAATGCATGCGTGTGGCTGTTCCTGTTGCCATAGTAGAGCCATATTTCGCTCCGGTCTCCATCGGAGAGGGAAGCAAGAAGACTAACAAACGGTGTTATTCCGATCCCTCCGGCAACAAGAACCAGCGGCTGCGTCGAGTTTCGCGGTAATACGAAGTTTCCAGACGGTGCCTTCAAATCAACGATGTCGCCTTCTTTTAGGCACCTGTTGATATGACTCGACATCCACCCTTCGAACGGAAGGTCATCTGGACCAACGCCCATTTGACGGCGGACCGCGATGCTATAGCTTCTGCGTGCTGGCACGTAGGCGGCGCCGGTCAATGAGTAGGCGCGGCATACGCCATCCTCGCCACCAATCCGGATCTGGATGTGCTGCCCAGGGTGGAAATCGGGAAGATACCCGTCATCAACTGCCTGGAACGTCACGCTACAAACGTCGTGTGCCTCCATTTTCGTTCGTACAACGTAAAATGGTCTGTAACCTTGCCAAACCCGCTGGCGTATTTCGGTCAGTGGGTCGAGCGCGATGTTGCAACGAAATGAACGATGAGGAACTGAGCCACTCACCGGATCCACGGCATCTGCTGATACGAGGTTGTTGAAATTGCTGTTTCCGAGGCCACGGATGGGATAGGCATCGCGATCAAGTTGCCGACCAGCCTGCCACCAGCCAAATTCAGCCACCACCACGTCGTTAGCAAGGTCCGGCACTATTCTGGCAACAAAACGGGCCTCGCCGTTGCGGCTAGATACTCGAATCCAGTCACCCTCGACGATACCTCTGGCGAGCGCAAGCCCTTGCCCAATTTCAGCAACTGGTTCCGGCGCACGCTTACGCAGAGAGGCTACATTCCTGTGCTGGCTGTGGCAGTAGTAGCCGTTCTTCGCAGAGCTCAGAACCAGCGGAAAGTTTGTTGAGGTGCCGTTGTTTGCATGGATCTCATCTTCGGCTGGAGGAATGTATGTCGGTATTCCAGGTTGGTCAATCCGGTGCAGAAGTTCGGAATAAAGCTCCACGCGTCGCGTTTCTGTATCGAAACCACGGATCCTGCTCGGGTCATCATGATGTGGCAGCTGGTACTTACGCTCTCGCGAATCAATGCTGCACTTGACGCCACCCGGGGTTGCTCTCAAAGTTGCGACTGAATGACCTAACGGCGCCAGCATGTGATCCCAGCCCGCTTCGAGGCTACCCCCAAAAAACTCAGCTCCCATTCCCAATCGCTCAGCAAGGTCGAAGAGGATCTCATTGTCGGAGCGGGATTCACCTCGTGGAGGGACCATACGAGGGCGAAACTGCACATGAGACGCGGCCTCGTCACTGATTTCGAAGCCAAAACGAAGTCCTTCATGTTCCCAAGGCGTGTTCGCTGGCAGTAGTATGTCGGCATACCGCGCGGCCGGTGTCTCGAAGAGGTCACAATGAACGTGAAACTCTAACTTAGCGAGCGCCTCCTCCGCCAGACCACCATCGGCCTGAGAGACGGGTAGATTTGTGCCGAAGGCAACCATCGCCCGGATCCGGTAAGGATCCGCATCGATGATTGCCCGGTACATATCACGTGCCGCCACCCAGCCCATCGCCGGTGGCCCAATCGGCCTCTGATCCGCCCCAAGCGCCTTTGACAACTGGTCCGCAGAGAGTTTATCCAACGCGTTTACGTGTTGGTAGAATGGCCCGCGTCGAACACGGTTGCCGCCAATTACGTCATAGCTGCCGGAGAGAGCGTAGAGGCAGGCGACCGCGCGCTCTGTTTGCGTCGCGTTGCTGTGCTGACCGATACCGGTCCACGCGTGATAGGCGATACGCCGGCCGCCCCGCAGTAGCTCCGTAGCCGCCGCTAGGACAGTCGGAGACACCCCAGTAATGTTTTCTACGTGAGCTGGATTATAGGGCTGGGCGGCGCGCGCCAGTAGCTCAAGCGCTGGAGAGCAGACTAACCCTTTCAGGGGGCCGCCGATGAGATTCACGCTTACCTCGCCACGCATCCGTACTCGCGTGCTGAGTTCTGGTGAGATCTTCTGCCTATCATCTACTACTGCAGGTAAACCCTGTTCGTCGTCCCAGACCATGTACCGGTTTTGTCGCGCCTGCGGCCAGAGCATTCGTTCGCGTAGAAAAAGACCGTTGTCCTGGCGCACGAGCAGAGGAGCGTTCGACCAGTAACGTAAAAAACTATCGTCGCAGAGACCGTTCTCGAGCATTAGTCGGATCATTCCCAGCGCAAGTGCGCCATCCGTTCCTGGTCTCACCGGCAACCAGACGTCGGCTTGTCTAGCGAACGCAGTGGGACGGGGATCGATTACGACAAGCTTTGCACCTCTGCTGCGACCAGTTGAGATGGCATCCGCCTGGGCGAGCCATGTGTTAGCGGGATTGTGTGCGTAGCGGCAATCTAGGTGAGATTCAGCGTCAATCAGGATGAGACTCGCGCCGGGGTGTGACGGAGTGAGGGCGTAGCCCGATCGTAGTCATACCCCGGCGTGGCGCAGATTTTCGGCGTCTCATGATCGCGGTCCGTCCGGTACATTTGCGGTTTTCTGAATTGGAGAACCAGTTTGTGCCGGGTCGCCATGTAACCGATCATCAGATGAGACTCTTCATGAAGTACCGACAAGCGCATTCCGTAGAGGTCGCCGCGTCAAAAGCGTCGATCAGCCGAGCCACTGCATACCGCCTCAACAAGGAGGTGCAATTGCCCTCGCAGGGCAAAGTGCCGCGAGGACGCCGCCGCCCTGACCCCTTGGTGCTGATATTCGAGACTGAAGTCGTCCCGCTGCTGAAGGCTGCTCCCGGCATCCGTGCCGTCGCCGTCTACAACGAGATGCTGCGCCGACATCCAGAACTGTCTGAAGGTATCCGCCGTACGCTTGAACGACGCATCCGGTCTTGGCGTGCTGTCCACGGCGAAGCGCAGGAAGTCATCTTCCGCCAAACGCATGAGCCGGGCCGATTGGGCCTGTCGGATTTTACCGACGCTAGCGGCCTTGGCGTGACAATTGCCGGCCGGCCGCTTGATCACCTATTTTATCACTTCCGGCTTGTCTGGTCCGGCTTCGAACATGCCCACGTCATTCTCGGCGGCGAGAGCTTTGTCGCGCTGGCCGAAGGGCTTCAAAATGCCCTGTGGTCCGTGGGCGGCACGCCGCTTTATCATAGGAGTGACAGTCTGTCGGCGGCATTCCGCAACCTTGACGCCGATGCCAAGGTCGATCTCACCCACCGATACGACCAGCTTTGCTCCCATTATCGAATGACGCCGACGCGCAACAACAAAGGCGTCGCACATGAGAACGGCTCGATCGAAAGCTCTCATGGCCATCTCAAGAGCGCTGTTCATGATGCCCTGCTGATGCGGGGGACCAAGGAATTCGACGACCTCGGCTCTTATCGCGCCTTTGTCGATGAGATCGTCAGCCGTCGCAATGCTGCCCATGGCAAGCGCATTGATGCAGAACGATCCCATCTGCAGGCGCTGCCCGAGCGCCGGACCACGGACTTCGAAGAGATTGTCGTCACGGTGTCCCGGACCGGCGGCTTCACCTTGCGCAAGGTCTTCTACACCGTGCCATCCCGCCTGATCGGCCACAGGTTACGAGTTCGCCTGTTCGACGATCGGCTGGATGTCTTCGTCGGCGGTACGCATCTGATGACGTTGCGCCGCGGACGCGGCCACCCCGACGGGCGGCACGATCAGGTCGTCAACTACCACCACGTCATCCATTCCCTGCGCAAAAAGCCGATGGCGCTCCGCGGCCTCGTATATCGCGACAAGCTCTTCCCGCGTCAGGAATACCGCAAGGCCTTCGAAGCCCTCATCGAGCATCTTCCCGACAAACAGGCTTGCAAGATCACCGTTGAGCTTCTGGCATTGGCTCATGACCGCGGTTGCGAGCGCGAACTTGCCGAAGAATTGGCCAGGACCCTGGACGCCGGCGATTTACCGGACCTGGTCGCCATGCGAACACTCTTCGGCCCGGATCCAGCCAAGCTGCCGACAGTCCATGTGCAGCTCGCATCGCTCAACGGTTATGAGGCCCTGATCGGGACGGGAGAAGCCGCATGATCAACACCCACGTGATCGACGAAGCACGGCTCGGCATCATGCTCAACGAACTTCGGCTACCGACCATCAAAATGCTGTGGCCGCAATTTGCCGAACAGGCAGACCGAGAAGGATGGCCAGCAGCTCGCTTCCTGTCGGCTATTGCCGAGCACGAGCTGGCAGAGCGTGCCAATCGCAGGATAGAACGGCATCTCGCCGAAGCGCACCTGCCGCCCGGAAAGACCTTGGACAGCTTCGCCTTTGACGCCGTACCCATGATCTCGAAGGCGCAGGTCATGGCAATTACCGCCGGCGATAGTTGGCTCGCCAAGGGAGCTAACATCCTCATGTTCGGTCCGCCCGGCGGAGGAAAGAGCCATCTCGCTGCTGCTATCGGCCTTGCGCTGATCGAGAACGGATGGCGGGTCCTCTACACCCGGACCACCGATCTCGTCCAGAAGCTGCAGGTCGCTCGTCGGGAACTGCAGCTTGAGTCTGCTATCGACAAACTCAACAAGTACGACTTGCTCATCCTCGATGATCTCGCCTACGTCACCAAAGATCAGGCGGAAACAAGCGTGCTCTTCGAGCTGATCTCGGCACGATACGAGCACAGGTCTATCTTGATCACCGCCAACCAGCCGTTTGGGGAGTGGAACCGGGTCTTTCCCGATCCTGCCATGACACTCGCAGCAGTTGACCGGCTTGTGCACCATGCCACGATCTTCGAGATGAACGTCGAAAGCTATCGCCGCAGAACAGCGCTCGAGGAAAAGCGCCAACGGGGCCGACCAGCCTCTTTCGCGACAATCAGGACCTCAGCCTTGCCTGTCGCGGAGCGGCAATCAGAAAATGACGAAGAACTTGTCAGCGGCAATCAGCGTGATAACTTGATCCCGACCGCGACCTAAGAATCTCATCCAGATTGTCGCCCGCGTCTCATCCTGATTGCCGCGCAATAATTGTGGCCCCACAGCATAATTGTTTCGGCATTCGGATAGTCCGCAGCAGGCATCCCACTGCCAAAAGTGAAGGCGTGCGCGAAGTCTTTGTGCCAGTTACAGATTTCCGTCCCGTAACAGGCGTTTGGGCTTCCGAAATGCCGGATGAAGCGTTCGATCCAGTCGATGCTATCAGAAATCGGAGTGCCACTCGGTGTTGTGACGGAGAAGGCAACGGCCTCAGCGCCACTTTGCGCCCGAATACGACCAAGGCTTGCTGCGGTTTCGGCAAGCGCCTCGTCCCAACTGATACGCACCCAGCCTGGATCGGTAGAACCTTTTGGTGTGGTGCGACGGAGCGGATAGAGTAGCCTGTCGGTGCTATGCACAATCTCTGGTGCTGCGCGCCCCTTCATACACATCGCCTTGCCAGTCGGATGTGAGGGATCTGGTCTCACCGATACCAGTCGATTGTTTTCGACGGTGTTAAGCGTTCCGCATCTGGAGCGACAGAGCGTGCAATATCCAGGTATCTCAGCTTTCACGGTCATGCCGCCGTTTCGAGCAGGTTGATGTCTTTAACATACTCGATCAGGTCTTCAATTGTGATGATCAACAGGCCATGGTTCTTCGCAAATGCTTCAAGTTGTGGCATTCGTGCCATTGTTCCGTCGTCGTTCGCAATTTCGCAGATGACCCCTGCTGGTGCCCTTCCAGCTAACCGAGAAAGGTGGACGGCGGCCTCTGTGTGACCTGCACGACCCAAGACCCCCATTGGATGAGCGCGAAGTGGAAAAATGTGGCCGGGACGAGAAAAGTCTCGGGAGGCACTTCCCTCATCAACGAGTGCGCGAACGGTCTTCGCACGATCCTCCGCAGAGATACCCGTCGAGGTCCCCGGCACGTAGTCGACCGAGACCGTGAACGCGGTTTTTAGAGTGTCAGTATTCTGCGAGACCATCAACGGGATGGCCAACCTATCGAGTCTTTCTCCCTCCATAGCGATGCAGATTAGGCCCCGGGCATTCCTCATCATGAATGCAATATGCTCCGTTAGAACTGCGTCCGCAGGGATGACAATGTCACCCTCGTTTTCGCGGTTCTGATCGTCGACGACGATAATCATCTGGCCGTCTCTGAGTCTCTTCAATGCTTCATCAATTGTCGAAACCGACATAGATCATCCTTTCGATTGCGAACTCGCATATGAGGCGAGCCTGTTTGACCTTGCAGCCGGTGGTTCGTCACGGTCGGCTCCGAGGACGAGCATAACATAAAAAAATTTGCTGGACAGACAACAAATTATTTGCTTTCGTCAAAATCAGCAAAAGGGGAGCTCAGTTGGTTTCAGAAAGCTCGAATGACCTGATAGCGGTGCGACCAGTGGGTTGGGCGCGGCCCGCGGGCCTGTCCTACGGAATGGTAGGCGCCAATCGTCGACATCTTTCAATTGCTGGGCAACTTGGAGGTGCTACAGGCACATCGGCCCCTTCAAGTAGGGCAAGCTTCGCCCAGGAATTTGTCAGATCGCTAGAGAATGTTGTCGCAGTCGTGGAAAGCGCCGGAGGCAGGCCCGCTGATATCGCCGCTCTGCGCGTCTACGTCACCAGTATTGATGATTTTAAGGCTGCACAACCGGAAATCGCGGAAGCATGGCGCACGCTGTTGGGGCGCCATTTTCCCGCAATTACCATGGTGGAGGTTTCCGCTCTTTTCGAGCGAAGAGCCCGTGTAGAAATCGAGGGCACCGCCCTTCTGAGAATGGAAGGATAATACAATGAAGTTCAACATCCTCGTCGTTCCGTATATGCGTGCCCGCCATGAGCGGGTAAAGCTTGCAGGTTCAGACCCTGCGCGCTTTCAGATTTTGATGGAGCAGATTAAGACGCAGATGCAATTTGCGGAGTCGCTCGGCTACGATGGCTTTTGCATGACCGAGCAGCATATGCAGGTAGAAGGTATCGAAACAACTACGAATCCGTTGTTCTGGAACTACTTTGTTGCCCAACATACCAAAAAGATGAGGGTTGGCCAGCTCGGGATGAACTTAACAGCGGTCAACCCTGTGCAGCTGGCCGAGAACATTGCAATGCTGGATCACTTTACGGGGGGGCGCGTTTTTGCTGGCTTCTCTCGAGGCAACACGCCGCGTTGGGTGGGCACGTTTGGCCAACACTTAGGCATCACCTCCACGGATTCTGACAAGTCTGCATCCGACGAGCGAAACCGCGCGATTTTTTACGAAAACTGGCGGATTGTGAAGGAGCTATGGACCAAACCAACCACGTCAATCCAAGGTGAGTTTTGGAAGATTCCGCCGGAGATGGACTGGCATTTCGCTCCAACCAAAGATTACGCATCGGAAACTGTTGACGAAAATGGGCGACTCCGGGAGGTCGGCATCGTTCCAAGGCCCCTCCAGCAACCGTACCCGAATGTTTATGCTCCATTCAGCCACAGCATGGAGACTGTTCGCTTTTGGGGTCGGGAGGGCGGCAAGATGGTTTCATTTGTCACTCAAGAAAAAGAACACTTCATGCCAATCGTTGCGGAGAACTACGCTAAAGCTGCCGAAGAGGTTGGTCGCACAACAACGGTGAACGAGGCGATCGCTATCGGAGGGCATCTGGTTCTCGGACGAAACCCAGCGGAAAGTGCCGACATCAAGGCGGGCTTTCTAGAACTCTTCAAGTACGCCTATGATGCGCCGCCATATAATGTTCCGGTCGGACGTTTGTGGGAAGGTTCGCGTCAACAAGTGGCTGACGAGATCGGGCGATTGAAAGAGACTTTCGGAGTTACCGAGTTCTTCCTCTGGCACCACGTCGGTTACTTCCCCGAAGAAGTTGAGTTTGGAATGCTCGAGGAATTCGCGGCTGCCGTCGGCATGGCGTCATAGCGGACGTATGGAAGCTGGTTTGAGCAGGAGATATTTATGTTGACCTTTGGCGAACTAATATACCGCAACGGTCTTTACTGGGGTGATAAGGATGCCTTCGTCGAGCTAGACAGACGTTTGACTTGGCGTGATTTTCAGGTTCGTACAGACGCCTTGGGCTACGTGATGCGTCGATTAGGCGTGGGCCAAGGGGACAGGGTTGTCGTTCTTTCCTCGGACTGCATAGAGGTGGCCGAAACCTTCGGGGCGTGTATGAAGGTAGGAGCAGTTCGGGTAGGGCTGAACCCTCGCCTTGCTCCGCCCGAGATCACCGCCTTGGTTGCGGATTGCAGTCCCACGGTCATCTTTGTCCATCAAGACTATTTTCCAGTCATCGACCATGCAGAAAAAATTGGGATGCTATCGCAGGGTCCGATGCGCCAAATTCGCATCATCGAATTCGGGTCAGCAAGCAGCGAATACGAACGCCTGATTACGGGCGAATTAGATCAGCCTGTCCTGGTGCAGACGCCGCATCCGGTTGCAATGATCGCCTATACTACTGGCTCAACCGGGTTACCTAAAGGCGCGATCTATCCTCATCAGGCCTTCCTTCAATCAATCTTTTACATAGCAATGCTAGAAGGCATAGATCCTACTACTCGTTGGCTCCATGCCATGCCTGCTGCAGGCATTCCATTGATGCACTTGATGCGGAATATATTCCATGCCGCTGCATCGGTCATTGTCGGTTCCTGGTCTGCTGAGCAGGCTCTGCTTCTCATAGAGCGCGAGCGAACCACGAACGTAGTGCTCGTCCCGACAATGTTAAATTCCTTATTGGAGTCTAGTAAGCTGGGAAGCACCGATACCAGCTCAATGCGGCTGTTCGGCTATGGAGCTTCGCCACTCCCTCCCAAGACAATAAAAGAAGCAATGCGAGCCTTCGGGAAGCCGTTTTTGCAGATGTTTGGAACTACTGAGCTGATGGGCATGTCGATGATGCTTTTCCCGGCAGACCACGAGCTCGGTCTCCGAGAGCGCCCTGAAATTCTGGCGTCGGCAGGAAAGCCACTCCCGTTCATTGCCGCTCGGGTTTTGGACGAGCAGGGGCAGGATGTATCGACCGGGGATACAGGCGAGCTGGTTTTGCGCAGCGACACACAGTTCTCGGGGTACTGGAATGCCCCAGAGAAAGATGCCGAGGTGATCAGAGATGGTTGGATACACACAGGAGATATGGCGCGACTGGATACAGCCGGCTACGTTTATCTCAGTGATCGCGCCAAGTTTCGGATCAAGACAGGCGGCTATAATGTGTTTCCCACGGAAGTAGAAAACGCGCTAGCAGAGCATCCAGCGGTCAACGAGGTTGCCGTAATTGGGTTGCCAGACGAAAGATGGGGCGAGCGCATTCACGCTGTAGTGAGCCTTTCTTCAGGTAAGGAGGCAAGCCCTGATGAACTGCGTGATTTTTGCCGAGACAAGATCGCCACCTTTAAGGTTCCGAAAACAATTGAAATTTGGCCAGAAATTCCAAAGGGCACAACCGGAAAGATCCAAAAGCGCACCATCCTTGAGCATTATGCTGCTTTAAATGAGAAGTGCGCCTCATGACGGAGGGCCCCGAACGTCAATTCCTAAATTTCCTCCAGGACGGGAGGTTTATGCTTCAGCGGATCAAGGAGACAGGGGAGTATGTCTTCTATCCGAGACATGTTGTTGGATCTTGTGGTTGGCATTGGGTTGAAGCGAGCGGACGGGGCATTGTTTATTCATCTACAGTGATCCGTCAGAAACCTGAGAGAGGTGGGGACTTTTGTGTCGCCATTGTTGAGCTTTCTGAAGGTCCTCGGTTGATCGCACGGATAATAGATGTTGTCCCCGATCGGGTTAGAATTGGTCTACCAGTGACCGCCTCGGTTCAAATGGCAGATTGGAAGTGGGAGGATACGCCCATCGTCGCATTTCGGCCTAGCTATGTGGAGCAGGCCCATGACGGATGAGCTGCGCGGAAAGATAGCAATCGCCGGCCTAGGTTATGCTGGGTTGGGTTCCTCTCCGGGTTGGACAGCGATGGAGCTGATGGCTCGCGCGACTGATGCTGCGTTGGATGATGCCGGTCTAAAACTTGCTGATATTGATGGAATCTGCTGCAGCACCTTCTATCACTTTTTTCCATCACTTACGGCGGCAGAATATCTTGGGATTCGGCCAAAGTGGTCAAACTCTGATATGGTTGGTGGTTCTTCATTCCAAAGTTATATCCTTCAAGCGGCAGCAGCCATCAATGCCGGTCTATGCACGACCGTGCTGGTTGCCTATGGTAGCAATGCGAAAAGTTCCCGCAATATTGCGGGACTGCTCGAGACGCCTCTATTCGACAAAATGGTCCAGGCGCCGTTGCCCATAACAGGGTACGCACTTGCGGCTGCGCGACACATGCACTTGTACGGGACAACGCGGCGACACCTCGCGGAAGTCGCAGTTGCCGCTCGGGATTGGGCAAGGTTGAATCCAGATGCTCCGCCGCTTCCGAGCCTGGACCTCGAAGAAGTAGCCGCCGCGCCAACCATAGCCGATCCACTTTCTAAGTACGACTGCTGCCTTGTCTCGGATGGCGGAGGAGCACTTATACTCACCTCTACAGAACGAGCGGTAGATCTTAAACAGCCATTAGCAGTCGTGTTGGGAGGGGGTACTGCACACTGGCACCGTGAGATTTCCCAGATGCCAGATCTGACCGTGACCGCTGCAACAGAAAGCGGGCAACGTGCATATGCGATGGCCGGCGTAACCTCCTCGGATGTCAACGTTGTACAGCTCTATGACGCGTTCACTATAAATCCTATCCTTTTTCTCGAGGATCTGGGCTTTTGCGAGAAAGGCGAGGGCGGCAGGTTCGTGGAAGGTGGTCGAATTGGTCCGAGCGGCAGCTTGCCCGTGAACACCAACGGAGGTGGCCTGTCTTTCGTGCATCCAGGGATGTACGGGCTTTTCGCGCTAGCCGAATCGGTAATCCAGATCCGAGGACAGGGAACGACGCGGCAGGTCGATGGAGTCGAGATTGCATTGTCTCATGGAAATGGGGGCACGCTGTCTCATCAGGCCACAACGATAATCGGTTCTAGAAACAGTCTTTAATGCAAAACAAAAAAGGGAACATCGTGAACAGAATTGCTCTAGTACTCTCAGCCACAATCTCAGCAATGCCGATTTCTGCCCACGCGGAGTTAAAAGTTGGTGTTACTATCAGCGCCAGTGGCCCGGCAGCCTCTCTCGGAATTCCTGAGCGGAACGCGATCGCGCTTGCGCCTAAGGAGATGAACGGAGAGACAGTCTCCTACATTGTTCTTGACGATGCTTCCGATCCAACCGTTGCTCGTCGGAACATTGAACGGCTTGTGACTCAGGACGGAGTAGATATCGTCATCGGATCCTCAACTTCTCCTGCCTCATTAGCCATGACGGAGGTAGCTGGGCGAACCAAGACACCCATGATCAGTCTCGGTGCAAGCAGGGCCATCATCTTCCCACAGAACGAAAACACTAAATGGGCGTTCAAGACGCCCTTTAACGATGCCACTCAGGCGGCCGCCACTGTGAAGGACATGATCGCCCGCGGTTACAAGACGGTCGCAACGTTCGCATTCAATGATGCCTACGGTGAAGGATGGGTACAAGAATTCAAACCTGTTGCAGAAGCTGCTGGCCTCAAGATCGTTGCTCAGGAAAAGTTCAACCCAAAAGACACCTCGGTCACGGCACAAGCATTGAAAATAGCCGCGGCCCAGCCAGACGCGGTCCTTGTCGTCGCTTCGGGAACTCCTGGTGCGCTTCCTCAAATTGCACTAGCTCAACGGGGATATAGCGGACAGGTTTATCAAACAACCGGTGTCGTGAACGCGGATTTCATAAAGATCGGCGGAAAGGCTGTAGAGGGCGTTCTGATTGCGGGAAACCCGATTTCTGTTGCCTTGCAGCTACCAGACGGGCACCCAGCTCAGGCGGAGGCTTCCAAATTTGCACAGGCTTATAACGAGCGCTTCGGGGGAGGCAGTGTTTCGGCGTTCGCAGGCTATGCACAGGACGCGCTATTGCTGCTTCATGCTGCCCTGCCGAAAGCAATGGAAGTCGGCGATCCGGGAACGCCGGAGTTCCGCGCGGCACTTCGTGACGCAATCGAGAATTCAGATAGCGTGAAAACGACTTCCGGACCGGTGACCATGTCAGCAGGGGATCATAACGGCTACTCATCTGACGCTCCCATCATAATCCGCGTCGTGGATGGGAACTTCACCGTCGCGCGCTGAAAGTAGTTGGAGAGCCTCGATGACAACCGAAATAGCAGCATTCCTTTTGCAAGACGGCATTGTGAATGCATCAATCTACGCACTTCTTGGACTAGCGCTGATCCTCATATTTTCCGTGACGCGAATTATCTACGTAGCACAGGGCGACACAGTAACATATGCCGCCTTGACATTCGCCTCTATCCAACAAGGGCTATTCCCTGGCGTGGTGTACGTGGTTGCTGCCTTCGGAGTCATCGCAACCCTCTACGAATCTGTGGCATGCGCTCGTCAGCGCATGCGACCAAACGTCATTAGACTGACTTTCTATTTGGCGTTTCCAGCCGTTCTATGGACTCTGTTGCGAAACATCGACTTCACGAACATTGGAGTCGCTGCACAAATTCTACTCACCTTCGGAATCGTTGTGCCGCTTGGCCCAATGATCTATACTACTGTATTTCAGCCCTTAGCGCGGGCGTCGGTTCTCGTTCTGTTGATTGCCTCAGTAGCGATCCATCTTGTATTACAGGGAAGCGGTCTCCTGGTTTTCGGGCCAGATGGCGCGCGTGCAACGCCGTTCAATCTCAGCGACTTTGAAATCGCGGGTATTATGTTTACAGGGCAAAGCCTCGCTGTGATCATCACAAGCCTGATGCTGATGTTGCTTCTCGGTACCTACTTCTCTGTAACATTGTTTGGGAAAGCCCTTCGGGCGACCGCCGTGAACCCGACCGGCGCCAGGTTGGTCGGAATCCGACCTGATATGGCGGGCCGGGTTTGCTTTGCCATCGCGACGGGTGTCAGTACGTTGTCGGGAATTCTGATCGCCCCGCTGACTACCTTCTACTATGACTCCGGCTTCATAATAGGGTTGCGAGGCTTTGTCGCTGCTATCATTGGAGGGCTTATATCCTATCCTCTTGCCATTGCAGGAGCCCTCTTCGTTGGAGTTGTAGAGTCTTTTGCGTCTTTTTGGGCAAGCGAATATCGGGAAGTGATTGTGTTCGCCGTCGTGATACCTGTTCTTATTGTAAGATCGCTGGGGACTAACATTCTTGCGGAGGAAGCAGAATGAACCGAATTGCGTTCCTAATCTTTCTTGCAAGTTTAGCGGTGCTCGCATTGACGCTACCAGCGTACTACGTCAATGTCCTCAATTACATAGGCCTTTATGGCATCGTGGCTCTCGGCGTCGTGCTTTTGACAGGTGTCGCTGGTGTGACATCCTTCGGTCAAGCCGCTTTCGTTGGGTTGGGAGCCTACACTACAGCGGTTGCCACTCTACATTTTGACCTCTCTCCGTGGGTTGGCCTGCTATTTGCTGTCGTCTTTTCCGCTGCTATTGCATGGTTCGTTGGAATAATAACGCTGAGGCTGTCCGGCCACTATCTTCCCTTGGCCACGATGGCGTGGGGCTTGAGTGCCTACTACTTGTTTGGCACGATCGAATTGCTAGGCGGTCATACCGGCATATCTGGAATTCCCCCAATTTCAATCGGCAGTACGGAGTTAACGTCACAGGCAGGCATCTTCTTTTTGATCTGGGGTGTGCTACTCCTAGCGCTGGTTCTCTCTTCCAATCTCCTCGAGTCACGCGTCGGGCGAGCGATGCGAGCCATCAAAACTGCGCGTCAGACCGCCGAGAGCTTTGGAATCGATACATCACACCTACGGCTCGTAATCTTCATTTTCGCCTCCGGTTTAGCTGGGGTGTCTGGGTGGCTTTACGCCCACATGCTGCGCTTCGTGAACCCTTCGCCTTTCGACCTTCCCGCCAGCATCGAATACCTCTTCATGGTGGTGATAGGCGGCGCCAGCAGCTTATGGGGTGCCGTCATCGGCGCAGTTGCACTGACGGGACTTCAAGAATTTCTGCAAGGTGCTCTTCCCGGTCTGATCGGACAGGCAGGTCAGTATGAAACGATAGTATTTGGCCTCCTCATCATCTTTCTGTTGCAGTTTAACGGGGAGCAGGGCGTCAGCGGCTGGTTTATCGCTCAGGTCAAAGCAAAACCGCACACTGAAGCGGCAGCTGAAGCTTTAGCCGACCTACCGCGTCGGTCCGGAGGGGCTTGGAAGCCTGAGACGGGTCCGCTTCTTCAATTAAAGGAAATAGGGAAATCCTTCGGCGGGCTGCGCGCGTTGAACGATGTTTCCTTCGACGTCGGACACAAAGAAATAGTGAGCATTATTGGCCCAAATGGAGCAGGCAAAAGCACACTGTTTAACTGTATCACCGGCGTTATTCGACCAGACAGTGGAAAGCTCTTTCTACGAGGGGAGGAAATATCGACTCAAAACATTCGCAGATTTGTTCAAAAAGGTGTTGCGAGAACCTTTCAGCATGTAAAACTTGTTGATGGAATGTCCGTGTTAGAGAACACCATGCTGGGGGCTCATATCCGTGTGGCCGGTGGCACAATCAGCGCGGCTCTCCACTTGGAACGGTTACAAGAGAAACAGCTTCGGGCTGAGGCGAGTAAACAGCTTAGGCGTGTGGGACTTGAAGCAGTACAGCATATGGATGCTGCCAGCCTTTCCCTTGGCCAACAGCGGCTCATAGAAATTGCTCGCGCGTTATGCGCGGATCCGGAGATTCTTCTGCTGGATGAGCCTGCAGCAGGACTAAGGCAGCTTGAAAAACAGAAACTTGCGTCTCTGCTAAGGGAGCTGCGGGAGGATGGTCTCAGCATACTCCTGGTTGAGCATGACATGGAGTTTGTGATGGGTCTTTCGAACCGGATTATGGTGATTAACTACGGCGAAAAGCTTGTAGAAGGAACCCCTGCTAGCGTGCGGACAGATCCTCGCGTAATTCAAGCTTATCTGGGGACCACGGCCTGATGACAATGCTGCTTAGTGTAAGGGATCTTCGTGCTGGCTACGGCAAGGTGCCAGCCATAGATGGAATAGACATCGCTGTAGAGGCGGGAAAGATCGTTTCCATTGTAGGCGCAAATGGAGCGGGTAAGACAACTGCTTTGAACTCGCTTATGGGTCTCCACCCATCGGCAGGCACGGTCAGTTTTTTGGGTATCGATATTGCGCGGATGTCGACAGAAGCTCGACTTGAACTTGGACTTGCGCTCGTTTCCGAAACTCGGGAGCTCTTCGGAAGCATGTCCGTTGAAGACAATCTCCAACTTGGAAGCTTTATCCACCGCAGAAACAGAAAGTCAAAAGATAACACTCTCATCGACAAGGTATTTGAGATATTTCCGCGTTTGTTGGAAAGGAAAACTCAAAAGGCATCCACACTTTCTGGGGGAGAAAGGCAAATGCTGGCGCTCGGGAG
The DNA here is from genome assembly GCF_052056495.1 of Phyllobacterium sp. 22229. Lineage (NCBI taxonomy): Bacteria > Pseudomonadati > Pseudomonadota > Alphaproteobacteria > Hyphomicrobiales > Phyllobacteriaceae > Phyllobacterium > Phyllobacterium sp. 22229. Next base: position 89,141 of record NZ_JBQEPA010000008.1, read on the forward strand.
AGCGCTCATGTCGGAACCGAAGCTTTTGATGCTCGACGAACCGAGCCTGGGACTTGCTCCCAAGATCGTTGAGGACATGTTTGATGTGATCTCAGAATTGAAAAGCCGCGGGGTCTCTATCCTTTTGGTAGAACAGAATGCTCGAGGAGCACTGGCGATCTCAGATTATGCTTACGTGGTCGAACTCGGAAAGGTGGTGCTGGAGGGTGAGGCCTCGTCGCTGGTAAATGATCAGCGAATTATCGACAGCTACCTTGGAACCGGCCTCGCTGACGACGCCGGATTAACTCTCTAGGGGGCTGCGATGACGGATCTCTCAACACTTACTGCAACCGAAATGACAGAGGGATACAGGAAAAAAACATTCTCTCCGGTTGAAATAACTGAGGCTGCACTTCGGAGAATCGAAGCGCTAGATCCAGCACTGAACTCCTTCTATCTGACCACCGCAGATGAAGCGCGGAAGATGGCTTCGGAGTCTTCCGCGCGTTGGATGGGCGGTCAGCCGTTGAGCTTGCTCGACGGTGTGCCAACTTCGATAAAAGATGCACTGCCGTCTGCAGGGTCGCCCTCCTACAGAGGGTCCGTGGCGCACTCCGCAGATCAACAGCGCTTTGATGTTGACGCACCAAGCGTCGCGCGGATGCGGGAGGCGGGGATGGTTTTTCTTGGGAAGACGACAATGCCGGACTTTGGCATCTTCGCGAGCGGCCTCAGTTCCAAACACGGCGTGACTCGTAACCCATGGGATATTACCAAAACACCTGGCGGATCCAGTGCAGGCACAGCGGTTTCTATTGCTGCGGGCTTGAATCCTCTTGCAGTGGGAACAGACATTGTTGGATCCATCAGGCTGCCAGCATCATTCTGCGGTATCTTTGGTTTCAAACCCAGTCAGGGAAGAGTTCCGTACTATTTCCCCAACAGCCCAGCGTTGGTAGCAGGGCCGATGGCTCGTTCAGTGCATGATGCTGCTCTATTAATGAACATCATTTCGCAGCCGGACGGCAGAGACTTCACGGCACTACCCTTCGATAACATGCGTTATGATCTGGTGCTGAGGGAGGCTTTCACATCTGCGCGCATCGGCTTTATCAGAAATCTCGGATTTGGTACGATGCCCGACTCGGAGGTTTTAGGTACAGTTTCCACAGCCGTGGAAATGCTGCGCAAGGAAGGGTTCTTAGTTCAGGATCTGGACGTTTCTTTTTCGCCAGACGACTTACGCGCGGGGGAGCGTTTTTACAAAGCCCGGGCCCGGTCGGAGTTAAGCGAATTTGCAGCGGATCGACGGGCGGCTGCAACAGTAGTATCTGACTGGTCACTGGAGGCCGAGAGTTTGACTGCTATCGATCTGTACCGGGATTTCAATCGCCTTCAGTCGATGAGGGCACGGGCAGCCGCTCTCATTGAAGGGTTTGATTTTCTAATCCTACCTTCGGTTCACGTTCCGCCTTTCTTAGCAGATACACCTGGGCTTCTACCTGGCAGACTATTTGAGGCTTGGATCAACAGCTTTCTTTTTAATCTGACGGAGCAACCTGCGAGTTCGAGTCCCTGCGGCCTTACCGCAAATGGCTTGCCGGTCGGGCTGCAGATTGTAGGGCACCGATTTGCTGACGCCGACGTATTTCGACTGTCGAAAATCGTTGAAGATCTTTTTGAGTGGCGCAAAGTCCTTGACAAGATGACAGATAAATTGCTTACCCGGGTGTGAGCATTCAGGTGGACAATGACCAGTAACAAAGAGCCTCGTCAGAAACGGAAGCCCTCTAGGATTGCCCAAGAGCGTAGGCGCGACCTGATCGACGGAGCGATACGTAACATCGCAGCAGTAGGATATGACGCAGTTACGATCGCTACAATCTGCGAAGAAGCCGGATTTTCTCGCGGTCTGATAGGTCATTATTTTACCAGTAAAGATGCCTTGCTCTTAGAGGCCGTTAAGAGCGTTGCGCATGATCTGGGTGAAGCAATACGCACCGCCACTCAAATGGCAGGCGCTGATCCTGCCGCGCGCCTGCATGCATTAGTAAAAGCGAGCTTCACACCACCCGGGTTCACTCCTGAAAAGGTTGCAGTCTGGGTTTCTCTGACCGGCTCCGCACGCTGGTCATCTCCGCTCACAGAAGTCTATACGCAAATTTGGCAGGAATACCGAGAGGGAGTAGGTAGACTTTTTGAAAAGGCCGCAAAGCAAACGGGTGTTGATCTCGATGCCAGATTAACCACAATCACGTTTTCTCACCTGGTTGAAGGACTGTGGGTAGGCTGGGCTGCAGATCCCACTTCTATCACGCCGAGCTTGGCACAAGCGTGTTGTCACAATTACGTAGACACCGTATTGGGGCGCTCTCGTTCGGGAGAGTAGCGCGAACTCCATTAGGTCGCTCGCCGGGCTCCACTAAATATTCCATATTGACCGTTACAATAGGTAAGGGGCGAGAAAGCTCCTGATCTTTCGACGTCCACAACGTCGCCAATAAACAATGAATGGGTTCCGTGCGAATCGTAAACGGCACTCACTTTACAAAAGATCGCAGCTTCCGCGGTTACAAGATGAGGGAGCCCTTGTTGAGAAGCATCGATCGGCCGGCTGGCCCAGGCGCCATAAGCGAAGCGGCCCTCACCTTTGGCGACAGAGAATCCGGAGGCTATCGTGTTTTCCCACTCGGAGAGCACATTGACACAGAAATAGCCGCGACCGGAAATTCGCGGATGTATGGACGCAGATTTATTAACCGCGATCACCAGGCTTGGCGGCTCCAGGGCTACCGACATAACGGCTGTGGCCACCATTCCGTAGCGGCCGTCGCCGTCAGCCGTTGTGATTATCGTCACACTTGCTGCCATTCCACGAAGGGCAGTGCGAAATTCCAGAGCCACATCGATATTACTGGACGCCATAGCATTGCCCTTTCGTGGTCATGATCATTGACATTCTTACTTTCCCTGAATATTTGTTGGATGTTCAACAAAAGTCAAGGGCCTTTGTCACCGTGCCCTCCAAAGATACAGAATGCCATCTAACCCAAAGGAGTCGAACAAATGTCAGGCCAAGTTCATGAGGATCATAGTCTGCTACTGGAGGTCTGGAAGGACTACAGCGATGGAATTTACGCCGGCGACGTTGGCAAGTTGGAGCGCATTTTCCACCCTTCGTCCTCCATGTTTTACAATGGCGACGAAGGCATAGTTGCAGTGCCCATCAAGGAGTACCTCAGCATGGTGGCCAATCGACCTGCTCCGGAGCGAACTGGAGCCAGCCGACGAGAAAAGCTGGTCTCGATCGCCATGCCTTCGCCCGACAATGCAGTCCTTACAGCTACCATTCTTATCTCGGGGAAGAGCTTTACTGACCAGCTTGTGCTCCTTAAACAGAGCGGGCGCTGGCTCATCGTCGCGAAAACCTACCACCTGGACTCGGTCGCAGAGGCATAACAGGGCAGGTCAGAGCGGAGAAGTTAGGCGGCTTACGCCATGCCACTCGTACGTCTTAAAGCGACCTAGAAGTACAGTTTGTCATGCTCGCCCAGGGCGAACTTGCGCGAGCGTGCATCCGACTACAGCAGCGTTCAGGAGTCTCAGTGTGGCGATAAACGATCACATTCTTGCGAAACTTAAAGACACCTCTCTGGTGACCGACAGAGGTTTTATAGCAGGCGAATGGATAGCCGTGAGCGAAAGGAGAAAGACATTCGCAGTCGTTAATCCTGCCAATGCCGAGGTCATAGCAACATTGCCCGATATGGGGCGGGTTGAAACGATTCGTGCTATTGAAGCCGCCCACCAAGCTCAGAAAAACTGGGCTGCAAAAACGGGCAAAGAGCGGTGTTATTTCCTCCGTCGGCTTTATGAATTGGTGGTCGCAAATGTGGACGATCTTGCCGTCATTCTCACTTCTGAAATGGGGAAGCCGTTCAATGAGGCCAAAGGGGAAGTGTTGTATGGAGCCTCCTATATCGAATGGTTCGCGGAAGAGGCAAAACGCATCTATGGCGACACTATCTCGGGTCCCCAACCAGGCAAACGGATCATTGTTCTTAAGCAGCCAATAGGTGTCGTTGCCGCCATAACCCCATGGAACTTTCCAATTGCGATGCTAGCCCGTAAACTTGCTCCGGCGCTTGCGGCAGGCTGTGCGATGGTGTCAAAACCGGCTGCAGAAACTCCTCTTTCCGCGCTCGCTCTTGCAGTTTTGGCTGAACGAGCCGGATTGCCTGTCGGTTTATTCAGTGTCGTACCCTCGACGGATTCCGCGACTATCGGTGAGGAATTTTGCGCCAACAAGTTGGTGCGCAAGCTGACGTTCACAGGGTCGACACCAGTAGGCAAAATCCTAATGCGACAGGCCGCAGACCAGGTGCTAAAGCTTGGACTTGAGCTTGGCGGCAATGCGCCTTTCATTGTCTTTGATGATGCCGATCTCGATGCCGCCGTCGAAGGCGCCATGGTTTCGAAATATCGCAACAATGGCCAGACCTGCGTCTGCGCTAACCGCCTGTATGTTCAGGCCGGCGTTTATGATGCCTTTGCCAAAAAGCTCGCCGAGAAGGTTGCAGCAATGAAGGTCGGCGATGGTTTTGAACCAGGGGTCAGCGCAGGGCCGCTGATTAGCAAGAAGGCGATCGCCAAGGTTGAGGAGCATATTTCAGACGCGCTGGAGAAGGGTGCGAAAGTGGCAGTGGGCGGCAAGCTTGATGCCAGGGGGGGCCTGTTTTTCCAGCCGACCATCTTGACCGGTGTCACGTCAGAAATGAAGTTCGCCCGCGAAGAAACCTTCGGCCCGGTCGCGCCGCTCTTTAGGTTCGAGACCGAAGAACAGGTGATCGAGATGGCCAACGATACCGAATTCGGCTTGGCTTCCTATTTTTACGCAAAGGATCTCTCCAAGGTCCTCCGCGTGGCAGAAGCGCTGGAATACGGAATGATCGGCATCAATACCGGACTTATTTCCACAGAGGTGGCTCCGTTCGGCGGCATCAAACAATCGGGGCAAGGGCGCGAAGGGTCAAAATATGGCATTTCCGAATATCTTGAACTGAAATACATCTGTGTTGATGTTTAGTATGGCCAGGAGCGTCACGGTGGTGTCGTCACCATGTAGTCGTTCGGCTGCCAGTATATGGATGCGGATTAGGTCATGGATCGGTTGCAAAGTGGTCGCGCAGGGCTCCGACCTGATCGGCCAGCGTGGAGAGGCTGAGATCGACGCCGTCCCTAGCGTAGCGCTCGGCTTGGCGATTCTATGGCTTTTGCTAGCCGAACTTATCGAACAGGATCGTGGCGAGCAGGTTGGGACCTGCCCATCCGCGCGGTGTCGCGTGGGAACGGGGCCGGTGACTGACTGATCTTCTCGCAATCCCGGCAGATGAACTTCTCTCGCTCTGTCTGCAGCGATCGTCTTGTCGTCTTCAGATCGTAGCGGTGTGGTCATCTCCTGAGGTGCCGTCGGCGGCGTCACAGTAGGCGGTAAGAAGCCGGCTGACGCGGAAAGGCTCAGAACGCCACTACTTATTCCCGACGCCAACGGGTCAACAAGGACCGCGACAATCCATGTCGCCGCGCCATCACCGACCCCTACCTAAAACCTTGCAGGCTCTCCTCGACGATCCGAACCTTCTCTTTGTCCGACCAATCTCGTCGGCGACCAAGATGGTCAGCCGACAAGACCTCAATGGGGGAAATGGTTGTAGCGTATGACATGAGGCCAGGACTTAAAGCTAATCAGCAAATTACGGCAGACGCCGTCGGCGGAGGCATACGGTAACAGCGGCGGACTGAGCGATCCGCCACTTGTCGTGGAGATCTCATTGTAAATTGATCTCCACCACTCATAGGCTCAGGGCATGGGTTGCAATAGCGGTCAATTTACGAGAATCCGAGTGCAAGGATTGCAGCGCATCATAGGTGAATGATCCGCTCAACACTGGAGGGACGCGCGGGGAGTTGATCCTTCAGCGGCAGGTTTTGTCCATCGTGAGGAGAGAACCAAAGGCTGAGAGAAAATATAGCGCACCGATAACGAATTGTCGCAGAGAGACAACAACACATGATTGACGCCACTACGGAGAACGCAAAACAATACAGCGACAGCAAAAAGCTTGCTGCGCGAGCTCGGCTTAATACCGAGTACACCATAGCAGAAACCGACTGGTTCCCGTGGGTAGCACAACACATGCTCTTGCACCCGGGTGACAAGGTATTAGACATCGGGTGCGATCCTGGATGGTTCTGGGCCGCGGCGATCAACGAAATTCCCGAGGGGATCGGTCTGATACTTGTCCGATTTGTCGCCCGGGATGGTCGCTGAAGCGGCTGGACGTGACCGAGAGCTTCCTTTCAAAAGTGTAACAGCTCAACAAGCGGATGCTGCGGAACTGCCTTACGATGGTGATTAAGCCGGGCGGGTTCCTCGCGGTCACCACGAACGGCGCAAACAATATGCGCAAGATGTACGTGCTCACAACGGTTTTCGGAAGCCCTCCGCACGATCCGGTGCAGCCGTGTTTGACCTTGACATTGCCAAGCGCTTTATGGAAACGCAGTTCGCCAATGTGACGTTGAAACAGCATCCAACTGCCTCGGAGGCCCAACTCGCCGCCTTTCGCAATCCAATCGAAGCGGCTTTTGACGCTGGGGAAGGTTTGCTCGAGGTCGAGAAGGAGAGCGCGTTGCTCATCAGCATGAAGCCACGGTGACAAACCGGCTTTAGGGAGGATCTATGGGTGTTGGCGATAAATTGCTTGTCGCTTCGCGCGAGGAGCTTCTTGGAACAACTTTGCAGTTCTTCTCCGCAGACCCAAAATTTTCTCGCAATTTTTTTCGGAGGCTCTTCAGCTATTCGGATACGAGTCATCTCCTTTGTCGTCTCCCCAAACTGCGATGCAGGAATCGGTGAAAATGGACCAGACTAGAAGTGGAGATGGAAAGAGGAAAAGATGAAAAAACTTGGCTGCCGCATACCCGCCGGGCGCGTCAAGGGTGAAGCTTCGCCCGGCTAACGCCGGCCCTTGACCCGCCCGGGCGGAGAGGCGGCCGCGGGGAGGGGTCAGGAAGGGTTGAAGATGATGGTGTCATCGAGAAGGTGAGCCGCGCTCCGGCCCGACGAGGCCAAGGGAGCCCGCCTATGACCCTCTCACCTATCCGCAAGGTTTACCAGGGCGTCGCCGATCGCCGGCAGATGTTCCGCATGTTCGACCGCCACGCGCGGCGGCCCAACAAGTCTCAGGGGGATGCTAGCCCTCTGTATTCAGGGGAGTGGTATGAGATAGGTCGTGCAGAGCACGGCTACATGTTCGAGATCCTGCCGCTGCTCTGGATGGGCGGCGAGATGTTCGCGATGCGAGAGTTCCTGACCGGATCCGTCACCAGCGTCTTCTACACGCTGCGTATCGACGGCCGCGTCCGCTACTTCCATGCCTATTGCGACCTCTCTGTCTCCCGTTCGCCGGTCGAGATGCGCGACGCCATCGTCGATCACGAGACCTGGCCGGTCAAGGCGATGACGCATGAAGAGCGGCTCGAGCATATCTGGAGCGCCACTCACGACGAATATCGAGGCTATGCCGGCGACCAATGGATGCCAGAACACCGTGGTAAGCGTACCGTCCTATACTATGGAGGCCGGGGAGGCACCACGCTCAAGCTGCTCGACGAACTTTCCGACGACGAGATTGCGGCAAAGCTGCCGGTGCATCTGCGTCATCTTCCCGAACGCATAGCGGCGTGAGGTGCGGCGATGTTCACTTTTCCAGTTGATGAAGTCCGCACCGTCATCGCGCGCGGAGAGGCTGATGCCGCAGCCAATGGGGGCTTTCGTAATCCCTACTATGGTCTCAAACCAGGGGAGGGCGAAAAACCCGGCCTGTGGCTGGTCGGAGACGAAGGCGTCTATCTGCTTTCAAACGGCAAGCTCGGCGAGGGCCAGAAGGCACTCGTTTGCTATGCCGGGGAATGCAACCCCTCCACCACGCCCGACTACTGGCACTACAAGCGCCGGCATTTCGGGGGCGATGATGGCATCGAATTCCTTGAGGCCGCTGAGATACTCCGCCTGCTCGATGCCATGCCTGACGCCACCCATCTGCGTGTCCAGATGACGGAAACAAGCTTCGAGCTGGTCCCGATCACCCGCCGGCGCTAATCCATCTCATTTCACACCGCGCACGACCCCGCCGATCCTGCCGGCGGGGCGATTTTGCACGCGTTCAAATAGGAGCAACTCCATGTCGCACGACGATCCCTTTACCATCGACCTATTCGGCAATACGTCCCTTTCCTCGGGACTTGGTCTCGGCGTCACCGCCTTTTCCGACTTCGTTCCGGATGACGACGATGACGATCCCACGCCATCTTCGCCAGCGCCAGCCGTGTTGGTTCATCCGGCGAAATCCAGCACCACATCTTCACCGAGCGTGGCCGACGCCGAGAACTTCCGTCTCGCTGGCGATCGCGGTCTCGCCGGAGGCTGGAAACGACGCGCGCAGGACAATCTTGCCGCGATCCGGCTGGCAGCCGACATTGAAGCAGAGGACCGTCCGGCCACGCGCGCGGAACAGGAACAGCTTGCTCGCTTCACCGGTTTCGGCGCATCCGAGCTCGCCAACGGCATATTCCGCCGTCCTGGCGATGACGCGTTTCCGGATGGCTGGGACGAAATCGGAACAGAACTGCGTGATGCGGTCTCTGGTCAGGAGTACGCCTCGCTCGCTCGATGCACCCAATATGCGCATTTTACACCAGAGTTTATCATTCGAGGCATTTGGTCCGGGCTGAAGCGGCTCGGCTGGCGTGGCGGGCGCGTGCTTGAGCCAGGTATCGGTACGGGGCTGTTTCCCGCCCTGATGCCCGATGAGTTTCACGATGTGGCCCATGTCACCGGCATCGAGCTCGATCCGGTCACAGCACGGATCGCCAGGTTATTGCAGCCACGCGCGCGCATCCTCAATGGCGACTTCGCTCGAACCGATCTGCCCGCGCATTTCGATCTGGCGATCGGCAACCCGCCGTTTTCGGATCGCACGCTTCGCTCCGATCGTGAGTACAGAACGATGGGCTTGCGGCTGCATGACTATTTCATCGCGCGGTCAATCGATTTGCTGAAGCCCGGCGCATTGGCCGCCTTCGTCACCAGTTCGGGCACAATGGACAAATCGGATTCCTCGGCGCGCGAACATATAGCGAAATCGGCAGACCTCCTCGCTGCAATCCGCTTGCCGGAAGGCAGTTTCCGGGCCGACGCCGGCACGGACGTCGTCGTTGACGTGCTGTTTTTCCGGAAACGGAAGCTCGCCGAGCCCGAGGGTGATCTCTCCTGGCTCGATATTGAGGAGGTGCGGGCAGCGACGCAAGATGAAGGCATGATCCGCGTCAATCGCTGGTTTGCCCGGCACCCGGATTTCGTGCTGGGCACACATGCCTTGACCATAGGTCCTTTCGGCGAAACCTACACGTGCCTGCCACAGTCCGGCGATGATCTCGACGCCGCACTCTCGGCCGCTGTCAGTCTCCTCCCGGAAGGCATCTATGACGGTGAGCCAACACCGATCGATTTCGAGCTGGAGGAAACGGCGGACCTGCAAGGCGGCGATCTGCCTGCCGAGCAGCATGTCCGTGAGGGCAGCTTCTTCGTCGCCAGGAACGCCGCGCTGATGCAGATGATCGCTGGCTCGCCCGTGACGATTACCGTTCGCAAGGGCAGGAGCTCGGAGGGCGTCTCGGAAAAGCACACTCGCATCATCCGCAAATTCATTCCGGTTCGCGATGCCGTGCGCGAGGTGCTGAAGGCCCAGGAACTCGACCAGCCGTGGAAGCCGGCACAGGTGAAGCTGCGTATCGCCTGGTCAAGTTTCGTGCGGGAGTTCGGCCCGATCAATTTCACAAGCGTCTCCGTTTCGGAGGATGAGGAGACGGGGGAGGTTCGCGAGACGCATCGCCGTCCCAATCTTCAACCATTTCTGGATGATCCCGATTGCTGGCTGGTGGCCTCGATCGAGGACTACGACCTCGAGACCAATACAGCCAAGCCCGGGGCGATCTTCACGGAACGGGTGATTGCGCCGCCTTCGGCGCCGATCATCACTTCGCCGACCGATGCGCTTGCCGTCGTACTGAACGAGCGCGGCCATGTGGACATCCATCATATCGCCGAATTGCTGCATCAGGGCGTCGATGATGTCGTCGCAAGTCTAGGCGATGCGATCTATCATGATCCGGAGACCGGTGCCTGGGAGACGGCCGACGCCTATCTCTCCGGTCAGGTTCGAGACAAGCTCAAGGCGGCGGAAGCCGCCGCAGGGCTCGATCCGGCGTTCGAACGCAATGTTCGTTCACTGGCCGACGTCCAACCGGCTGACCTTCGTCCCTCCGATATCACGGCTCGCCTCGGCGCTCCGTGGATACCCGCTGCTGATGTGGTCGCCTTCGTGAAGGAGACGATGAATGTCGACATCAAGATCCACCATATGCCGGAACTGGCGTCCTGGACAGTCGAGGCCCATCAACTTGGATATATAGCGGCCGGCACTTCCGAATGGGGAACAGATCGCCGCCATGCGGGCGAGCTAATCGCCGATGCGCTCAACAGCCGCGTACCGCAGATTTTCGACACGGTGAAGGAGGGTGACAGCGAAAAGCGCGTGCTCAACGTCGTTGACACTGAGGCGGCCAAGGAGAAGCTCACCAAGATCAAGACCGCGTTCCAGAATTGGATCTGGTCCGATCCAGATCGGACCGACCGGTTGGCGCGGGTCTATAACGACCGCTTCAACAACATCGCCCCGCGAAGTTTCAACGGGGACCATCTCAAACTTCCAGGCGCCTCAGGCGCCTTTTCTCTTTATGGGCATCAGCTGCGCGGAATCTGGCGTATCATCTCGGCAGGCTCGACCTATCTTGCCCACGCGGTCGGCGCCGGCAAAACCATGACCATGGCAGCCGCCATCATGGAGCAGCGCCGGCTGGGCCTGATCGCCAAGGCCATGTTGGTCGTCCCGGGCCATTGCCTGGCGCAGGCCGCCAGAGAATTCCTGGCTCTCTACCCGACCGCCCGCATCCTCGTGGCGGACGAGACGAACTTCACCAAGGATAAGCGACATCGGTTCCTGTCGCGCGCCGCAACGGCAAGTTGGGACGCGATCATCATCACGCATTCAGCATTCCGCTTCATTGGCGTGCCATCTGCCTTCGAGCAGCAGATGATTCACGACGAGCTTGAGCTCTATGAGACGCTGCTGACCAAAGTCGAAAGCGACGACCGCGTCTCTCGTAAGCGTCTCGAACGGCTGAAGGAAGGGTTGCAGGAAAGGCTCGAAGCGCTTTCCACACGCAAGGATGATCTGCTGACCATCTCGGAGATCGGTGTCGACCAGATCATCGTCGATGAGGCGCAGGAGTTCCGCAAGCTCTCCTTCGCGACCAACATGTCTACACTCAAGGGGGTCGATCCGAACGGATCGCAACGCGCCTGGGACCTCTATGTGAAGTCGCGCTTCGTTGAGACGAAGAACCCGGGCAGGGCGCTCGTGCTGGCGTCCGGCACGCCGATCACCAACACGCTTGGCGAGATGTTCTCAGTGCAACGCTACCTCGGCTACCAGGCGCTGCTGCAGCGCGGGCTACACGAGTTCGATGCCTGGGCTTCGACCTTTGGCGACGTCACGACGGAGCTCGAGCTCCAGCCTTCGGGCAAATACAAGCCGGTGACGCGCTTCGCCACTTTCGTCAACGTGCCCGAACTCATCGCCATGTTCCGAAGCTTCGCGGATGTGGTGATGCCTGAGGACCTTCGGCAGTATGTCAAGGTACCAGCACTCTCGATGGGGGCACGGCAGATCAGGACCTCGAAGCCGTCACCAGCATTCAAGCGCTACCAGATGGTGCTCGATGCGCGGATCAAGGCCATCGAGGAACGCGAACGGCCGCCGGAACCAGGCGACGATATCCTGCTCTCGGTCATCACGGATGGCCGCCATGCAGCGATCGATCTTCGTCTCGTCGATCCGGACAATGACAATGAGCCGGAAAACAAACTCAACGATCTCATATTGAACGCATATCGTATCTGGCAGGAGACAGCTGACAACGGCTATGTCCGTTCCGACGGCAAGCCCTTCGAACTCCCGGGCGCCGCTCAAATGATCTTCTCCGACCTCGGCACGATCAACGTCGAGAAGAGCCGCGGCTTCTCGGCCTATCGCTGGATCAGGGACGAGCTCGTTCGCTTAGGCGTTCCGCCAAGCGAGATTGCCTTCATGCAGGACTATAAGAAATCTGACGCCAAGCAGCGGCTCTTCGGCGACGTTCGAGCTGGCAAGGTCCGCTTCTTGATCGGCAGTTCCGAGACGATGGGGACCGGTGTCAATGCGCAGCTCAGGCTGAAGGCGCTGCATCATCTCGACGTGCCGTGGCTGCCCTCGCAGATCGAACAGCGCGAGGGACGTATCCTGCGACAGGGCAACCAGCATGATGCCATCGATATCTTCGCCTATGCCACGGAAGGTTCGATGGACGCGCAGATGTGGCAGAACAACGAGCGCAAGGCCCGCTTCATCGCCGCGGCGCTTTCCGGTGACACCTCCATCCGCCGGCTTGAGGATATGGGTGAAGGCCAGGCCAACCAGTTCGCGATGGCCAAGGCCATTGCGAGCGGAGATCCGCGTCTGATGCAGAAGGCGGGCCTGGAAGCCGACATCGTGCGCCTCGAACGGTTGCGGGCCGCCCATATCGACGATGAACACGCAGTGCGCAGGCAGATCCGCGATGCCGAGCGCGATATCGAGTATTCGACGCGGCGGATCCGTGGAGTTGGACAGGATATCGAGCGCCTTGTCCCGACTGGCGGACATGCGTTCAGAATGGAGGTCGGCGACGATACCTTCACGGAACGCAAACTTGCCGGCCGCGCCCTCATGAAGGAAATCTTGACCTTGATTCAGCTCCAGCAGACTGGCGAGAGGGTCATCGCCTCGCTCGGAGGGTTCGACCTCGAATATTCCGGCGAACGCTTCGGCAAGGACGGCTATCGCTACACCACCGTGCTGCTGCGCACGGGCGCCGAATATGAGATCGAGCTTCCGGTCACGACCACGCCGCTCGGTGCGGTCGCCCGCCTGCAGAACGCGCTCTCCGGGTTCGATGATGAGCTGGAGCGCTATCGCCAGCGGCTCGCCGATGCGAAGCGACGGCTCACCTCTTATGAAACGCGGCAGGGCGGTGAGTTCGCCTTCGCCGGCGAACTGACCAACAAGCGCAAACAGTTGTCGGAAATCGAGGCTGATCTCGCCAGTGAAGGTGACGAAATACGGCAAGCCGCCTGACAACCACCGAAAATCTAGATTACTGCAGGTCGCGCACGGGCAAGCTCGCGCGCGGCTTGCTCGCTGTCGACGAACATGAGCGTGAGACCCATTGGCGAGGATACCTTCTCAATTGACATCTTGATCGGCGAGGGACGTTCCTTTCGTCAGGTGACGGGTTATCCCAATATGCTGATCAGCTATCGGAAGGTTGCCGGCAACCTTCAAGCCAAACGTCGCTCAACCCCTCGGGCGCGCACGTTCCTGCCACCAGACGTTCAATCCGGCCGACACGTTCATTGAGCGCGGTATCGTTCTCTCCAAGCTTGTATGATCCCGGCGCGATAAGAACGGCTACCAGTCGAATGAACTCCGTGTTGCTTAACTCTGCGGGCGGACGCCCATAGATCGCGGAACTTGCCGTATGGAAGCCGGTCATCCAGCCTTCCGGGCCTTGGCCCATTTCCAGTGTATCGAGCCAAAGGGCAAGTATCTGGTCCTTGGAAAGCCTGCTTTCCAAACCCATTGCGTATACGGTTTGTCGAACCTTCCCTACACCCGGATGGAATTCTTCGAAGGCGAGACGCTTGGAAACCGATTGCGTGATTGTGGTCGCGCCAGCGCCGGCGGACGAAAAATCCACTCCGGTGTGATTAGCGAAATTTGGGTCTTCGACTGCCATCAATATAGCCAGATGCCCCGCCCCAAGCGAGGCTCCCCCGCGCCCCTGCGCTATCAAATCATCAGCGCGTTGAGCTAACTGCGGAGCGTCCGAAAGAGCATCCCAGTATCCTTTTCCGCCGTAAGCAACGGTCGCGATGATCAGCAAACCTAAAAGAAGACCTGCGAACTTGAAAATTCGTCTCATGCGATCTCTCAATCGGTAACATGTCGGCCAGCACCAGAGGCCACAAGACATTAAATTGTTGCGGAATTTGGGTTCCTTTGTCGCAAAATTCCCGCCACTTGCGACAAGCATATGTGACGTAGCAGGTCTCAGGATTTCCGCGACAACCCCGTTAGCTTTCGTCAGTCCGCCGACGCGCGATATAGAGACTTGTTATCATGTTCCGCACGACGCGATTTCCAAAGTCCTCGCGGGCAATGCGGCCTAACTCGGCCAGCACCGCCGTGCAGTCGGCACGGGCGTTTACGTTCGAGTAGGTGGCATACAACGCCACCGTCTGCTCCGCATCGAGAACCAAAGACCATCGCCGCGCTTCGTTCTCCACGAGATCGAACGCATTGCTGCATTTCAGCGCCGCTAATCGAGCCACCGAATCCAACGCGAAGGGGATACCCTTTTCTCCGGCCGAAGGACTGGCGGGAGCCTCCAGCAGTTCCTTGGTCGCTTCGTGAAACGGATCGGGCCGGCTGTCGTCACCGAACACGTTCCATAACGCCGCCCACCATCCTCCGGGGCGAAGCAAGCTGGCGATCTTCACGAGTGCCGAGTTTTCGTCCAGCCAATGAAAAGCCGTGGCGCTCACGCCTAAATCAAAGTTTTCCTTTTCCAGCGCCGCACCCTCGAATGAGGAAACCATAATGGTCAAAGCGTTGTCGGGATTGGTGGCGCGCAGGAAATCGGCAAGGCGTTGGTCCGGCTCTATGGCCACCAGAGGGTCCGCGCCGAGTTCGAGCAGCCGATGTGTCGCGGTACCGGTGCCCGCCCCGATCTCGAACACCGTAGCATTGCGGCGCAAGCCGCATCGCGTGGTCAGGGTGTCATACACCCATTCGGGATATTCAGGACGTGCGCCATGATAGCCAGCGGGGTTTTCGCCGAAAGCCTGACGGCCGAACTCCTTTGCAAGTCTGTCCGTAGCTATGTGCATCCCGCCAACTTTCGCAAAAATCCCGAAACCTCCGACACTATCAACGCAGATTATGGAGCCGCCGCCGCGATCTGCTGCAACAGGTTGACGAAATGGCTGGTTCGCACGCCCTCCGGGTTCTGTGCCGGGTCAACGATCTGAGCCACCACCAGCCACTTCGAGGGAACGAAGGCGATAGCCTGGCCGCCGTAACCGGATGCCAGGCCAGCGCCGGGGCCGAAGACTTGGGGATTCAGCGTCCACCAAAGATAGCCGTATCCCATGCTCCCGCGATCGGTAGCGGAATAGTCGATCGTGGACTCTCTCACTCACGAGGCCGGGATGATCTGTCTACCGTTCCAACGGCCGCCATCAAGAAAGAGCTGGCCGAAGCGCGCCGCGTCTCTGGCGCTGAGACTGAACGGATAGGCCGGGTGCTCCGACTGACGTTCGGCAATATACCTGCCATCCCGCGCCGAAAAATCCTCCATGCCGATCGGCGCGGCGATCCGCTGCGCAAAGCTCTGGAAAATGTCCTCCCCGGTCTGTTGCTGGTAGATCGTGCCAAGCGCATTGAAGTCCCAATTATTATACCAACAGAAGGTGCCGAGGGCGTGACTGCCGCGCTCGGGCCTGTTGCGCCGCATGTCACCGGTTTCATAGGCGGCAGGATGATAGAGGCCGGATCGCGCCATGAGCAGATCGCGCACGGTCGCCTGCTTCTCGGCCGCCGTGAGGGCGGGGGGCTTATCGTCAATGCCGAGATCGGCAAGGGTGCTGCCGAGGTCGATGTGGCCTTCGGCAACCGCGATGCCGTAGAGGGCGCTCAGTAGGCTCTTGCGGACGGAAGCGACATTCACCTCGCGGGACACATCGCCCCAACTGGCAATCACCTTGCCGTCCTGCACCACCATGACGGCCGTGGGCTTCAGCGTGGCAGCATAGTCTTGCGCCGCCTTCAGCCGCTCGACAGACCAGCCGGCCGACGCCGGATCGGCGTTCTGCCAAGGCTGCGCGCCTGCGTTTCCTGCGATGGAAAGGAAAATTATGGCAGCGATCGCGAAGATAATTCTTCGCATAAATACCCCTGAACTCTTGTCACGAAAATCCCGAAGCTGCGACAATTCAAGCTGCCTTCCGGCTGATGAACAGCCCGCTTTGCTTGCCAACCTCAAGAACACCTTTGCCCGCCTGAAATGCTTCGGTGATCACATCCCGAAACGCGTCAAGCTGCGTCTCGTCGGCTCCGTCACCGGGAGGATAGGAAGTGAGGGCCAGGAATACGTCCTCGGGCTCCGTCACTCTTAGGCGGGCCGGATGCTGCTTCATAGTCACATTTCCGAACTGCCCCTGCATGATTCGTTCAGCATCATCGTATCCGAAGGCAGCGCCGGCCGGATCCACCGGTGCGCTGCCGAACACGGTTGTCAACGCATACAGCTCGCGCATGTTGCCGACCCCGTTCGTCGTCACCGCAAGGAAGCCGCCCGGCTTCAAAACGCGGTACATTTCCGCGATGCCCGTCGATGGGTCCGGCAGGTGATAAAGCATGTGCATTGCGATCACGGCGTCAAAAGAACTGTCCTCAAATGGCAGAGCGGTCGCGTCAGCCTGTCTGCCGGTGATGGTTTCGAAGGGTAGCGCACTGCATCGTTCACTTGCTTCCTGCACCATGCCAGCAGACAGGTCGGACAGTGTGAGAGCCAGTTTCGCTGGCAATTCGTCTGACGCTGCCTCCCAGAACCAGCCGGGACCACAGCCAACATCCAGAACATGATCTCCAGTTTTCAGGGCAAGCTGACGGACTACCCACGGGAACCAGCCAATTTCCGCAATCGTATAGTGGCTATTCAGGCGAGCGCGTGCGGCGAGTTTCCGGCTATCGCCGTATTGCTTGTCGTTTCCAGACGTGAGGGTTGACATTTGTCCCTTTCATTTTTTGTGCTTTCCAAAACCGAACCGTACCATCCGGGTGGATGACGGAGAATCAGAAAAGGAGAAGAGGGGAGAGGAAAATCCCGCTCGCAGATCGGTCGGACCGGGGACGCTAGCGCTCAACCGCGCCACTCGCAATCCCGGCCAGTCGCTCTTCGCAGGGCTGTAAGCCCCGCTTGATCTGCCCGGCAGGGATGCTCGGCCGCAGTTGCACCGGCCCGTCCGTTCCGCGGGCCGGGGGATGTCTTCGGGAAGAAGACGAGAAAGGACGCTGCGATCGGCGGCGTCCCGAACCCCCGTAAAGGAGCATCCCATGGAACTGAAGTTTGTCGATCCGCGCTCGCTGAAAGATAATCCGAACAAGGCGCGCCGCTCGAAATCCAATCCGCAGGCTGACGCCCTGCTTTTGGCGACCATTCGCGCCGTCGGCATTGTCCAGCCGCCTGTGGTGGCACCCGAAACCGACGGCGGCAACGGATTTGTCATCGATGCCGGGCACCGCCGTGTGAAGCAGGCCATTGCTGCAGGGCTCGAAGAAATCGCTGTCCTGGTCGTTGAGCGTGCCGAGGACGGTGGCGCTATGCGCTCGATTGCCGAAACGCTGGCGCACGAACAGCTCAATCCTGTCGATCAATGGCGGGCGATCGAACGGCTGGTTGCGCTCGGCTGGACCGAGGAAGCGATCGGCGTCGCGCTTGCCCTGGCGGTGCGCCAGATCCGCAAGCTCAGGCTGCTTGCCAACGTGCTGCCGGCCATGCTCGACCAGATGGCGAAGGGCGACATGCCCAATGAAGGCCAGTTGCGCACCATCGCCGCGGCCTCGCTCGAGGAGCAGAAGGAGGTCTGGAAGAAGCACAAGCCTTCCAAGGCCGATCCGCAGGTCTCGTGGTGGAGCGTTGCCCAGGGTCTGCAAAAGACCCGCATGTATGCTCGCGATGCGAGCTTCGGGGACAATCTGGCGCAGGCATATGGCATCGCCTGGGTCGAGGACCTCTTCGCACCGGCGGACCAGGATAGTCGCTATACGGCCGATGTCGAGGCGTTTCTCGGTGCCCAGCAGGAATGGATGACCAGCAATTTGCCCAAGAAGGGCGTGGTTGTCGAGGCCAACAGCTGGGGGCAGCCGGAACTGCCGAAAAAGGCCGAACGGGTCTACGGCAAGCCATCGAAATCCGATCACACGGCCATGTATCTCGACCGAGACGGCAAGGTCCAATCGGTTTCCTTCCGCATGCCGGAGGCGAAGAAGCCCAAGAAGGGCCCGCAATCCGAAGGCGAGGGTGGCGAAGCCCCGATCGTGGTCAACACACGTCCCGACGTGACTCGCAAGGGGATCGAGATGATCGGCGACCTTCGCACCGACGCTTTGCATGAAGCATTGTCGCGTGCGCCGATCGAGGACGACACGCTGATGGCGCTGCTCGTGTTGGCCTTTGCGGGCCAGAACGTGACGGTGGCGTCGGGAACCCGGGACATCTCGTATTACGGGTCGGCGAGCCTCGGTGAACACGCCGCGCGCCTGTTCGATCAGGAGGGAAAGCTCGCCTTCGACATAGACACGCTGCGAAGTGCTGTCCGCTCGCTCCTCGTGGACGTCCTGTCGTGCCGCGAAAACCGCTCGAAGAGCGGCGTTGTCGCTCGTGTCGCCGGCGACGTGATCTTCGCGGACAACTTCCTGCCCAACATGGGCACGGACGAGTTCCTGTCGTTCCTGTCGCGGCCGGCGCTCGAGGCGTCGTGCAAGGACACGTCGGTTCTGCCGCGCCAGAAGGTGAAGGACACCCGCGCCGCCCTGGTCGAGCACTTCACGGAAGGCCGTTTCGTCCACGCATCGGCGCTGTTTGCGCCTGAGCAGGAAGCACTCGCCGCCTGGCTGAAGAAGCATGAGGTCGTGGAGGAGCCTGAAGACGAGGCCGCGGCGGACCATCAGGACGGAAGCGACGATGGCGCCATCGTCGCGCCCGTGCGGAATGACCTTCCCGAGGATTCGTCACAGGCGGACGACCTCGCCGAAGACGACTACGCCGAAGGCTTCCGCGAGGCCGCCGAATAGCACGGCCTTCTTCCTCTGATCGCAATTCCGCCGCCGGCTTCATTCCGGCGGCGGTTTCGTTTCCATCACCCCAAACAGGAGGACAAAGAATGTCCGCGCAACTCGTATTTCAGGCTCCCATCGGCTCCATCATCGCCTGGTCAGACGGCACGCCACGCCCACCCGAACGCCATCGCAAGAAGCTATCGGCATGGCAAACCAACAACAGCAGCGGCCGCCTGATCCGCAAACAGGACGACCGCACCATCGGCAATGTGACCCTGCCGCCAGACTTCACACTGCATGAAGCCGATTTTGGCGCTGGCGGCATCATCGCCGTCAGAGTTTACCGAACATTCTCGCTGGGTTCCCGGCTGACCTTCACCGTCGTCGAGCGCCCGGATGTCGGATCGGTTCGCGTATTCGACCGTGCCGGCGACAACGCCGAGCTCGTCCATCTCGCCGCTGGCCGACAGGCGGCCGAGGAATGGCTGTCTCGCCACGGCTATCCCCGAGCCGTGCTTGAGGAAGTCACAGCCGACGAGGTTGCGGCCGACGCCGTTGAGGGGAGGGCGGCGGCATGACCCCTCCTGCAGCTCAAGACAGCAGCGTCAACACCCCGGGTTCGCCCGGGGTTTCTTTTGGCAAAACCGCCGACGGATTGGTCGTTGCGCTTGTCGGCGATACGGCCTTCGCAATGGCTGCGGGCCGCGACGGCAAGCACTATCTCGTCACCGGCTGGCGCATTGCCCGCCCGATGGACCAATGGCGGCGCGACGATTTTTACGGTCATTCCGGTGACCTCGCCGACGAAGCGGCCTTCCGGGCCGAGGTTACGGATAACGCCGAGCACCAGCAGGAGAAACGCGCCCTTGGTCGGCGTGACATCCGGTCTTCCGCCAATACGCCGTGGGGACCGTCGCAGGGCGCCACGGTCTATGCTGAAGGCATAACCTGCCATTCGACAGCCGGTCATGGCGGCTTTCATCTCGTGGCTGAGCGCAATCGCAAGGTCCATTCCATGCTCCGGGTGTCCGGCGGTTGGTACGAAGAAGATGCCGAATGGGCGATCGTCGCGCTGACCTTCCCGCATCTGTTCACTTCCTATGAGCGGAAACACGCGGATCGGACAATACGCGATTCCTGGCCCGACGCCTGGCAAGCGATCTTCGGCCGGGTGCTGGAGTCAGGGGAATGCCGTGAGAAAGACCGCCGCGTCTTCGAGTGCCAGCATGCCGACGACTGGATTGTCGTTTCGGCGCTCCGCTCCAATCATGAGCACGGTTTCACCGAGGTCATCGCAACAAGAGGCGGCAAGCGCACCGAGCACTCGCTCATCCGCCGCTACCTGGTTCCGAGCGACGAATATGGCGTTTCCGGCGGCCCATTCGGTTTCGTCATCGATGAGGCGCGTCACCGTCAGTATGACGGTCCGTCCAGCTTCGTCGGCTGGCAGGAAAGGGCGGTATAATGGTCCCGGCAAATCGTCGGGCGCAGCTTTTTCAGATGGAGGAAGCGTGCCGGCAGACCCAGCGTCAACTGGATCTGATCGATCGGCAAATCATCCGCCGGATGACCGCACTTATTCCTGACCTTAAGCCACAGCGCATCGGTTACCGACGCGGAAAGCCAGCCGAGCCGGGCTCTTTCCTGGAGCGATACCGATCCAATCTCTCGGCGATCACGGCCGAGAGACAGCCGGAAATCGACGCACTCTCGCGCAAGCTCGCACGCCAGGAAGAGGCGATCGCGACCTTTCGTGAACGGCATTGCCGCGATCATTCCCGCGCCGCGTGATCCGCGACGCGTCCACAATCCTTGCAATGGAGGGCGTCATGCCTGTCTTTACGATCGAAACCACCTACCATCTGCCCGTCTACCGCCAACGCAGCTATCAGGCTGCGACAGCCGAGGACGCCTGCCGTCTCGCCGTCGATGACGATGGCTGGGAGGACGGCAGCGAAGATGTCGATACGTCCGGCGAGACCTATGTCACGGGCATCTGGGAAGGCCAGGACGCTGCCTCTTCCGGCGCAACCGTCAAGATTCCCGATGCGTTCTGCGAAACCGTCCAGCGCAAGGCCGCAATGTTCGACGAACTGCTCGTGATCCTGAGGGAGCCTGCCCGGCCGATGGGATTGTCGGAGTATCAGTTCGGGAGTTGGCTGCCCCGCGCTCTTGCTCTCCGCCGGAAGGCGGACGCGATCGTCACGGGGAGGTGAACTCGCTGCGCCTCTATGTCATAGTAGCCAGCAATCCGAAGGGTTTGCAGATGGATGAGAAGACGCAGGGCGCAATCGAGCGCCTTCTTGAGGTGGCGCGCAGCGACACCGGGCAGGCCCGGCGCGTGGCCAACTTCATCCTCGCGTGGTGGAATGCGGATAGTCTCGGCGGTTTCGCTATTGCCGATCTGTTCGCCGTCGATGCGCGGATTGCCGCCGACATGGCCACAGTCTTCACCTGGCTTTCCCGCCAGAACAACGCCGTTTATCCGGAGGAATACCGTCCCGCGATCGATGCCGTAATCGCCGAATGGCGCCCTGACATCTGGGCAAAAGCGCAGGAGCCGGCGTAACGTCGATCGCGATCAGCGCTTGCGCACGAACTCGGCCCGCAGGACCAGTCCCTTGATCGCATCGTGCCGGCAGTCGATTTCTTCGGGATTGTCGGTCAGCCGGATGGACTTGATCACCGTGCCCTGTTTCAAAGTCTGGCCAGCGCCCTTGACTTTGAGGTCCTTGACCAGGACCACGGAGTCTCCGTCCGCCAAGACATTGCCAGAAGCGTCCCGGACTTCAACTTTCGGGGCTGCTGCAGCCATCTCCGAGGCTGGCCGCCACTCGCCGGTCGCGTCGTCATACATATAGTCGTCATTGCTATCGCTCATCATGGCGGTATCGCAGGCGGCGGCTGCTTTGCCAATCCCCGCGCAGTGCTCCCAATAGCCGCATTCGCTCCTCCTTGCTGCAAGGGAGAGGCGTCGCTTGACCGCCGTCAGCACTTCTATAGCGAGAGAGCCGCTTCCATCCCGCCGTGTTCGAACGCTTCCATGTAGGCTTGTGCCATTGCGCCGGTGATCCCCTCGGCCTGAAACCGGCCTCTCCAACCTGTCGATATACCCTCGGCCAGTTCGCGCGCCATGAGACGCCGTCCCCAACTGTCGGGAGCTGCGTCAGCGAAAGGCCCGCCCAAGGCGTCGCGCATGTCGCTCTGCCCGCTGGCATGAAAAGGAACGGGGGTCAGCGGAAAGCCTGGTGACAGCGCGAAAGCCTGCGGATGACGCAACCATGATTCGGCGTAGATGAACGTCGAGTGCTGCCGTCGTCCGTCGCTCTCAAAGAGCAGGCGGCCAATTTCGATCTTCTGTTCTCCAAGGGCGACCAGAGCTTCCGGCATCAGAACGCCGTCCCCTCATCGTCGCCCGAACCGCCCGCCGACCCCTTGTCGCGGCTTTCTCTCCCTGCGGTCGTTCGTGGCCGATCGATGCGCTTGGGCAGTCTTTCGCGGTCGAGCATCAGGCCGGTATCATCGACAGACGGATCGAGCAGTTCTTCCAGCCGTAGCAATTCTCCCAGCGCGAGCAGCGCCATGGCGAACGTGCCGAGCCTGACGCCAGGGTCGCCTTTTTCGAGCCTGAACACGGTGCCTTCGGCAACGCCGAGGCGGTCGGCAAAATCCTTGGTGGCGATGCGGCGCTTTTTCCGGGCGATCTGGATGTTCTGCCCGAGCTGACGCAACGCCCGATCCACGCGCAGGGATGACATCGCTAGCTCTCATATTTCATAGCTGGCCGTATATTAACTGCAAAATGCAGAAGCGACAATCCCGGACTGCCGCAAGCGTCGAAAAATCGCAGTAAATGACTTATTAGCTATCATATAGGCAAGCTAGACTACGTTGGGTGCTGGTGGCCGCATCAATACCACGGGGTGGCTACAATGCAGGCAGATGGTCATGGCCATCTGTCCTTCTGTTCCTGTGTCGAAAGTCGGGTACTTGCTGGCCTCCCTTCGTTCGGTGTGCGGTCCTAAACCGGCGGCCGTACGCTTCAAGGCCGCGTTCCGCGCCGCGCTGCGGCCGGGAAGGCCGGTCTCGACATAGCAGGCCCGCGTCCCGCGCGAGGGCAAAAAGCCCTGCTTGTCCGCAAACCTGCTTTGCTCGCCCCTGGCTCTCCCGGACCCTGAAGCGCCCGTTCCTCCGCCGGTTTTTCCTGACCGCGCCCGAAGGGAGGGCCGGCAAGGAGCCGGTCCGAGCCTTCGGAAAAACCGAAGGAAAGGAAATCCCATGACAAAGACCGCTCGCAATCCTCGCCAGTCCGCCCGTGTCGTGCCGCTGCGCAAAGGCACCACTCTCGAAATGGTCCGGCTTGCCTGCCCTGATGTGACACAGGCTTCCCTCATTGCTGAAAGTTTCGGCCTGCTCATTCTCGACAGCGACGGCATCCGCGACCTGCATGAGCGTCTCATAATCGAAACCGCCGACGCACTCAACGAAGGCCTGGGCGAGCGAGCCATGCAAATCCATCTGCAGCGGATCATCGGAGCCTTCGTCGGTTCGGCCCATGGCGCCGGCCAATTCTACAGCCGAGCCGTAACCGAAGCACGCGACGTCACCGCCAAGGCGGCGAACGACCTTCGCGACGAAGATCTTGATGGACCCGTTGGCTTCGACAGCGCCGCTCAGCGAAAGCGCGAATTTGCAGCCGACATGGGGGTCCAGTCCCACGCGCTGCGTATGGCAGCCGAAGGCGCCGTTAGAGCCTATGAGCACGTTGTCGGCGAGAAGTGGAAGCCGTTCGAGCGTGCCGTCGAGAACCCCGGCCAGACCGTAAACCGCAAAGCCGCTGAACTCCAGATGGCGGCTCTCGGATAATCTGCCTGGGGGTGAGGCTTCGGCCTTGCCCCCTTCTCCCGGCAGCATGCTCGTTGCAATATCGACCCTTGCAGCACCTAGTCGCTGAGCACAGCTTTCATTTGGCTGATTTCATCGATCAGTCGAGCCTGCTGATCGTCGAACCATTCTGCACTCGCGTTTCCGAAATACGGCTTCTGGAAGCTGAAGAAGGTACCGCTGCCCGACACCTCGACTGCGTTCAATGCTTCGAGATGCTGCTTGGCCTTCTGACTGATACCGGACACTTCGTCGGTGCAGAGCGGTGATGAACGGCGATTTCGCCAATTGTTCCACTTAATCTTCGCGTTGACCTCCGTTCGCGCCGCTTCCCATTCATCACAAAGAGATTTTGCTGCGAGGACGCGATCGTCGATTGAGACCACGAACGCCCCATAGCTCATGCGAATTTCCTTGAGTTCGGTTTCGGTCTTCGCCCGGGCTTCCTGTTCCGCACGCACCCTTTTCTCTTGCGCGGCACGGCGGTTCGCCTCATCGGTGGTTTCTTTGAGCTTCTCGATCCGCTCTGCGAACTCCTTGTTTTCGAAATGTGCGAGCTTGAACCCCATCGGGTTCTTTGCCGGGTTCTTCACCGTTTCATCGAAGTTCTTCCGGCACTCGGTCTTTATCTGACCAAGGATTTCATCTGGCATATCCTTGACGATCTCGTCGGCGAGCCCAGACAGAAGCTGAACACACTCGACCGTCCTTTTCGATATGCTCAACGGCGCGTCCGATCCGAGAAAAGATGAACTCGATCCAACGAGCTGAAGCAATTGTTCATCCGTGGCTTCGGGGAATTTCTCGCCGCAGGCCGCCAGCAAAGGGAGTACGGCCATTCCGACTGCAAGTCCGCGCACCGATCTCAATGAAAAAACTAATCCGGACAATACCTTACCCTACCTCTTCAGTGTGTTCTTCAAGGTAAATGGCTTACCTTCAGCGAGTCCTGTTCTCAACCCATTTGTCCGCTTGCTCGCCTCAAAATATGATAAACAATCAACAATACTCGCGAGCAGCAAAACGCCGCACAGTTTGCGTCGTAACTTGAGATCGAAATTCTGAGATTTGGCTTTGGCGGATCGGCGACGAAATTATTGAGCAGTCGCGGGTCTGTGGTCTGTTCTCGCTGCGGCTCTGTCAGCGGATTCCCGCCGATGTTTAGCGGGATCAGCATCTCGTTTCAGCGGCAGGCAGGGCGTAGCCGGTTGGAGTAACGCCGAAAGCACGACGGAAGTGGCCGCTAAAGTGGCTCTGGTCATAGAAAGGCTTGCGGCGACGGACGCTGCCGAGAGTCCTTCGGCGAGGAGCCGCTTTGCCGCGTCAAAGACGGCGCGCACATTGCGCTGCGTTCCAATCCCGCTCTCTTTGGATGGCTTCCTGGTCCGGCTCCGGATCTTCCACGATCAACCCGCAAGGGGTCCGCTAGCAAGCTGCGGCCGCTTGGCTTCGCCGGCGCGGTGATCGCGACCGGGCGCCGGCCCTTTTGAGGAGCCATCGAGCGGGAATTGGCCCGCTCCACAGATGGAGCCTCAGATGTCGCACAACTTGGAACTCGCACAAAAGCACGCCTGGAACCTCGCCCGCACCCTGATGACCACAGTCATCCTCTTCAAATCCGACAACGAATACGGCGTCCTGCCCGCCGACGAACTCGACGACACCGAAGTAAACGCTCTCTTCGAATATGACCCTTACAGCGGCGGCAGGTCGGTTCATTGAACCGACCCTTCACCGGTTGCCTCCTTGTCCGCAAGCGCCCTGCCTGGCAGGGCGCTTTCGTGCCGTTCGAGCGACAATTGCCGCGGCTGCAGCGGGGACGATACGTCGTGAGAGCGAGGAGGGGCACCCGCGCTCCGCGCCCGTCCCGGACGACGTTCCTGCCGGGGTCGGCGGCACGCGCAACGGCTTCGCCGTCCTCCACGTTCGTTGCGGCCCTTCGGGTGCGCGCACCCCCTGATTGCCCCGGCTGCCGGACCGCCGTGACGGGTCGCGATAGGCGCGACCTCTTGAATGGAGGTTCAGGAAATGAGCAGGAAAGAAAACGCATCGCGGACGGATCTCTACGCGCGGATAACGGAAAAGATCATCGCCGATCTCGTAAAAGGCGTCCGCCCCTGGGTAAGGCCGTGGAGCACGGGGCATCTCGCCGGCAGGGTCAGCCGTCCGCTGCGCCACAATGGCTTGCCATACCAAGGCATCAACACACTGCTCCTTTGGTCCGAGACCGTCACCTGCGGTTTTGTCTCGCCCTTCTGGATGACCTTCAAGCAGGCACTCGAACTTGGCGGCCATGTCCGCAAGGGCGAGACTGGAACAACCGTCGTCTACGCCGGCAGCTTCAGCAAGACCGAGACCGATGCCAACGGCGAGGAGGTCGAGCGCGGCATCCCTTTCCTCAAGGCCTACACCGTCTTTTGCGCGGATCAGATCGAGGAACTGCCGCCGCATTACTATGCGGTGGCAGAACCTCCGGCCAAGCCCGTCGAGCGGATCGAGCACGCCGACCGCTTCTTCGACAACACCGGCGCCGTCGTCCGTTACGGCGGTGACAAGGCATTCTATTCGCCGGTTACCGACCATGTGCAGCTACCTCATCCCGAAAGTTTCAAGGACATGGCGTCCTTTGTCGCAATCCGGGCGCATGAAACTCTTCACTGGACGGCAGCTCCCCATCGCCTCAACCGGGACCTCAGTCGATACCACAAGGACCGGGCGGATCGCGCGAGGGAAGAGCTCTTGGTGGAGGTTGGGAGCTGCCTCCTTTGCGCCGACCTCGGTATCGTCCCGGAACTGGAGCCAAGGCCGGATCATGCCTCTTATATCCAAAGCTGGCTCACCGTTTTGGGTTCGGACAAGCGGGCAATCTTCACCGCTGCAGCGCATGCCCAGCGTGCTGTCGCCTATCTCCATGATCTCCAGCCCGATGCTGCAATCGAGCGGAGGGCAGCCTGATGGCCAACGCACGCTACCCCAGGCTCCTGATCCTTGCCTGCTCGGCAACCAAACGCTGCGATCCCGGCTATATGCCGGCGATCGAGCGGCGGTACAATGGGCCTCTGTGGCAGACGCTTCGCACCGTCGATCCGGACGGCTCGAAGGCGAAGGTCGCATTCCTGTCAGTGCACTACGGCTTCCGCGACGCCTCAGATACCATCGAGCCGTACGACAGGCGAATGACCAAAGAGATCGCCGCCGCCTTGAAGGCCGGCGGTCTCGGTACACGCTGGCCGCGTCCGAAAACGCAGCGCCGCGTGATGCCGTCCGGCGATCATCCCGGCATGCACATCAATTCGCTCAGCGAGGGGAGGCGGAAACCCTTTTTCGACGTCGCCCTCGTCGGCGGCAGCCTCTACCTCAACGTCATGCGGCATTTCCTCGAGCTGTTCCGTGACGCCGGTCACATTACCGCGAATGCCCAGGTTACGGAGATCAACGGGCCGATCGGCCGAATGCGCCGCGTTCTGCGCCTCTGGCTTGATGAGCAGAGCGGGGAGGCGCGCTGATGTTTCAGGCACCTGATCTTTACGAGAAGGGCACTCAGCCTGCCCCGATCCGCCTTCGCGCGCTCTCGCTTGGCGCCGGCGTGCAATCCACGACACTCGCCCTCCTGGCGGCACATGGCGAGATCGGCCCCATCCCCGACTGCGCGATATTTGCCGATACCGGGTGGGAGCCCAAGGCTGTCTACGAGCATCTGGAATGGCTGATGTCACCGAACGTCCTGCCCTTCCCCGTCCACATCGTCTCGGCAGGAAACATCCGCGACCAGCTCCTCGCGGCGGGGCAAGGCAATCGATGGGCCTCAATACCGGCATTTGCCAAGTCGGTCACGCCTGCCGGCTCGGAGGTTCCCATATTTGACGAGGATGAAGACGGCGAATTGGTTCAGGTCGCCACTCGGCGAACCACCACGGGAACCGTTTCCATCGGCATGATCCGCCGTCAGTGCACGACCGACTTCAAAATCGTGCCGATCCGGCGCAAGGTCCGTGAGCTGGCCGGTCTCACACGCAAAAGGTCGCCTTCTTTTCCCGTTGTCGAGCAATGGCTCGGGATTTCGACCGACGAAATCATTCGTGCGAAGCCAAGCTTTGAAGCGTGGCAAATCAAGCGCTTCCCGCTGATCGAAAAGCGGATGAGCCGACAGGATTGTCTCGCCTGGCTGCGGCGGCACGACTATCCCGATCCGCCAAAGAGCGCGTGCATAGGCTGTCCTTTCCATGACAATGCGCGCTGGAGATTCATGCGCGATTACGACCAAGATGCGTGGGACGATGCCGTGGCCGTCGACCGTGTTCTGCGAACTGGCCTCAGAGGCATTCGTGGTGAGGTCTATCTGCATCGATCTTGCGTGCCGCTCGACGAAGCCGACCTTGCGACCGCGGCCGACCGCGGTCAGCTCGATCTCTGGCCGAACGAATGCGAGGGGATGTGCGGTGTATAAATCGGTGGAGACTGGAAATCGTCGTCCAAATGCACGACGTCAGGGCTGACACAGGAGGCAGCTATCGAAGCATACAACCAGCGCACAGCTGTCAACGTTAACGAACATATCGGTCAGGCGATGCACCACGGACCGAGTTCCCCGAGAATGGCCACCCTATCGTCACTCCGGGCCGGGAGTGGCGATGTGGCTAATGTCGGAACGCCGAGACATATAAGGGCGAAGGGCTAAGAGACAGCGATGTCATATTGCTTCATCGTCTGCTCGACAATTCCCAGCAATCTCTCTCGTCCCATTCCGTCCTCAGCCTGAATAGAAAGGCCCTGGAGCACCGTCGTGAGGAAATCCGCAAGCGAAGAAATATCCGTTGCTTGGCTTATTTCTCCCGCCTCCTGACCGCGTCTCAAGCGATCGAATACCGATGCAAGACGCTGAGTTCGCTGTTCCGATAGCCATTTCAGCAGTTCGTCATTGCCGGCTCCCATGCGGAGTCCCGATGAAACAATCATGCAGCCCCTTGGTTGCTCCTGATTGGTGAACAGCATCACCGCATCGGTAAGCATGCGCGCGATGGCATCGCGCGCATGCGGTTCTTCCGTCAGCGCCCGTGCGGCGAACCCACCTTCGTTAGTGTTGTAATCAACAATTGCTTTCCTGAACATGTCGATCTTGGAGCCAAAAGTAGAATAAAGGCTCGCAGATGCTACATCGGTAGCTCCAATAAGATCAAGCATTGTGGTCGCGTCAAAGCCCTTCTCCCAAAATACATTACGTATCTTGTGAATGGCGGCATCTGTATCAAATTCGCGAGGGCGTCCGGCCATCGATTACATTCTTCCTCAGTTGTCATGAAAGAGACACTTGACTCTTTTGCCTCTCTCAGTCAATTCTAGATTGCACAATCTACAATAGGAATTTCAAGGTCGTCAATTTTGGGAGGGGTATTTTCCATGCCATCGCCACAGAAATCACTGATCCTCGGTTGTGCCTCCACGGGTGCCAAGTTCACGCCCCGAAATCACCTCCTCAGTGGAGACCCTGTTATCGACGCGGTCTGCACGGGCGAAGCAATCAAAACAAACCCGCAAGACCTGATCGATGAAGCGACAATGCTCTACAAAAGAGGCTGCCGATACTACCACCTTCATGCACGCAATCCAAAAACCAACGAGCAAACCACTGAGAACGCCGTCTACAGCGCCGTGAGCCGGGGTGTTCAAAAGCGTTGCCCCTCGATGATGATCAGCTTTGGCGCAAGCCGCAACGGCACGGAGGTGCAGCGCGCGGTTCACCAGAAAGGCGAGTGGGAACGCGTAAGCCAGTGCTCGCTGTCATTGGCGGAAGGTGGCGCGCACTTTGTCACCATCCAGGCCGCCGTCGAACTCCAGATTATCTGTGACCTCGAGCGCCGTGGCTACGATCTTACCGTGCGAACGATTGATACTGAAGCATTCCTCCTGATCATCCATCAGCACAGGCCATCGAGAGTGGCCGTAGACGCAAGCCTCGCTACCCATTCCACGTCGAAGGGCAGCAGCTACGGAACGACATCTGCACTTGTGCAATTCGAAAATTACCGAAAAGCAGTTCTGACACGGGAGAACCTCGGCCTTTACCACGAGGTTGAGTGGGTCCAGCTCGAGCGCAGCTACGCAATGACCCGCTATGCCATCGAGCATCCGGCACTCGGCTTGGCGCGATCAGGCCAACTCAACATCATTCTTCTGTTTGGCTTTTCTCCACGTCTTCCGTTTCCCCAGACCTATGAGGAGTTCAAGCGCGTCATTCGGTTGGCAAAATCCCTGGAGTATGATCTCGGCAATCCTACCAGGAAGGCTCGTCGCGTCAGTATCACTGTCGGGGCAGCTGTCTTGCCGCGCCAGGCAATCGAACACTTCAAATATTCGGACGTCGGTCGCTACGTAGCCGACCGGAAATGCCCGCTCCGCCGCCTGGCAATCTACGCCGCCCAACCCGACAGCGGCGTCGACGTTCTCCGCTACGGCATGGAAGACACACCCTACACGTTGGACAGCGGGGGAGGGGTGCAGTTCTGCGACAATCAACTCCTGCACGACATTGTCGAGCAGGAGTTGATCGCCCAGAACGTTTCCATTGTCACCGAGCAGCGTGACGTCCTAGACCGCATCGGTCCTGCGCCGGCCCGGGCATTCCATCAACCGGATGATACCGGTGCGGCGACTGGCTATAGGCCAGACCCTCGGCATGCGCACATCATCCTGTCCTCCCGCCAGGCCATGGAGGCGACAGGCGATGTCTAGAAAACACGTTATTCGCAACATCGGTCTTTTGCTGTCAGGCGATATCGGCAATCCCATCCTCGATGCCGATACGCTCGTTGTCGAGGATGGCATTATTTCCCAGATAGGCGCGCAGTCAGATTGCGACTGTGAACAGGCCGATCTCGTCATTGACGCATGTGGTCTGGCAGTGGCGCCAGGGCTGATTGATGGCCATGTCCATCCGACATTCGGTGAATATGCACCGCGCGCCGGTCACTCGCACTGGATTTCCCACTGCTTGCAGGGCGGCGTCACAACGATGGTTTCGGCTGGCGAGGTTCACGTCCCCGGCCGTCCCGTGGATCCAGTTGGAACAATGGCCTTGGCGATCGCTGCCCAACGGTCGTTTTCTCTCGCCCGACCTGGCGGCGCCAAGGTCATCGCCGGCGCACCTTTGCTCACAGAGGGGCTTACTCGGGATAATTTTGCCGAGATGGCAAATGCCGGCATTCGGCTGCTGGGTGAGGTCGGCATCGGCACCGTCAGCGACGTCAAAATCGCCAAGCAGATGGTCGCGTGGGCAAGGGAAAACGGAATCCAGAGCCTGACCCACACGGGTGGTCCGTCGATTCCTGGCTCTCGCCTCATGCAGTGCGAGGAAATCCTCGAGATCGACCCGGACATCATCGGCCACATCAATGGCGGGCACACGGCTCTGCCCAGGCCACAGATTTGTCGTCTGTGCGAGGAAAGCGACCGTGCCCTCGAACTCGTGCACAACGGCAACGAAGCCGCAGCCCTTCATGTCCTGAGAATCGTGCGTGAACATGGTTCACTAGCCCGCGTGGTCCTCGGCACTGACTCTCCATCAGGGTCGGGGGTCCTCTCGCTCGGGATGCCTCGTCTCGTCTGCTTTATCAGCAGCATCGGCGAAGTTCCGCCGGAGCAGGCCATTTGCCTCGCTACCGGAAACACCGCGCGTGTTCGCAACCTCAACACTGGCCTCGTCGAGGTCGGCCGCGAGGCTGACCTGCTCCTTCTCTCCAAGCCGCTCGGAGGCGACGGGACACATGTCCTCGACAGCATTCGGCTCGGTGACCTCCCAAGCATCGCGATGGTGCTCGTCGACGGTGAAATACTCGTTCACCCGTCGCCAAACACACCGCCTGCGGAAAGACTTCCGAAGATTCAGTTTTCTAACAATCACCAAAGGATCTGAACCATGTGTGGACTTACTGGTTGGCTTTGCTATCGACAGGATCTCGAGCATCATCGTGACGTTCTTGAGCGCATGACTGCGACCATGGCCTTACGCGGGCCGGATGAAACTGGTCTCTGGATTGACGGGCCGATCGCCCTGGGTCATCGCAGGCTCTCCGTCATCGATCTGACGAACGGGCAACAGCCATTCATTGCGAGAGATCGGAGTGGCAGCCCCCTTGCCGTGATCACTTATGTCGGAGAAGTCTATAATTTCCGAGAACTGCGCAGCGAACTGGAAGCGCGCGGCCATAAGTTCAGAACATGCTCAGATACCGAAGTCGTCCTGCTGTCGTATCTCGAATGGGGCGAGCATTTTGTTGAGAAACTCAACGGCATGTTCGCATTTGCGCTGTGGGACGTGCGCACCCGCGAGCTTTATCTTGTTCGCGATCAGATGGGTGTGAAGCCGCTCTATTACTATGAGACGCGCGATGGCGTCGTGTTCGGATCAGAGCCAAAAGCCCTTCTTGCCAATCCGCTTGTATCAGCCCGCGTTACCGCGGAGGGCCTCTCCGAGATTCTGGAGTTTGTGAAGAATCCGGGCCGCACCGCTTATGACGGAATGAAGGAGGTTGTTCCCGGTCAAATAATCCGGGTCGGCGCCCAGGGTCTTGTCTCCAGATATTACTGGAAGCTCGAGGCGACGGAACATGAACACACTCGCGACGAGACCATTTTGCACGTCCGCGGGCTCCTCGAAGACATCATGGAGCGTCAACTGGTCACCGACGTGCCGCTGAGTTGTCTTCTGTCTGGAGGGCTGGATTCATCCACACTGGCGGCGCTTGCCTCAAAGCGTCTTCTCTCGCAAGGTCAGGACAACATCAGAACCTTCTCCGTCGACTTTGTCGACCATGGGGCTGCGTTTGTGAACGACGGCTTCCGGGTTGCGCCGGACACGCCATTCGTAGAGATTCTTTCCCGGCATATCGGCTCGCAGCACCAGCAGATCCTCATCGACAGCCAGACAATGGCGACAGCAGATATTCGTGCGAAGATCGTTTCCGCGCTCGACCTACCCCCAGTATTATGGGGTGACCTGTGGCCATCGCTGTACCGCCTTTTTGAAGAGGTCCGAAAGCACTCAACCGTTGCGATCTCCGGAGAAGCGGCCGACGAGGTCTTTGGAGGATATCGTTGGTTTCACGATCCTGAAGCTCTGCGGGCCAATACGTTCCCGTGGCTGAGCGCGGCCACACAAAAGGTGTTTGGCGGAAATCACCTGCTCGATAAGCAGCTGATCGAAACGCTGAACCTGCCACAGTTCGTCCAGGACAGTTATGCGCAGGCCTTGCGGGATGTTCCGCATCGGCAAGGCGAAAGCGTCGACGAGCGGCGTATCCGGGAAATCAGCCATCTGAATCTGACGCGGTTCGTACGAGCGCTTCTTGATCGAAAAGATCGGATGAGCATGGCGCATGGTCTCGAACTTCGTGTGCCGTTCTGCGACCACAGGCTAGTTCAGTACGCATTCAACATTCCATGGGAGATGAAGTCTTTCGACGGACGCGAGAAGAGCATTTTGCGTGCCGCGGCCGCCGACCTGCTGCCCCTGGAAATCATCGAGCGCAAGAAGAACCCTTATCCCTCCACCCAGGATCCTTCCTATGAGCGGGGGCTGAGGTCGGCCTTGTCCGAGATCGTCAGCGACCACGATGCACCTATCAGACCGCTGTTGGATCTCCAGCAGGTCAATGAAACCCTGAGCACCGACATTGGAGAAAGCTCGAACATGCAAAAACGAATGGGTGTCGAACTGGTGATCGGTCTCAATGCCTGGATGAAGGACTATAAGGTCGATCTCGCCTTGTAACCTCTGTCCCTTAACGAAAGGGGCGGCCGCGCGAATTCGCGCTGATCCGCCCCTTCTTCATTTTTACTCGAATCCTCTAGTGGCAGCGGACGCATTTACATGCCTATGACACTCTCATCCAACATCGCCCTGCTATCGATTTGCCTGGCAGCGCTGATGTTTGGTCTGGAAATTTCCAGCGTACCGGTCATCCTCCCAATTCTTGAAGCCGAATTGGGTGCGACCATCGGTGATATGCAATGGATCATGAGCGCCTATACGATCGGCTGCGCAATCGTCCTGATAATCTCAGGCTCGCTCGCCGATCGATACGGTCGAAAGCTTGTCTTCAGTGCTGCGATCGGACTTTTTGGGCTGACGTCACTGGCATGTGGCCTGTCCACCGGGGTGACGGCGCTTATCGTGTCGCGTTTTCTGCAGGGTGTCGCGGGCGGCGCCATGCTGACATGCCTGGTAACGATACTCAACGTTCAGTTTCCCGATGGTCCGGCCCGCGCGCGTGCGTTCAGTACCTGGGGTGTCGTCTTTGGTGCGGGACTGGGCTTCGGCCCTGTGGTTGGAGCAGTCACCCTCGAGTACCTGGATTGGCAATGGATATTTCTGGTCCACGCAGTACTGTCGGTCCCGACACTTGCCCTCGTCTTCGCCAGCGTTGACGAGTCGAGCGATCCAGTCGCTAAACGCCTTGATCTCTGGGGCATGATCGCCCTTGCAGCGACCATCTTCAGCGCCACCTATCTCGTTCAACAGGTGCAGGTGATCGGCCTGAACAGCATGGCCGGGATCGGTCTCGCAGTCATGACGATCTCCGGCATTATAGCCTTCGGCGCGATCGAGAAGAGCGTTACCACCCCGATGGTGGACTTTTCCGTGTTCCGCGCGCGGAAATTCTCCGGAGCGATCTGCGGCGCCATGGGGATGAATATGAGCTTTTGGCCATTCATCATCTATTACCCGCTCTATCTCGAGGTCGGGCTTTGCTTCAGTTCCCTCAGCATGGGGATGATGCTCATGGCCTGTACCGTACCGACGATCCTCGCTCCGCCGCTCGGGGAGAAAATGGTCGTCCGGTTTGGCGTGGAAGCTGTAATCCCTGCAGGCCTCTTCATCATCGGGCTGGGCTTCCTGCTGTTCAAGCTCGGAAGTCTCGTAGAACAACCGACCTGGCTGACCCTGCTGCCAGGAAGCATCATCGCCGGTGTCGGCATAGGGATCACCAACACGCCCGTGAGCAACGCGTCGACCGGTTCCGTCCCACCAGGTCAGGCCGGAATGGCGTCCGGGATCGATATGAGCGCTCGTCTCGTCACGCTAGCGATCGTCATCGCCGCAATGGGCGCGCTGCTGGTGGCCGGCATCGCCAACGCACTCGGGCAAGGCGCAGCTCATGTTCAGCAAGCATCGGAGGCCCTCGCCGCCGGGAATATTGCGCAGGTTGTGAACCTCCTGCCGGATTTGACGATATCTGCGGCTCGCGCCGCATTCGTCTCGGGCTTCTCCTGGGTCACTGTCTTTGCAACGGTATGTGCCTGGGCATTTGCCGTCCTGAGCTGCTTCCTCTTCCGGACGTTTTCAACAGTGAAGGCCTGATGTCCTGATGCGCCCAGAGACGATGCGAGGCTTCCGTCATTCAGACGACGGGCGATATCGACTTGCCATAGCGGTCCAGGAGCGCAGCAATAGCCTTTGGCATCGAGCTCAGCGGCGTTGTCTGATGCACCACCATTGCCAGGTCCGAACGCTCAAACAACGCAATGCAGATTTCGTTGGGATCATGTCTCGACTGATAGGCCAGCCCGTCGGGTTGGTTGGGGTGATCCCAAAGCGCATCAGTCCATTGGCCGCAGGGCTCGTAGGGCCCGGTCGAAATCGCATTGTCCGTGCCAACTGTCTGCAATCCTGTTCCGTGCATTCGCACGATGCGCAGATCCCGTTGCACGCTCAATTCAGATGCCGATCGGCTCAGGATATCCGATGCCGCGACCATCAGGCGTTGAGGGTTGCGCAGGATCGTTTCCGCCAATGCCCCCGCTCGGCTCAAGCCGAGATAGAGAACGCCAAACCGGCTGCTTGCGCTGTCGAAACGGTTGATTGGTGGATTGCCATCCCCCGGTCCAAAGAACACCGGAGGCAATATCGAACGATGAACACGATGCAGAATCGTTCCCGCCGGAAGCACATCGACCGGCAGAGGCTTTGTCGCGAGCCAGGCGGGCGGCAGCGGGGCGGTCCCGGAGGGCCCGCGCTGCCCTGCACGTTTAGCCGCCATCAGGCAAAGCCATCCGTCTCATTCGCGCGCACCAGCCGCAAGACCAGTTCGTGCTTGCCACTGCGCAACATATCGAGGGGTGATTTTCCACCAAGCGCCGTGTCTGGAGCGAGCAGGAAGTCGAGCGCGGCCCACGGGCCGGCCGCCGCGAAGCCGCGCACGATATCGGGAATACCGACAACCACTTCTCCTTCGCTGAACTGGCAAGCGGGGTAACGCCAGTCGCTTCCTTCCCGCACGGCCAAGACGCTGTTTGCCCGTCGCCTCTTGTCGACGGCCTGCCTCGTGATTCCTAAAATCCTGCCAGCCTCGTCCGCCGACAGAACGCCACCGGCAAGCTCGAGGAGGCGTTGGCGATGTTCGACATTGCGCGCAAGCGCCGGGACCAGCGGATCAAGCTCCGTCACAGCCGCTCCAATAACATCGGAACTGCTGAGAAGCTGTGCCACCGAACCAGCATCCGTCGGCGCGGAGAGGGCGTCAGACAATGTCTTCGCCGATACATTCGCAGAAATGCGCTCCAAGGCCGACATGGCCCGCCGCAGGAACGCCGCCTGAAGCGAATTCGGATCCGCATGAATGCTGAACGTCAGATCGGGTGCTTCATGTACTCGAGCCATAGCAACCTCCTTGGTTGTCATGGTCATAATATGGTATCGCAAAAGACAAAGTCAACCGCCATCATGCGGCCCGCCCGACTCCTCACGTCGCCGATGCAGATCGCGGTGTGACCTGACCACCAATCGTTCGACGTCCATCGCGGGACCCGCATCGAAAACTGGGGGTCTCGGCCGGGCGTCAACATCTCGGCGCTGTGCGCAGCCTGCGGCACCCATCATCCTCCCGCAGGGCGTCCGTGCCGCACTCGCCCTTTTTGTGCGGCGGCTTGACTGAGGTTTACGAGCAGACTTGGTTCAAGGCGGGTGCTGGATCGCACTGGACGCGAGCGCTTGGACGACGGCGACGAGGGCAATCGCGGTCTCATTCCGGTTTCGGCAAAAGCCACGCCCACCTGCGTCCCCGATGTGACTGGTCTGACCGAGGACCAGGGGCACTGCGCTGCCCCTTCGATCTTTTCCCCGCAACGGCCTCCGCGGCTTTCTTCCCCTGGCGAAACCACCCCACGCGACAGGTCGCGCAGGGACCCCGGGTTTTGCCGCCATTCCTCGCGAGGCAAGAAAGCCGCTCCCGGCCGCCTTCCACTTCGTTTCAGCCCTTGGGGTGCGGGCCGATCGCCCCCGGTCCATCGACCGTCATCGAGGTCGCGATGGGCGCGGCCCGACAAACAAGGGAATGAGACACATGGCTACCATCGGCACCTTTACCTCAACCGCCAACGGCTTCTCCGGTTCGATCAAAACCCTCAACCTCAACGTCAAGGCCCGCTTCGAGCGCATCGAGAACCCCTCCGACAAGGGCCCGCACTTCCGCATCTACTCCGGCCCGGTCGAGCTCGGCGCCGCCTGGCAGAAGACCTCCAACGAAGGCCGCGACTACCTCTCGGTCAAGCTGGACGACCCGAGCTTCCCCGCTCCAATCTACGCCACCCTGGTCGAAGTGGAAGGCGAGGAAGGCCTGCAGCTGATCTGGTCCCGGCCGAACCGGGACTGATCGCCACCAGCCACGAGGGCCTCGCCGAAAGGTGGGGCTCCTTATCGCAGCAAATGCAGCATTTACAGCATTGCTGGATTTTCGTCGGTATGGATGCTATATTCCAGGTCAAACTGACAACGAAGAGACCAATATGCCAAGTCACCGTAGTTCCTATTCGACAAGTGATCTCTCCCGGAAGTCCGGCGACATCATCGCCGAGGCGCTACGCCATCCCGTCACAATCACGCAGCGCAACAAGCCGCGCCTCGTGCTTCTCAATATCGAAGACTACCAGCGCCTCATGAAACAGACCGATGCCCGATCGGTTGGCACACTGGAGACCATGCCCGACGAACTCTTCGCTGAATTCGAGGCTTCAGTCGACAGCTATGCAAAGAGCGACGAGGGCACTTCGTGAGCGGTTATGATGACATCCTGACTGCGACGATCGTCCGCTATCGTTAGCTTTGGGCACACCAGGCGGCGAAGGGAGAAACCGAAGGACGACAGGGCCGGCCCGTCGCTGTCGGCGTGAGGCTTCCCCGGCCAAGCGGAGATATGGTGGTGTTTTTCCCGATCACCACAAAGCAGCCTGAGAGGGGGCGCTTTGCCGCGGAAGTTCCGACCATCGAAAAGCGACGTGCCGGACTCGATGCGGACTTGCGCCTTTGGATTATCCTCGACGAATACAACACCGACATCATGGGCCGCTCCTTCTACCTTGAGCCGGAACCGCCCATCGGCCGTTTCAGCAGGGCTTTCTTTCTTCCTCTCCTTCGCGAATTCATCGCCCGCAGAAAAGCAGCGGCCGAGGTTAACAGAGCCAGGTAGCGCCTCTTGCAGGCGCGCCGAGCCTGTGGCGCCGGTGGGGCTCCTTCGTTTTCAGTCGGAATGCTGACGCGGCATGGCGAACGATGTCAGGCGATTCACGTTGTCGAAGCCCTGCTATCTTCCTCGTTCTGGCATAGGCCAAGTGTCTGTTTGACGGTGGTCCTGCCTGCCGCGGTTCTCACCGGATGCGAGGGTTGGACCTTTGCTCGGGCGATTGCAGATCGTCCGCCCCAAGCACCATTTCCTGATGCTGATACCGAGGGGATACGCCAATCGTCTTTCCGATGGTTTCGGGAAAGAGCCACGTCCACCTGCGTCCCCGATGTGACTGGTCTGACCGAATGCCAGGGGCGATGCCCCTTCGATCTTGTCCCCGCAACGGCCTCCGCTGCTTTCTTCCCCTGACGGCTGTGCCGCCATTCCTCGCGAACCAAGAAAGCCTCTCCCGGCCGCCTTCCACTTCGTTTCAGCCCTAAGGACCACCCCATTGCGCAAGCGCAACGGGGACCTCCGGTGGGTGCGGGTCGATCGCCTCCGGTCCACCGACCGTCATCGAGGTCGCGATGGGCGCGGCCCGAACAAACTCACGGAGACGAAAAATGGCTACCATCGGCACTTTCAGCAGCACCGCAAACGGCTTCACCGGTTCGATCAAGACCCTCAACCTCAACGTCAAGGCCCGCTTCGAACGCATCGAGAACCCCTCCGACAAGGGCCCGCACTTCCGCATCTACTCCGGCCCGGTCGAGCTCGGCGCCGCCTGGCAGAAGGTCTCCAACGAGGGCCGCGACTATCTCTCGGTCAAGCTGGACGACCCGAGCTTCCCCGCTCCGATCTACGCCACCCTGGTCGAGGTGGAAGGCGAGGAAGGCCTGCAGCTGATCTGGTCCCGCCCCAACCGGGACTGATCGCCACTCAGGGCCCCGCCGCAAGGCGGGGTTCCTCACGTGCACGCGGGAAGCCGGGAGCAGGCATCGAGCCTGCTCCCGGCTTTCTGGTGCCAACCGGAGCCCGGGGGATAACTGCTCAGTTCGTCCAAGTCTGCCATGCCGGCCCGAAGGCCTCAAGGACGAGCGGTTCCCCCAAAATGCTGACGCATTTCGGCTCCCCCACTCGCCGGCTCCGCCGGTCGCTGACGCGATCCCTGACCCCTCCGGTCCACCATGACCGCGGTCGCCATCTTTCACAAACGTCAAGGAGACGACCAAATGTCCATCGATCAGCACATCGAAGAGCTTCGGGCCGAACTGAGGAATGCCGTCTACAAGGACGAGCGTCAGTGGATCAAAGCGGAGCTTGCCAAGGCGCTGGCAGAACGCGACGCACTGTGGGCCGAAGAGGCCGTCTCGTGGGCGGAGCAAAAGGGCGACATCAGCAGCGTGCCTCCCTTCTAGGGAGGCTTTCGTCAGCGCCGTTCCACCTGCGAGCGGCGCTGATCGATCTGCTGCACATGGCCACATTCCGCGGCCATGCATGCCCTAGCCGTTCAGCACATCCTTGATCGCCTTGGCGGGCGTAAAGGCCAGCTTCTTCGAAGCTGCAATCTTCATAGCCGCGCCAGTTGCCGGATTGCGACCCTCGCGCTCCGGCGTGTCTTTAATCTTGAACTTGCCAAATCCAGGGATGCTGGTTTCAGCGCCACCCTTGGCGGCATCGGCAATCTGCTGGAACACGCTTTCGACGATCGTCTTGGCCTGCGCCTTGGTCAGGCTCTGTTCCGATGCGATCTTGTCTGCAATTTCGTTCGTTGTCGTCATAATGAATTACTACCTTCTTGTTGAAACCCCCAATTACGTATGACAATGAAACAGGTATTCATGAAGGGGGTTGATGGGCGTCAGGTCCTCAAATCGGCCGCAAACCACAGGAATTGCGGCTTTCCAGAGCAAGGTCTCTCCAAACAATGCTGTATTGACACCGCTCAGCCGGTGTAGCCCCGCCCGCGCTTGACCCGCTCGAGCCGCGCCATCGCCATGACTGCATCTTCCGCCTTGTCGAAGGTCTCCATCATCGACTGGCCATTCGTGCCGATCCGACCCCAGTTGCGGATGACGGACGCGCCGCCGAACAATGTTGGCTGGATGGCGAGCGAATAGTACCGGCGCATATTCTGCGTCGGATCGATACGGCGCATATGGACTGGATCACCATCACTCGACATGACAGGAATCTCTCCCGCATGGCCTGCGACGTCCAACGACTTTCTTGAATCGTAATCGCCGGTTCGATTCACGCCGTTGATGGATTCGGTCCTGTTGTTATCTTCCGAATGCTTGCTGTATTCAGAGCACTCTGTGAGGGCAGGGCGGTCCGCCAGGCGGCGTACGGCTCTATTCGCTGACGCTCACCGAACCCCTGACAGGTTTCGGCCATTCGGTGACGATCCTCCCGCTAGCAGCAGCAACGTCCGTCGATATTCTCTCGTTTTGCTGCTGCTGCCACAACAGGTCCGCCGACACTCGGCAAGCGATCAAGCCGCTGCGCGCTGTCGGTCGCCGTTCGATACCGCTCCGGGCCGCACTGGTCCGGATGGCGGGTAGCAGCGTGGAGCGGGAGGCATCCTTGGGCATCTGGTCCCCTGCGCGGCAAGGAGGCCGACAATGTCGCCTATGGTTCACGTCGCAGGCGCAACCCAATGGGCGATCTCGATTGGGCTCTTCTAACCCAAGTCGACCTTTCCCCCGCAACGTCCGAAGCCGGTCTTTTTCCGCCGCCGCGCCACCCCGAACGGGACCCCGGCCCGGCTTTGCATCGCGAAACAAAAAAAACCAGCCTCGGCCGCCTTCCACTTCGTTCCAGCCCCAAGGTGCGGGTCGATCGCCTTCGGTTTCCAGACGCCATCGAGGTCGCCCATCGGGGTGCCAGGCAGAGCAACAGACCGTGACAACCGCCAGACCGGCACATGCCCTTCGCAAGGAGATCATCATGACAAAATCGCGCCTGCCCAATCGCTCTCCGCAACCCGACGACATCGTCCTATGGCCCGACGACAGCTGGGCAACGCTCAGAGACGTCCGGAACGGCCATTACGACTGGAAATCCGACGATTACGAGATCATCGACCATACCCACACGGCAAGGCTCAAGGCACTCGACGTTTATGACGAGGACATGTGACAGGCACTGCCCGGCTGGACTCCGTCCAGCCGGGCAGACACGATACTACCTGCGGCCCTGTATGCTTCCGTACCGACAGGCCGGCTGTAGCCCGCAAGCGGACACGGCGCCGATGGCGCCGTGGTTTTCCTCTCTCTGGCTGCCCATTGTCGCACCGCCTCTCCGGCGTCAAGGACATCGCGGTCCCCCCAAATTTCAGCTTCGGCCCTTCTGGCCGAACCAGAAATTCGGCTCCCCCGCTCGCCGCCTCCGGCGGTCGCTACGCGATCCCTGACCCCTCGATGCGCCGGCGCGGCCTCCTCGCCGTCAAAGACGCGAAGGAGATACTTATGTCCGACACCTCGTATTACATTCAACAATACGCAACGCTGGCAGGTTTCAGGCTGCTGGTTCTCGCCAACCGCCTTGGCTGCACGGATGAATTCTCGTATGCGCTGCATGACGAGCTGATTGCCGGCCTCGAAGGCGTGATCTCGATGGCGCGCAGCATCCTGAGCATGACGCGAGAACTGGCTTCGGA
Source organism: Phyllobacterium sp. 22229 (assembly GCF_052056495.1). Taxonomy (NCBI): domain Bacteria; kingdom Pseudomonadati; phylum Pseudomonadota; class Alphaproteobacteria; order Hyphomicrobiales; family Phyllobacteriaceae; genus Phyllobacterium; species Phyllobacterium sp. 22229. The sequence continues at coordinate 131,206 of NZ_JBQEPA010000008.1, forward strand.
TGCCGATCCCGAGGGATTGATCTCGGATCATCTCCGGTATGAACAGGAGCGCTTCGCTGAGCGAGCGATCATCCTGCTGGATGAACTCGAAATCGACCACGACACCCACGAATATCGTGTGAATGGTGGCGAGTGGCATTATGCCCTCTCGGCCGATTGTGACGGCGTCGATATCAGCTATCCGAAGACCGTCCGGTTGACCGATGCCGAGTTGGGCTCTCTGGCGCCGATCATCCGCGACATCAGATCCGAAACGGGCGTCGCCATTAACGCCCGGCGTGTTGTCTATGATTGAGACGGCGGCGGGAGACGTTCGATCTGTCTCCTTCATTTTCGCCCGGGGAAGGCGGCAGCAGTCGTCTTCCTGTTTTGTCGCCGTAACTATGCGTAGGTCCTATTGCCGGCTGGTCGCTGGATGCGGCTGCGTCCCCCTCACGGGGACACGGGACTAATGTAACTCTGACGGCATCGCACTATGATCCGCTCCATCATTTCCAGATACAGGCGGGGTAAGTGAACGAAGGCACGTAATCCCATGAGGGATATGTATAGATATCCCGCCTTGACACAGAGGAGTATATATCTATATTCAGTGGGCAAATGAAAGAGCACATATATATGCTCTGAGGCCCTTAGCAGGGATAGGAATTTATGAGCGTCAAGGATACCGTTCGGCGGCAATATGTGAGGCTGGCAGATAAAACAGTCGGTCAGGCCGTGGATTTCCAGCGCCCCAACGAAGGCTGGGTGGCCGTCGTTCGGAAGGCGCTAGCGATGTCGGGCGCGCAACTTGCGCGCAGAATGGGCGTGAGCAAGTCCGCCGTTTATCAGGTCGAGCGTCTTGAGCCCGAGGGGGGCGTTACCTTGCGGCAGATGGAAAAACTCGCCGAGGCGCTTGGCTGCCGTTTTATCTACGCCATCGTGCCCGATGGTCCGATAGAAGACATGGTCGCCAGACAGGCCCGCTACAAGGCCGAGGCGACAATCCGCCGGGCCAGCGCTCACATGGCGCTGGAGCAGCAGACGCTGCCGGCAGCGCAGATCACCGCCGAAATAGAGCGACAGGCGGCCGAACTGGTCCGCACCATGCCACCCGACTTTTGGGACGCTCCATGATCTTCGATGAACCGGAAGGCGCGACACCGCTCGATCCCGACGAAATTGCCGGGCTCAAATTCGCGCATGTGACCACCCGCGGCGAGCTGGACGAGCTCGAACAGGCCAATATAGTGCAAGGCTTGCGCTGGCTTTCGCGTCGCCGTGGTGGCGACATCCTTACAGACGAATTCGTCTGCAGGCTGCATCACCGCCTGTTTGGTGATGTCTGGGAATGGGCCGGCAAGTATCGCTTGACAGAAAAAAACATTGGCATCGATCCGTTTCAGGTGGCGACGCAGCTGCGCATGCATCTGGACAATGCTCGCTACTGGGCCGAGCATGACGTGTTCCCGCCACTGGAAGCCGCCGCCAGGTTCCATCATCGGTTAGTGCAGATTCATCCGTTTCCGAACGGCAACGGCCGTCACGCCCGCATCGCTACCGATGTGTTTCTGGAAGACTATTACGACCACAAGCCGATAGCATGGGCGAGCGGATATGACCTGCAGGCAGACAATGCGCGGCGCACCGCCTACATTGCCGCTTTACGTGCAGCGGACGGACAGAAGTTCGAGGCGCTGCTGGCTTTTGTCGGAGCCGATCAATGATCGTGCCCTACGCTCATCCCGGCCTTTTCCGTTTCGATGCGTACACCTTGGGCAAGAAAATGACGCTGACGAAAAGCAAGATGGGGATGGCAAGTTCAATGCGCGATGATGAACCAGTCGCAGATCATGAAACGCCTGTAGAGCCGCCGCACAATCCGGCCTACCGGTTTGCGGCTGGCCTGGTGGCTTTTCCCTTCAACATCCTGGAGGCTATCGGACGAGCCGGCTTCTACGGCACATGGCATCTGCTCTTTTTTGTGGCCTGCGCATTCCGCGCCTTCACCAGTTTTCTGGTTCTGGCTGGTATCGTCATGTTGCCGGTATCGCTCGGCGTCTTCATTGACCCAAGCACAGCCCCGATGCCGTGGTGGGTCTTTCTGTTGTCGGCGCTCGCAATGTTCGCCTTCGCGGTAGGCTACAATGTCTTCCTCGACTGGTTCACTCCGCCCGGCGAGGAAGATCCATTCGACCGATACCGGCCGTCGCTCAAACGGAAGTCTTGACGAACCGGTTCGGGCTCGCGGCCGCATTCATGTCTTTTCTCCGGAAGTAGATCGCCCGTCCGCAGCGGATCGGATCGTGCCCCTGCACGATGATGATTTGCTCATCCTTGCGCATCTGCTGCGTGATCTCATGCGGCATGATCAGCGGGCGGCGCTGCAGATTCAAACTCTCCGATTTCCGCGTTCCGCTGTTTGAATTGCTCCAGCCGACATTGCGGGATCTGCCCTGTACCTCGACCGTCATTTCTCCACATTGCGCCGATACGTTCCTCGCCGTATCGAGGGCCTTGATCGCGGAATAGGAGGCGAAAGCACAACCGTCGATCCACGAAGTCGCGCCGTCTTTCCCGAAATGCCGTTCGAGCTGGCCGACCGATTGGTACATGAGCATCAGCGTGATGCCGTATTTTCTTCCCCGGTCGCGGGCTTCCTCGAGAACGCGCATATAGCCGAGCAGGTCGACCTCATCGAGCACGAACAAGGCACGGCGCTCGAATGCGCCATCGGCCTGGGTCATGGCATTGATCAGTGAACCGATAATGACCCGGCCAATGCCCGGATAGGAGCGCAGGATCGCCGCCGGGATGTTCAGGAACACGTCCTTCTTGCCGCTGACGATTTCGCTCGACAGGAATGTTTCTCCGCAGACCAGAGCCGCGTAATTGTCGAGCGACAACCACTGCGTATCCTTTGACGCGGTCGAATAGACGCCGGAGAAAGTCTGCTCGGTCATGTTGGTGAAAACGCCGAGCGTCTCGCGAATGAAGGCCGACTCCGAAGTCTCCTGGATCTCGCGCAACATAGCCAGAACAGAGGGCTCCGGCTCGGACACGATCAGGCGCAAGCTGCGCAGATTGCGACGCCCCTCATACTCCGGAGAGAGCACGACATGGGCGAGCAGACCGGTCAGGAGATTGTGCGCCTGGTTCTGGAAGTAACTGCCGGTCGAGGATTCGAAACGCGCACTTTCAGAAAGCAGCATATGCGCAACCGCGACGATATCCTCCTCCTTGTGTTTTGAGGTTTCGATCCAGTCGAGCACGTTGAAACCCGAGACTGGGTTCGTCGGATCGAGCACCATGCATTCCCGACCGAGCTTGTCCGCTCGATGCTCGACAACCATCGGCGCGACTTCCGTCGAGGGATCAAGGCAGACAAGAGGGCCTGTGTAACGCAGCGCCGTCGGCACGACGTTGCTCGTCGTCTTGAAGCCGCCGGAGCCGGCGAAAAACAGCATATGCGTGGAATCGAAATCCTGCTTGTAGGTCAGCAGCGGCGCGCTGCCGCCACTACCCCACGTCTCGCGGTTACCCGGATCGAATGGCACGTCGCGGATCATTTCCTTGTCGACACGATAACGCTCGCCTATGACGATTTCGCCATCAGGCGGAAACAGCTTTCCCGCCGAAGACATGGAGAGCCAATCAGCATCGCCGAAGGTCGCGCGCTTGGCCCGTTTGACAGGATCTGTAACTACGACCGATATGCGGGCCGACACCGCGACAATGAAAAAACCAATCACGGCGGCAATGACGGCAACGTAATCAAGATAGGAAAGAGCGCCATCCCATGTCACCGCGCCGCTGTCGACCGAAGGCGACAGGCGCCCATATTCGCGCAGTGCGTAAAAGCCGGCGATGCCCATGAAACAAAGAAGGCTCATCATCGCCACCGGGCGACGGCGATGAAGCGGCAGAGCGAACACCGTAATCAGCCCTGCAATGGGACCGAAGAGCAAATTGGGAATCGGCGCGGATCGCAGGAACCAATATGCATATTCCGGAGAAATCCCGGCTGCCATTGTCTGCCATCTCTGTGATGTGATCATCACCGTGATCGCGCTTACGGCGATCGGTACGACAGCCCACAAGACCGCCGGGCTCAATCTGTTCTTCCCCGCCATGTCCGGGATCTCCTCTTGGTCTTAGTCGCCAGACGCCTTGTCGCCGTTCTGCGACAAAGGCGCTTTGGGCGACCCCGTGTCACTGACGTTCGCGGGGGCGTCCCGGAACGCCAATGTGCCCGCAGTCTTCAAGCGCTCATGCTCCCGCGATCCCGCTATCACCGTGGCTGCTTCCAACAGCACGCCCAGCAGATAGGCGCGGTCGGCCTCACGAAGACCGGCCCTTACGATCAATCCGCCAAGTGCGATCTTCTCGCGGATGTCTTTCCTGCGCTCATTCGACATCGTCCGCCGCCTTCTTCGTTCGAGAGCCGCCGTTCGTTGATCGAGGCGTTCAAGCCGATGTACCGGAGGGCCCCTTGCCGTCTGTCCGGTATCGCGCGGCGATTTCCTCGAAGATGGCGTCGAGGTCTGCGTCCGGAATTTCCAGCTCCGCCAAACCCGCCTTCGCCGCGGCACGAGCAAAGCGCTCGTTCGCCTTGGCCAGCAAAGCACGGCGTTTTTCGCGTAGTTTCTCTATCTGGGCGTCAATCTCGGAAAGCGTTGTTTTAGCGCGCATCGTGGTCGTACCCCTTTGGTCAGCATTCATGCTAATTGCGATTATACAGTATGGAAACGCATAGTAAAAGATGCTACATTGGAGCACTCCAATCGGATTGATGCGGCATCGGCCCTTCGGTCCGATTGGTTTGAGGGCGCAATATACGTCGCTGGCGCGACGTGCTTGAGGGAGGTCTCGGGGTCGCATGGCGATCATGTTCGTACGAGCACAGGTGATTAGTCGGGGAGCGGGGCGCAGCGTCGTCTCGGCCGCGGCCTACCGTCATCGTACGAGGATGGAAGAAGAGCAGACCGGCCTCAGCTTCCGCTATGAGGGCGGCAAGTCTGAACTCGTGCATGAGGAACTGGCGCTGCCGGACGATACGCCTGCGTGGCTGCGTACCATGATCGATGGTGAAACAGTGGCCCGCGCCAGCGAGGTGCTCTGGAATGCCGTCGACACTTTCGAAAAGAGGGCGGATGCGCAGCTTGCGCGGGAGTTGATCTTCGCCCTGCCGGAGGAGCTATCGAAGGCGGAGAACATCGCTCTGGTACGAGAGTTCGTTCAGGAGAACCTTACCTCGAAGGGTATGGTCGCGGACTGGGTCTATCACGACAAGGACGGCAATCCTCATATCCATCTGATGACCACATTGAGGCCTTTGACCGAGGATGGCTTCGGCGCCAAGAAGGTGGCGGTGCTTGGCGATGACGGCGAGCCATTGCGGGTGGTTACGCCGGACCGGCCGAAAGGCAAGATCGTCTATCGGGTCTGGGCGGGCGACAAGGAAACCATGAAGGCGTGGAAGATCGCGTGGGCGGAAACAGCCAACAAGCACCTCGCGCTCGCGGGTCACGATATCCGCCTCGACGGGCGCTCCTATGCCGAACAAGGACTGGACGGAATCGCTCAGCAGCATCTGGGGCCGGCAAAAGCTGCGTTGGCGCGCAAGGGCCAGGAGATGTATTTCGCGCCGGCGGCTTTGGCGCGTCGACAGGAAATGGCCGATCGGCTCGCCGACGAACCCGGCCTGTTGCTCAAGCATCTCAGCAACGAACGCTCGACATTCGACGAACGGGAAATCGCCAAGGCGCTGCATCGCTATGTCGACGATCCCTCAGTCTTTGCCAATGTCCGCGCTCAACTGATGGCGTCGCCGGATCTGGTGACGCTGAAGCCCCAGCAGATCGATCCCGACACCGGAAAGGCAAGCGAGGCCGCCGTCTTCACCACGCGGGCCATGCTGCGCACGGAATACGACATGGCGCAATCGGCGTCGGTGCTATCCCGGCGATCCGGTTTCAATGTGGCCTCCGGAAAGGTCGATGATGCAATCCGCGTGGTGGAAAGTCGGGATCCGGGCAAGCTGTTCAGGTTTGATGCGGAGCAGGTCGACGCCGTGCGTCACGCGACGAGCGATGCCTCGATTGCCGCAATCGTCGGTTTGGCCGGTGCTGGTAAATCGACGCTTCTCGATGCGGCGCGAATTGCCTGGGAGGCAGATGGCCGACGCGTCATTGGAGCGGCTTTGGCGGGCAAGGCTGCCGAGGGCCTCGAAGACAGTTCCGGCATCCGATCGCGCACAATCGCCTCATGGGAGCTCGCCTGGGCGGATGGAAAAGACCGGCTGCAAAAGGGTGATGTGCTGGTTGTCGACGAAGCGGGGATGGTCTCGTCCGAGCAACTGGCGCGTGTTCTGAAAGCGGTAGAGGAAGCTGGGGCGAAAGTCGTGCTGGTCGGCGATCCGATGCAGCTTCAACCGATCCAGGCCGGGGCGGCGTTCCGGGCGATCGTCGAGCGCATCGGCTTTGCCGAACTGGTCGGAATCCGCCGGCAGAAAGAACAATGGGCCCGCGACGCCTCACGTCTCTTCGCACGCGGAAAAGTCGAGGAGGCGCTCGACGCTTATGCACAGCATGACCGGATCATCGAAGTCGAAACGCGCGATGCCGCAATCGAACAGATTGTCACAGATTGGGGACAGGCGCGGGAAGACTGTCGGGCCAAAGCAGAAGGTGAGAACCGCACGCTGAGCGGTTCCGAGCTCCTCGTTCTGGCGCAGACCAATGACGATGTCAGGAAGCTCAACGAGGCCATCCGGGGCGTCATGGCGGGGCATGGTGCGTTGAACGATGAGCGTAGCTTCCAGACGAAACGCGGCGTCCGGGAGTTTGCCGTTGGCGACCGTTTGATCTTCCTCGAGAATGCGCGCTTCTTCGAACGGCGCGCCGAGCATCTCGCCGTCCAGCATGTGAAGAACGGCATGCTGGGAACCGTCATCCGCACGACGAGCGAGCGCGGCGACACGCTGCTGACAGTCAGGCTCGATGCAGGCCGTGAGGTCACCTTCGGGCAGGACACTTATCGCAATGTCGATCATGGCTACGCCGCGACGGTTCACAAGTCACAGGGCGCGACCGTCGATCGAACCCTGGTCCTCGCGACGGGTCTCATGGACCAGCACCTCGCTTATGTCGCCATGTCCCGTCATCGGGATCGTGCGGACCTCTATATGGCGAGGCAAGATTTCGCGCCTCGTCAGCAATGGGGCGGAAGGTCAAGGGTCGATCACGCGGCCGGCGTTACGGGCGAACTGGTTGAGGTTGGCGAAGCGCATTATCGCGGCGATATCGATTCCGAACCCAGCCCCTTTGCCGATGTGCGAACCGACGACGATACGGTTCATCGTGTCTGGGGCGTCAGCCTGCCAAAGGCCATCGAGGATGGTGGTGTCGGGCTCGGCGATACGGTGACATTGCGCAAGGACGGCGTGGAGAAGGTTAAGGTCCACGTGCCCGTCATCGACCCCGAAACCGGCAAGAAGACATTCGAGGAACGCGAGGTCGAGCGGAACGTCTGGACTGCGAAACAGCTCGAGACCGCGGATGAGCGGCAGGCTCGTATCGAGCAGGAAAGCCATAGGCCCGGACTGTTCAAGGAGCTGGTCGAGCGTCTGTCACGTTCGGGCGCCAAGACGACGACGCTCGATTACGAAAGCGAGGCGGGTTACCAGGCGCAGATTGTCGACTTCGCCCGGCGCCGTGGCATGGACCATGCCGCCGACATTGCTGCCGGAGTGGAAGAAGGGGTCGGGCGGCGACTGTCGTGGATTGCCGCGCGGCGTGATCGTGTGGCCGAGCTCTGGCAGCGCGCCAGCGTCGCTCTCGGTTTCGCAATCGAGCGGGAGCGCAGCGTCTCCTATGATGACGACGCGGTCACTCGAGCCAACATATCCGCACAGGCCGCCGGCATGTCGGAGACCTCACGGTATCTGCTTCCCCGGCAGGAGCATTTTGCGCGTTCGCTGGAAGACGAGGCGCGCAGTGAGCATCTGGCGTCGGCCAGATGGAAGGAGCGGGAGGCGATTTTACTTCCGGTTCTCGAGCGTGTTTACCGCGACCCGGCGGCGGCGCTCGCGAGGCTGAACGAACGAGCCTCTGCATTCCAGGTTGATCCTCGACGCCTCGGCGAAGATCTCGTGCGTGACCCATCGGTGCTTGGCGTCATGCGTGGCAGTGGCAGCCTCGTCGATGGGCAGGCAGCCCGAAAGGAACGAGCCGTTGCAGTCGCTACAGTCGCCGAGCTCGGACCTCTGGCCCGCAGTCATGCCGAGAGCTTCAGCCGCAACCAGAGCCATTTTGAGAGCCGCGAATATGCGCGTCGGTCTGCCATGTCGTTGTCGGTGCCTGCGCTGTCGCCGCACGCTGTGGAACGGCTCAAGGAGATTGAGGCGGTTCGCGAAAAGGGCGGGGAGGGTGCATACAAGACTGCCTTTGCCTATGCCTCCGAGGAGCGGACCCCTGTCCAGGAAATGAAGGCCGTCGGAGAGGCGCTGACGGCCCGCTTCGGCTGGAGTGCCTTCACCGACAAGGCCGATCAGTATGCGCAGAAGCACATGGTTGATCGTATGCCGGAGGGTATGCCGCGGGAAGATCAAGACCAGCTGGCGGCGCTGTTCATGGCAGTGCGGCGTTTCAATGAGCTGCAGTACCTTGCCGAGAAGCGAGATCCGTCCCGTGTCGTCGCGCCTGCGGCCTATGACCCGGCCCGGGCACCGGATATGTCAGCGCCACCCGCACTGCCGATGCTTGCAGCCGTGACGGAATTCAAGTCCTCGGTCGATGACGAAGCAAGGCGGCGGGCGGCAGAGGGTGCCCTTTATAAGCAGCAGCGGGCAGCGCTCGGCGATGTGGCGCAGCGGATCTGGCGGGATCCGTCGGCGACGCTTGCAACCATCGAGGAACTGGTCACCAAAGGCATCGACCCCGACCGTATCGCCCGTGCCGTCGCCAACCAACCCTCCGCCTATGGCGCGCTGCGCGGCTCTGACCGGATCATGGACCGGCTTCTGGCGTCCGGAAAGGAACGCAAGGAGGCGGAGCAGGGGCTGGGGACAGCCGTTGCGCGCGTTCGCTCGATGGGGCAGGCCTGGAGCGGCGCTTTCGACGCGGAGAAGGCGGCGGTCGAGGCGGACAGGAACCGTATGAGCGTGCCGGTCCCCGGACTGTCGCGGCGCGCGGAAACCGAGCTTGTCCGGCTCTCGGCCGCGGTTGAGAAATCTCCTAAGGACATCACGCCGCTCGTTCGTTCACTCGACGCCGCGGTGAGAGCGGAATTCGCGGCAGTCAGCAAGGCGCTCGACGCCCGCTTCGGACCGAGCGCCATCGCACGCGGAGATCTGACCGTCATCAATCGGGTTCCACCTGCACAGCGCAAGGTCTTCGAAGCCATGCAGCCGAAGCTGAAGGTTCTGCAGCAGGCGGTCCGCGCTGATCGCGCACAGGACATTATTGCCGAACGCCAGATGCAGGCGCTCCGGCAAGCCAGGGGCATCAACAGGTAACGGCCGGGAAAGGGTCAGAAATGGGTGAACAGACGACTTCATTTGAGGCGGTCATACGGGCCGAGATCGCCATCGGGCTCTTGAACAAGGCGCGTGGCCTGATCTGCGAACGGGTGGCGACGGTTGCGCTCGAGGATCCGGACGGTGCGGAGAAACTGCGTGGAAAGCGGCGCGCGTTGCTGGCCATCCAGAACGGCATTCGCATTGGCGATGACGGCCAGATCGAAGCTCAGATCTACGAATGGGGACCGAGAGCCCGGGATACCGCGCTGTTCTGGCGGGAGTTCTGATCCATGGCTGACGATCCCGAACTTGGCCTTCTGCCCGAGACCCAGAACGAACGCATCTTCCGCACCGAAATCCTGCCCGATCATCTCCCGGCGGAAATCGGCAAGGCGGACCATCCGAAGTTGGTCGTGATCGGCGGCCAACCCGGCTCTGGAACGACCGCGCTGCTTACGCGCGCTCACACCGAACTGGAGCAATCAGATCCTGTCATCCGCATCGCGAGCGGCGATCTGGCTGCCTATCATCCGGATTTCATCGCACATCAAGCGACCGACCCGGGAACGGCGTCGCGTTTAGCCCAGGGCGATGCCGGGATCTGGACCGAGAAACTGCTCGCGGCCGCTACGAAGCGCGGCGTCCATGTGGTGCTCGAGACCACGATGCAGGCGCCGGAAGCCGTTGAAAGGATCCTGGCGGCAGGACGCGACGCAAATTATCGCATCGAAGCCCATGTCCTTGCTGTGGATCCCCGTATCAGTTGGCAGGGCGACCACTATTGGTACGAGGAACTGAACATTGCCGGTGCGGCGGCTCCGGCTCCGGCGCGATCCGCGCACGAAAACTCTGTTGCCGGTCTCGCGGAAAGCCTCGAACGCATCGAGAGTGGCAGGCTTGCCAACCGCGTTGTCGTTCAGACGGCGTTGGGCAACAAGATCTATGACAACGAGCTCAAGCAAGGTCAGTGGCGATCCCAACCCGCCGCGCGCCAGGTGCTTGAGGAGGCGCGCAGCCGCCCCCTCTCCAGCGAGGAGATCGACCGCTTCGCCATGGCCTGGGAAAAGGTCCTTTCGCGCATGCACGAACGCGGTGCGCCGATGGACCAGATCGATGCAGTCAGAAACCAGTCGCGCGACGATCTTGCATGGTTCGTGTCCGAGCGTCGACGGGCGGATGCCGATGACGGCCAGGACGCGCAACAGGTCGCACATCGGCTCGAACGCAGACTGGAGCCTGACATTGCTGTGCCTTCCGCCGACCTGTCAATACATGCGCCACGGGGGGTGGAGAGAGCAGGGGAGAGCCGCGGCCGGAATGTTCATCCCGGAGACATTCTCATTCCCGGAAGGGAATTGGCGGACCTCGGCGAGGCAGAGATTGTCCGCAGGCTGAGGGAATCGAGCCGCCTTGCAGAGAAGCGCGCAGAGATCGAGCGGCTCTCCCAGCTCGTCTATGGAACCTCTGCCGCGGTATCGGCAACGGTCGAGGGGATCGACGGCGCCATGGCGGGGTCGGCCGCGGGCCAGGATGTGCGTGCCGGCAAGCTCGGTTCGATGGCAGGCGAGGGTAGGAGATTCCTGCGCGGGGAAAGTCCGGACCGCCAGACGGCTCGGGCGCATCTACCGCAGCTTGCTGCCGCTCTTGAGGATTATGGCCGCACGGTCGATTTCGAGCGCCACCAGATCGAGACGCGTCATCGCGAGGAGCAGCATCGCCATCGGCAAGAGATCCGTTCTCCATCGGAGGGATTGTCCGAAGTTCTTCGTGCTCCAGCGCACGAGCAGGCGAGCAGGCTGAATGCCTCATTGCAAACCAGGAGGGAATTCGAACAGATCGTGGCTGCGATCACTCGCCGGCTGGGCCCGGATGACCGCCGTGCCCTGCGGGCGCAGGACCCAGATCAACTGGCCCGCTCGCTCGGCACGTCCCAGGACCGCGCGATCGCTCTGACCCGTTTGCATGCGCAAACGCAGGCGGTCGGGCGTCAGGTACAGGTGCAACGCCAGCAACTCGATCGCAATGCCGGCTTGACCATCAAGCGGTGAGCGAGCGGTTCGGCCGCAGGAGAGAACAAGCAGATCAGACACAGTCTGGTTAGGAAACGAGACATTTTTTAGGGCAAGGAGATTCAGCGATGGCCGATAGAATGGAGCCGATGCGACGGTTCAGATTTGACGACATGATTGTCAAGGAGGAGGCTTCCGACTTCCAGGACGCCCTTGCCGACGCTCACCGCCGCCGCATAAGGCCACTTTGCCTGTGCCGGGAACCCGGTGCACCGATGTATATCGCCCGGGTTGCAGACCAGTATCTCGTCAAACGCATGCCGCTCTCGGGTGGCGGTCACGATCCAGCTTGCTCCTCTTACGAACCACCGGATGATCTGTCCGGTCTCGGCGCACTCATAGGCAATGCAATCCAAGTCGACGCGGAGACCGGCGTGTGCGCCCTGAAGGTCGGATTCAGCCTGACCAAGATCGGGACGCGCGCCAGTCAGATTGCCGAATCCGGTGGTTCCGATACCGTGGTTGGAGAGACCAGGAAACTGTCGCTGCGCAGCATGCTGAACTATCTGTGGCACCAGGCGGAACTGACCGCATGGACGTCCCGGTGGGCGGGAAAGCGTCATTGGTGGAATATTCGCTGGCACCTCCTCGAGGCTGCTGGCCAGATGACGGTCAAGGGTGGACCATTGAGTGACGTTTTGTTCGTACCCGAAGCGTTTCGCGCGACCGACAAGCCAGCGATCGAACAGCGGCGGGCGGCGGCACTGGCCGGTGCGCTGCCCCCGCGCACCGGACCACGGAAACTCATGATCCTCGTCGGAGAGATCAAGAAGTTCGAACCCGCGCGGAACGGGCAAAAGATGCTGATCAAGCATCTGCCCGATTTCCCATTCATGTTGGATGAAAAGCTTCACAGCAGACTTCAGGCGCGCTTTGAGAGTGAGTTCGCCTTGTCAGATGCCGACGAGGCCTCCCACTTGCTCGCGATTGCGACGTTCGGGCTGACACCGGCCGGCCTTGCCGTCGTCGAAGAGATGGCGGTGATGGTCGCGACTGAAAACTGGGTGCCGTATGAATCCGCATATGAAAAGAAGCTGATCGATGCCCTTTCTGGCGTCAGGGAACGCAGCGTCAAGGGACTTCGATACGCTCTAGCTCCGGACGCGCCGATCGCGTCGGTGCTGCTGCAGAAACAGCCTCGGCCGGTTGCGCTCTACATCGTGCCTCCGACAGCGGATGACGAATATGAAGAGGAACTGAAATCGTTGATTGCCTCCCGCCCGGAGATAGATGCTTGGATATGGCGCATTGGTGAGGGTGGAATGCCGCGTCTGCCGTTGTAGCAGGTGATGAGGGTTAATCGGAGCAGGAGAGCTGCAGATATGGATAAGGATCAGATCAGAGAATGGATAGGCAAAAGCTCAGTATCAGCGGAGTGGTTGCAACAATCATTGCCGTACTCACATTTTATTTCGCCGTGATCTACAAGCACCGTGAACTCACTATCCGGTTCACCGAATTGCCGAGTTCAATGGTTCCGGATTCAAATCCGGATGAAAAGGAAAAATGGATCAAAATCCGTGTTCCATTCATAAATGATGGAGACCGAGCAGAAACAATTATCTCGGCGCGTTTGGTGCTTGTCAACGACGTCGGTTTCGACGTGAAGCACCTCGTGGGTTCGGGACGTCAAGAAGGACCAATCATTGTCCCGCCGAAGGAATCAAAAGTCGCAACCTTTCTGATGCCTGAGCGCTTGCTCATGAACGGTATTCAGGCAAATGATACAGCCTTTCCTATTCGCTCCATCGGAATTGAGGCCGAGTGGTTGACGCCAGCCGGCGAAATTGAATATCGCGCATTCTATCCATACACCGTGGAATATGGAGTGAAGAACGAAAGTGTCGTTGCTGGCATCACTATGAAAGCAGGAAATTCCATGCTTGCTCATCCGCGTTTGAAGGAAGTGCTTCTGTACGATGTAGATTGGTATGGTCGACATTTAATAGAGCGATCAAGGCAGCGGTTGTGACCGCGGCACTGCCCGGCGCGCTGACCCTGCGCTGCGGACCGCGGAAACTCATGATCCTCGTCGGGGGGATCAAGAAGTTCGAACCCGCCGGAAACGGCCAAAGAATGCTAATCAAGCATCTGCCCGATTTCCTGTTGATACTGGATGACAAGCTCTACAGCAGGCTTCAGACACGTTTTGAGAGTGAGTTCGCCTTGTCAGATGCCGACGGTGAATCCCACTTACTCGCGATTGCGACTTTCGGGTCGCCCATATGTAAAGGTGCAGAAGAATGATGACATAGATGCCGAGGGCATTGCCGAAGCGGCATCTCGTCCGACGATGCGGTTTGTCGAACTTAAGAGCCAGGAGCAATTGGATATCCAGACGTTGCATCGGGTTCGATCACGACTGGTTGCGGAGCGAACGACCTTGATCAATCAGCTGCGTGCCGTTCTTCTTGAGAGAGGTGTCATAGTCGCCGCAGGCCGCGTGAAGTTCGAGAGCGCTCTGGACCGTCTCCTTGCCGAAGCTGATGAGGTCCTGTCTGCGCGTATCCGCAGCCTAGTCATCGAATTGCGGGACGAATGGCAATTGCTTGACAAGAAGATCTGGGCGTTGAACGCAGAGTTCGTAGCACTCCCCAGGCAGAACAGCGCGATGCGCCGCCTGACATCGATTCCCGGCATCGGCGTGCTCAACCCCATGGCACTTGTTGCCGCAATTGGTGATGCCGGTAGTTTTAAGCATGCCCGAGATCTCGGAGCATGGCTGGGGCTTGTGCCACGACAGTTCACCACCGGCGGTAAGGCGCGTCTGCTTGGGATAACAAAGCGCGGCAACACCTATCTGCGAACCTTGCTGGTCCACGGCGCTCGAGCGGCGATGCACACGCTCAGTCAAAGTGACACGCCGATCGGGCAATGGCTCCAGACGACGCTGTCTCGAAGCATTCAGCGCAATGTCGTAATCGTGGCCCTGCCAAACAAGCTCGCGCGTATCGCCTGGGCGGTGTTGCGCAAGGGGCAACCCTATGAGCGGGCCTATGGTGCAGCGGTAATCTGAGTTATTGGCTGCGAGGAAGCGCAGCCTACGATGTTTGCGAGTGAAATAGAGATGGCCTGACAGTTGATCGGCGTTCAGATAGCCCAGGCGTGGAAATGGTTCTTTGAAACCGTGTTGGTTATCGTGGCTCTGGACGTGCGGATATCCATCTTGGCTACGGCCTGACCGTAAGACCGAATACGTTGAAGCAGACTGCACAGGAAATCAAAAAACAACTTGCAAACAGGGCGGGCCATACGTTCCACGCGGAACTGAGTCGGTGGGGTTCGGATAAAAAGTTGGACTGCTTCATAAGTTCAGGCCGAGGCTCCGACGAGTGGCGGCGGAATCAAGCCGATGATGATCGGCCTATATTCTTGATGATCGAATGCGACGATATTACACATCTCTTGGCAATACTCCACCTGCCGCTTCGATTGCGGCGGGGGTATCAACATCGATGAAGGCGCCATCTCCAATTTCGATATGGATGACGGGCACACTGGAGTTTGCAATGAGTTCCCTAGCACCCGTGTCACCGTTCAGACTTTTCAGTTCATGGTAAAGTGTGTCGGGAAAGATCACTGGATTGCCCGGTTTCCCGCCGGCGACCGCGCGAACGATGCAGGCTGCCTCGTGATCGCGGAACGCTGAGATAAGAGCGTCAAGATCTGCCCCAGTGAGCGCGGGCATGTCGGCGAGCATAATCATCATGCCGCTCGGATTACAGGCCTCGGCAGCGGTCACGCCGATGGCAATTGAGCTTGCCATGCCGGACGCATATGCCGGATTGTACGCGGGCGTGACAGGCAGATCTGAGATCGCACTTTCAATGTCGCGATGCCGATATCCAGTTACTACGAAGACCGAACGGCTCTCACAGTTGGTCGCAATTATCGTTGAACGGCGAATGAGCGATACCCCCTGAAACTCAGCTAGGAGCTTATGAGCACCGCCTGCACCGGTTCGGCTCGATCGGCCCGCGGCAAGAATAATGACGGAAACGAAAATTGTTGTTTCCATTGGTCCAATTGCTGTGCCGCCGTTTTCTGCCGCTGAGTCATCCATAGATAGCCAGCCGAGAAGCCGCAACATCGTCGAGAATCGACAGCGCGAGCGAGTGGGAGTCTCTTGCACGACCGAAAATCCCAGTGGGTGCATTGATGCGCTCTAGATCTTTTCCGTCGTGGCCGAGTGCTTTGAGCCGTTCAACGCGTCTTCGGTGCGTGCAGGTGCTTCCGAGCGCACCGATGTAAAAAGCTGGCGAACTGAGTGTGGCATGCAGAACCGATACCTCCTGATCGAGATCATGATGCAAAAAAAGGACCGCAGAATGGGGATCAATATGTTCCCCGATGTATCGCCCGGGTCGCGGGCGATCACGCCGAAATTGGAAGCCGGCAAAACGTGCAACTGCTAGGGTTTCCAATGGCTGACCCGAAATAATGATCCACGTACGCGGGCGATATACCATTGTATAGCTACCAGCTTGCCATATCGTCCGCTCCGGTCGCTCCATCACTTCAAGGTCTTCCCGCTCTCTCACATAGCGAAGGCCAGCCGTCTGGCGCTTCTCGAGGCTGTCTAGCACGTGCTTGATCGTATTACCTTGGCGCAGGACGTGAACAGCAATGGAAATTCCGCCGCCGCAAGGAGGCACGATATCAAAAAAGGGGGAGCCTGCACAGAATGCGACCGGCCTGCCGCGGCCGGCTGCGATGGCGAGAAGAGCCTCTGCGGCGACGGCCGCCTCGACGCAGCCACCGCTGACATAGGAGCAGTAGCGGCCATCAGCGGCAACCGCCATCTGCGCGTCAAGTGTACGCGCAGCTCCTCCCCTAATCTCAACAAGTGTCGCCAAGGCAACATCGACACCTTCGTCCATGCAGGCCACCAAGAAACAAAGAATATCCGCTGGGTCATCCGACGAATTGATCCTCTTCAGTTGGAGGATAACCTCAGGTGTTCTGACATCGATCATCGATTTCCATCATCCTTGGTGGCTGGTTTATTCTCGGCCTCTCAACTTGGTCTCTGTGCATTCTGTTACTTCACCCGAAAAAGGGCGTTGCCAATAGGTTCCAAACGACCTGTCGTGTACACCGAAGCGTGTCTTACGAAGTCAAGCTCTATAGCGGCGCGCTTCGGTTATGAGATAATTTCAGGGCCGGCCGTCTAACATCCAAGTAAATTAACTAGGGAATCGCCACGATATCCGATACAAGTTTAAGTTCGACATGACTAGACGGCTGAGGTTTCAGCCTGCTGCTAGGCTCAAGCGATCGTGGATATGTTGCTTTCGGACTAATTATTGTAGGAGAAGGTCATGGAGCCAGCACACTGCGACTGGGACGCACGGCATGGAGCTGGTTTTTGTGCGCCCTGGGCGGGGCGCATTATCCGTGGGACAGAAGTTGGTTATGAAGATGCGCTTCAACGTTCGAATTCAATCAGCCAATTCTGCTGCGACGCCGCAACTGACGCATAGCAGATTTACCTTGGCGTTATTCCACCCCAGTTGGACCTTTCGAAAACCCGCAGGCGGTATCCACTTAACCATATCTTTGTTGTCGTTGACTGCGACGCTGTCATCCTCACAAATCAATCCCATGAGATGACAGCTCGGGCACTTGATCTTCAATGTCATCTCTCCGTCCGATGTGTGTCTCTGCCTTTTTGATTAAAATTTCTCGTGGCGTATGGTCCGATTGCCACAGGCGTCGAATGCAGCCGTGCGATGCATGTTCGTGGGAAGAAATTTCCATCATCTTCGCGTGGTTGTCAATTAATTCGTCGAATGTTGAAATAATTATCGCATGGCCTGCTCAATAGTGACGCCAGATAGAGGGCGGAAGCTTATCACCAAAATGGGTTGAGATTACGAAAAACGCTGTAGACAAGATTTCGCTGGTAAGCAGAGCTGGCGCCATAGGCTAGCTCCTTCGCCCTGACGAAATATGGTGAGCATACAAACAGCGCCGCTTGGTAATAGGTACTAGCCGTTCGACGATAGGCAAGTATTACTCGAATTAGTAGAAAATGCGTTCGCTGCCGGGTATCGCCTTATGCGACGCTATTCAGTCGCAATGCCCCTTAATATTTCAGAGCAAATGCGTTGGGTAGCTCTGATGAGCCGACACATCACAAAGAGATTGGGACATATTATGTCGATGCCTGTCCGGCCAACTTAGAGCGCAGGTAGGCGAATGCGATGTCAGAAGCTATGCTTTACCGGACCGATATATGGAAAACCTTGGCAATAATCCTTCAGCTGCCTCCAATTTTGATCAGAGTATGGTAATCTATATAGTCGGTGCCGGTAGCGTCATTTTCAACGGCCACGAGCACGACAGCACTCGACGATGTCATGTCAAGAACATCGATCTTTGCCTTCATCTGCGCCGCGCTTCCCTGTTGATCCACATAGTCGTAGAAGCTGCGGATCGACCCGACTTCGATTGCGTCGTTGATTGCTCCGAACATCACGGCTTCGTCGAAAAGCGGGCAAGACAGGTCCAATATAGTACAGCTCCACATTCCATAGACATAGACTTGAACCATAGCGATGACAACTTCCAGATCGCTTAATTTGGCGGTTTCAACATCAGTTGACATGCACTTCTCCTCTGGGCGTGGCAGGCAAGTTTCCAGCAGGCGTTTGTAAATTTCATCTAGCAGCGAATTCGACGATACTTTGCATGCGGTGTGAAACATGACACACTTCTCGAAGGCGGCTTGCGTCGAAACGGATGCCTGCTTCGGCGGCATAGCTCGACGCTGACCAGTGTAAGTTCTAAGCTTCCGGAAGGTTTGAACGGCCTGGCTCGGGCTGATCACGCCGATGACACATAATTTCTGCGAGAGCTGTAATCTTAACACCGCCGGTTCCAGCGACCTGCAGATAGCGGGCCGGGGCCGCCGATCTTATAGGGGATGTCTGAGAGGCTGAACAGTCCAGCAAGCGTGTCGCGCATCCCCGACAGCGGTATGTAGTGGTCGGTGCGGTCCTCGTCGATCTCGCCCATCGGCATGGTTTCGAAGGGCCAACAGAACGACACGTCGAGCGTTTAGTTGAGGAAAGTGGAATTGACTGGGTTATCCTGCGGCCAAATTGGTTCATGCAGGACCTGGTGGACTAGCGCTTCTTCGGAGACATGCTTAGGAAAAACAGCATGATCGTGATGACGACCGGAGGTGCGCCGACTGCCTGGATCGACGCACGGGATATTGCTTCGGTCGCAATCTGGCTTCTGCTTAACAGAATTCATGTCGGGGAGGCGCTTACGTTGACCGGACCTGAGGGCTTGACTCTTGCGCAGGTGGCCGCCCGGATTAGTGAAATCGTCGGCCACCCGGTAAAATTTGTTGAGGAGTCGACCAAAGCGGCCGAAGATCGCATGTAAGCCAGGGGGTGACGAAGAATTCACAGCAGCTCGGTCGCTGGGGAGTTATTCGTTCAAGCACGCTTCGTCGGGGAGGGGGCGCCTGCGGGCGGCGCAGGGGTACTTTGATCGATACAATTGATGGCAAAGTGGCCACTGAGCACGCATATTTTGACTCCCAAGCGTTTGCGAATGCTCTCCAAGCATTCCGGCGCTAATCTTCCCCTACTAATTTCATGTTGCGTCCGGCTCGCTACTAATGGTGCCGGACGCTCCTCTGTTTCTGGGCGTTATCGAATACCAGGACGTCACGGGCATCGTTCCTAAGTCGGAGTGCTTGAGGAGCCAAAATTGGCGCTAGAGTTGCCCAATTGTTGGATCCGCCTGCAGATGTCTCGTTACGCGTGGGCATCTCGTTGTCGATTCTAAATCGGTCTGATCTCGAAGGCCCATCTCTTCGTCCGCGGCATCGAGCCGGTGTCGTCTGGATGAATTGCTTCGACCACGGCGACATGACCTCGATCTGGGGCGAACGGCCGCGACAAATGCCTGGAGACTTTGACGAAATACACCCAGACGAATCTGATCTGTTCTTAGGCCGCTCAACGCCACCTGCGATTGGCAGAGCTTGTCATCATGGCATCTTGATGAAGATCGAGCTCGCACTAAACCCGGCGATGTAGATACCGAAAATGCGGGCAATGGAGCTCACCGACAGGTTGTCTGAGATTGCTCGACCCTATATGCGACAAACTGAACGGATGACTGACAATCGTGGACTCGGTTGCACAGGATGGGTGGTCGCCCGGATGAGTACTTGATGCACCGGCTCGGCATGCTCGCGGTACGGGACAATCATGGTCGATCTTGAGCGTCATTCGCTCCCTGATTGACATCTTGCTTCCGCTGGCCGGCATCGACTGGACAAGGCAACGCAAAATCCGATAACAAGGTTCGTTGCGCAGTACCGCAGAATCCTGCCGGGAGCAATTCTTTGCGTTCAATTCTCTCAACGGAAAGATAGTATTTCACCGGTGAAGCCGTCCATTTCGCACACCACATTGGTTCAACAGGAGAATCTCGTTGGATACCGTCACCATCGATCAGGCCGACGCTACGAAGCTCATTGGCGCCAAAGCGCCGATGATCGACCCGTTCGGACGCGCCGTTACCTATCTCCGGGTTTCGGTGACGGATCGGTGCGATTTCCGCTGCACCTATTGCATGGCGGAAAACATGACCTTTCTGCCGAAGAAGGATCTTCTGACGCTGGAGGAATTGAACAGGCTCTGCTCCGTCTTCATAGCCAAGGGTGTGCGTAAGCTGCGCCTGACTGGCGGGGAACCGCTGGTGCGAAAGAATGTCATGCTCCTGGTGCGCGAGATCGGCAAGCACGTCCATTCGGGCGCGCTCGACGAACTGACGCTGACGACGAACGGTTCGCAACTATCAAAATTCGCCGCCGAACTTGCCGATTCGGGCGTGCGGCGTATCAATGTCTCGCTCGACACGCTCCATCCCGATAAATTCAAGCAGATTACTCGCTGGGGCGAATTGGCGAAGGTGATGGAGGGTATCGACGCGGCGCAGGCGGCCGGCATCCATGTCAAGATCAACGCCGTGGCGCTGAAGGGTTTCAACGACGCCGAGATCCCCGACATACTGCGCTGGGCGCACGGCCGCGGCATTGACCTCACCCTCATCGAGACCATGCCGATGGGCGAGATCGAGGAAGATCGCACCGACCGCTACCTGCCGCTCAGCGAAATGCGCGAACGGCTGGCAGCCGAATTCAGCCTGTCGGATATCCCCTACAAGACCGGCGGCCCGGCCCGTTATCTCGAAGTCGCCGAGACTGGCGGCAGGCTCGGTTTGATCACGCCGATGACGCATAATTTCTGCGAGAGCTGCAACCGCGTCCGCCTCACCTGCACCGGCACGCTTTATATGTGCCTTGGCCAAAACGATGCCGTCGATCTTCGCCTGCCTCTGCGCGCGTCGCATGACGACTCCCTGCTCTCGCAAGCCATCGAAGAGGCGATCTCCCGTAAGCCCAAGGGTCACGACTTCATCCTCGATCGTACCCGGAACAAGCCTGCAGTCGCTCGTCATATGAGCGTCACCGGCGGCTGATACTTCCGAAGTCAGGAATGCAGGCGTTGCAAAAATCGTCGCCTGGCCCGCGCTGGAATGCCAGAAGTCCAGGGGATTTGGTATTTGAGGTCAATCAAAGCAGGCGAAAACCGAGAGATTTAGTCTCACGCGCCTGGCTCATCTATTTTATCTACAGTGGTGCAGCGCGATTTCCAACTTTTCCGCTGCTTCCGTTGAAAGCAACATATCCGGGTCGTTTCTGCTCCCGATGAGCTTACTTGGAATAAGCGGTAGAAATTTGAGCGGGAGCAAGCGACACAAGGTCTGCCTGCCTCGCAGCTACGAAGCCGATTCTGGCAAACATGTTCATGCCGATGCTAGCGGGTGACGACACAGTTCCAATATCGCTGTTGCCCGTCGCCGGTATACGCTGCTGCCCGAGGGCTGCTTCTATGCACTGCAGCCGACAAGCCTCATCTTACGCTCTCTTCGCTGCATCGTTGCCTGCATTCAGGGCATCGGCCGCAAGAAGAAGTCAAGAGCTACCCGATCGGCCGTTCCACATCGACATTGCCGAGGTGCGCATCGAACAAGGCAAGCTCCACATGTTCGGTGCCGTCGATCGCACGCCAAAGTTTGCCTTCGTCGAACTGCACGAGCAGCCCACCACCGCCATCTTGCGCGAGTTCCTCCTACGCTTGATTGCAGCAGTCCCCTACAAGATCCACGTCTTTCTCACCGACAACGTAACAGATAGTCGCGGCTGTGCCGCAGCAGTTCATCGGCCTGTGTTTCGATCACGTTGCGCTTCCGGATCATGGACGGGCTGCTGGATCGCTGATCAAAGAAGCGAACGCCAATGGCGAGCGTTTCTGGGCCCATGCCTTCGAAGACACCTGCGCCGTCAATGATATCGAGCACCGCACCACCGGGGCAAAGCATCCATGGACCAACAGTCAGGTTGGGAGAATGAGCCGAACCATCAAGGATGCCATCGTCAGACACTTTTACTAATAAGCCACGATCAACTGCGCCAGCGTCTTGCCGACTTTGTCGCCGCTTACAATTTCGTCCGTAGGCTCGAAACCCTCAACGGGTTCACACCATACGTTCATCTGCAAGGCATGGGTTCACAGACCCAACGCTCTACCCTCAATCCGCTCCAGCTAATGCTGAACCCCAACATCCAAACCACTCGTTCCCTTAGCTCCTCGGCATAGAATTATTCAAAAAGATATTTAATTATGCTTTTACCGGTATCGTTAGGTCGCTTGAGTTGCCGCGGCAGAACCTTTCTCGTACGCTATTGCGAAAAAAACTGTAGCTTATGCCGTCATCTCGTGCTTTTCATCGTGATGCGCTAGGCTCAGCGTGTCGGTCATAAAATCTAATATTGAATAATTTATCTTGAAGATCATACGCCAAATCGCTAGCCTAATGGAGTTCGGCCTGGCTGGACGACAGCTGAGGTAACGGCTCGAGGATTTAACGCGGCCGGGACGAGGTGCCCAAGTCAGCTGGCGGGGGAGGCCATGGGGGGGGTATATGGCGCGTGATCCACGATACGATGTACTTTTTGAACCAGTTAAAATCGGTCCTAAGACTACCAAGAATCGATTCTACCAAGTTCCTCATTGTACGGCACTCGGTACTTTTTCTCCGCACGCTACAGCAAGGTTTCGTGAGATAAAGGCAGAGGGCGGCTGGGGGGTAGTGAATACTGAACTGTGTATGATCCATCCCTCCTCGGATTCTTCCCCAAGCGGCGGTGAGCGCCTTTGGTCGGATGATGACAAGCCCGGTCTCCGGCTTATGGTGGAAGCCGTACAAAAGCACGGCGCCCTTGCGGGATGCGAATTGACCCATCAGGGTGCTCTCGCTGGAAACCGCATGTCTCGAGAGCGCCCGATGTCTGCCTCACCCAGGCCTGCAATGGATGTACCGGCTGTCGTCCGGCAGATGGATAAGCAGGATATTGCCGACGTTAGAAAATGGCATCGCGCTGCTGCCCGGCGTGCACGGGACATCGGATTTGACATCGTGTACGTCTACGCAAGCCACATGATGGGATTGCCCGGCGACTTCATCTCGGAACGTGTCAATCGGAGAACGGATGAATACGGCGGAGTAATTGCCAATCGCGCTCGGCTGCTACGTGAGTTGATTGAGGATACCAAGGAAGAAGTCGGGTCCGATTGTGCGGTTGCCGTCCGCTTTGGTGTTGATGAAGGCCTCGGCGGTGCAGGCTATACCTGCAGTGGAGACGGTCGGCGGGTCGTCGAAATGTTGGCAGAATTGCCTGATCTTTGGGACGTTAACGTTCAGAACATCAATCTCGATGTTATGACCGCGCGATTTGCTGATGAGGGATGGCAAGAACCGTTTACAGCCTTCGTGAAACAAGTGACAACAAAGCCGGTGGTTGCCGTTGGACGATACACGTCCCCAGATCGCATGGTGGCGCTCATTAAGAAGGGGTTAGTCGACCTGATCGGAGCGGCACGTCCGTCAATTGCAGATCCCTTTCTGCCGAAAAAGATTGAAGACGGTCGAATAGAAGATATTCGTGAATGCATTGGCTGCAACACGTGCCTGTCCATGCAGTACATGGGCGGTGGTATTCGTTGTACGCAAAATCCAACAACGGGGGAAGAATGGCGGCGAGGTTGGCATCCCGAACGCGTTCCGGGAAAGGGGTCCGATGCGCGTGTACTCGTTGTCGGCGGCGGCCCAGCAGGGCTTGAGGCAGCTCTAACGCTTGGACGGCGGGGCTATTCTGTTGCGCTCTCTGAGAGCAACACTTTCCTCGGAGGCCGGTCGGTCCTCGAATCGACACTACCAGGTTTGTCAACCTACCGGCGCGTGGCAGATTATCGAATCGGTCAGATCAACAAATTGCCGAATATCGATGTCTATCTCGGAAGCGAAATAAAATGTTCCGATGTGCGCGATTTTGACTTTTCAACAATACTCATAGCAACTGGAGCAAGGTGGGACCGGGACGGAATCGGCAAGGCAAACCGTTTTCCGGTCAAGGGGTGGGACCAGCGGCACGTCATCACTCCCGATGACGTGCTCGCGGGCCAGCGGATTAAAGGTCCGGTTGTTATCAATGACGATGAAGGCTACTATCTGGGAGGGGTTATCGCTGAAAAGCTCGCCAAGCAAGGTCTCGACGTTACGCTCCTTACTCCCGATCCAGAACCTTCTCCGTTACTTAAATATACGTCCGAGCGGGAGGTCGTCCACCAAGCCTTGCTCAGCCTGGATGTGAAGCTCGTCACGGCAAAGCGCCTAGTTGAGGTCGGCAATGATGAGGTGGAAGCCCACTGTATCTACACCGGTAAGGAAATCCGGTTGCCTGCCGCGACGGTGGTGATGATCTGTCTACGCTCGCCGAACGACGGCTTACTTTGTGATCTGCGTAAATCATTTGCAGACAACCCGTCCCCCTCCACCGTCCATGCGGTCGGCGACTGCTATGCGCCAGGCACGATCGCAGATGCGGTTCATTCAGGTCACCGGTTCGGTCGAGAAATTGACCAAACGCCAATCGGAGACATCAATTATTTGATCGAAAGACCTTTGGTACGAGAAGCGGATAACTGGGATCAATTCGTGGGCACGCGCTAACCCTGGTGACGGTTACTCGCGTCGGAATGGATATATTCAAAACATGGGTTTCGCTGAACGTCGTCAGCGAGGCAAGGTTGCTCGAGAAGCTGTGGTGGCGTCAGATGGTGTGGTTCGTTAAAACACCATCGACTTCCGTGCGCGACGCTCCCGACGCGTTGTCTGCCTCCTAATGTTGCCTAGGAAGCGGATGCGCGGTGAGCATTGTCGCCCGTCGGCATGGCATCCAGCCAAAACAATTGTTCGTCGGGGGCAAGCTTGCGTCTCAAGACGCGCTACGAAGGCCGCCAAAGAGGAGGTCGTTCCAGCTTTGGAATGCCGGGCGCTACAGAACCAGGTGAGGAGTTACAACGCCTGTGTAGCCGCGATGTCTGCGAGTATGGAAAGACCAAGTGAGTTTGCCTCTCTTGCTGGTCCAAATATCCCGATGGGTGCCCTTATGCGCTCCAGGTCGGAATTTTTCATCCCATCATCTCGAAGTCGTTCCAAACGTTTCTGGTGCGTACGGGCACTACCTAACGCACCGATATAAAAGGCGGTAGATTTCAAAGCAGCACGGAGGATCGGACGCTCACGCTCAAGATCATGGTGAAGCAAAACAACAGCGGTGAAGTGGTCAAGCAAGCCGTCTAAGCCTCGGTCGTCATCAAAAAATGGAACGACATCATAAGAGCATGCTGCAGCAATCCGGGAAAGTGTCTCGGCTTCGATCCCATTTCCAGACAAGGCGATCCTGCGCGGAGGGACGTACTTAACTAGAAAACCTTCTCCGTCCCACCCAGATTTGACCGGCGGAGCCACAACCGTGAGCGTCTGTGAGCCTGGCGAGTATCTGAGTGCTGCCGGAACCCTTCTCGTAAGGCGCTCGAGGATGCGTTGTATCTCACTTATTCCGCTCAGGACGTGAATCGCAACTTTTATACCGCCACCGCACGGTAGTACGACGTCAAAGTATGGCGAACCTTCGCCAAGCAGTATCATACGGTCCCGGCCTTGTGAAATGGCAAGCATTGCTTCAAAAGCGACCGCCGCCTCTACACAACCGCCGGATATATAACCGCAATAGCGGCCGTCTGAGGCAACGGCCATCTGGGATCCTAGGGACCGTGCGGAACCACCGCGAATTTCGACGAGCGTTGCGAGAGCAACGTCTCCCTCTTCAAGCCAGGAAACCGCTAACGAGAGTATTACGGCTGGATCGTCGGTCATGACTGCTCTGGTCGGCGCCGCTAAGGGCATTTCATTCGAAGGTGTGAGCATAACTGTCCCTTACAAAACCAAACTATGCGGGTCCGCGGTTTGAGGTGTGTGCAAACAGAACAGAGCGCCGACGAACGGCAGTCGCCCTCTCTGGCTCCGTCTTCTTAGCGACCGGACGGTATACTTACGCCGCAAGGGCAAAATCGCGGCAATGATGTTTACCAGCCGTAAATAGCGCGGCCTAATCGATGTCAGTATGACTGCTAGTTTCGGATCGTTACATCCCTGTGAGACCAGAAAATCTCGTGGGCCTGGCACATCCATTGCGCAGTCTACCTAATCTGGCCGCACGAACATATTCTCGTTCGCTTGATGTCTCGCACGCTCGATGAGCGGATAATACACGGCCCAGCGCGCGCTTGAAACAAAATTATTCAAAAGGGGAATTATTATTGCAAACGGCAGTGTCAGCAGATCGACAAATCGGGCGCTGGGGGGCCAGATCACTCTCTCGAAATTGGTCAGTCATCTTGTGCCGAGAGAAGGCAGCCCGCATCAAGAGTCCTGCAGTCTCCCATTATGTCCCAGTCCTCGCTCGTAGATCGATCTATTTGAGGCCTCCAGCTCCGCACAATCAACTTAGCTAGCCGGCGCTCGTAATCCAGCGGAGAGGAAGGCGACGAAGTTCTCGAACATAGCCTCTTTGCTGTGCGACGAGACTTTTCCTTCTGTGAGGTCGCCGATGCGGCCAAGGTCGTTCAGCATGAACACGTAGGTGCCCACGAGAAATGCCGTGCGTACGCTCAACAGATTACGGGGTATGCCAGGCATCGCGGTTTGGAGGGCGTCGATGTATCGTCGCACAGAGGCGTCTTAAACCTCACGGCGTAGGCGAAGGGCGTGCTCCTCCTGCTCGGCATGCAATCGGGCTTGCAAGCGTACAAAGGACGCGCCGTTCTCGTTGCTGTATTTCATGTCCCACTGGGGCTGCAGATAGGCCTTGACGATTGTCTCGACCGCTGGTCGTTCAGTCTCTTCCAGCACTTTGTCAGACAGAACATGGCGGGTGCCCGACAAATTGCTCCCGCGCTGGCGGAAAACTTCATCGAAAAGCGATTCCTTGTCTCCAAAATAACGGATAAGCGCTTGATTTACTCCCGCATTCCCCGCTATTTCGCGCGTCTTCGCCCCAGAATAACCCCGCTCCGCAAATACAACCTCAGCGTGGTCGAGGATAGTCTCTTTGAGGTCGCCATCATGCGAGGGGCGGCCAGGCCGGCGGCGCTGGTGGGGTTATTTGCGCATGCACATTCCGTATTTTTAAGAGCTCGCTTTCATTTCACGGAACGCACTTGACTACAAGTCTGATGCGCTAAATTTAGGCGCGTGTGAAATTAATCTGCGATCGTTATTCCCGTCAAGGGCGAGCTTTTGCAGGTGATCTCATTCGTTTCGCCGTTCTCACCTGCGGTACGTTTTTTAAGTGCCTGCCCAATGTATTTACTAATGTGAATAATTTTGGCAGAATGTTTCCACAAAAAGATCTGCGACAAACGGGACCGCACTCCGGAGAGGTAAAAACAATGAAATTCGATTTCACAGTTAATGGCAGCGCGCGCTCGGTCGATGTCGATCCGGCTACGCCTCTGCTCTGGGTCATTCGTGATTACCTCAAGCTTAAAGGCACTAAATTCGGCTGCGGCGTCGGCGAATGCGGTGCATGCACCGTCCATCTCAACGGCGAGGCCGTGCGAAGCTGCATAACCACCGTCGACAGTGTTGCAGGGGGATCGGTGACTTCGATCGAGGGGTTGGACCCCAATCATTCTCATCCCGTTCAGCAGGCTTGGATCGAGCATGCCGTGCCGCAATGCGGCTATTGCCAGTCGGGGATGATCATGGCCGTATCCGATATTTTGGCCAAAAACCCCTCGCCGACAGACGAGGATATCGATAAGGAGCTCACCAATATCTGTCGGTGCGGCACTTATCCTCGCATCCGCGCGGCCATTCATGCCGCCGCAGCTATGATGAAAGGAGCAGCTCAATGAGCGTCTCTGTCAATCGTCGCGCATTTCTTCTCGGCACGGGAGCACTCGCAGGTGCTGTCATTTTCCCCATTACACGCTCGGGCGCGCAGCCAAGTTCCACTCCGAAGGCCGAAGGGGTAGAAATTCTATCCTGGATCGTCATCAACCCAGACAACACAGTGACCTACACGATTCCACAGACCGAAGTAGGGCAGGGTGTCACGACCACAATTCCGCAGATGCTTGCCGAAGAATTGGACTCAGACTGGGAAAAGACGACCGTGGCTTTTTACGATCCTGCCATCAGCAAGGCTCGCGGCACGCCGTATGTCTGGACCACGACGCTGGGAAGTTTGTCGGCGCACTATCTGTTTGCGCCCTCGCGGCTCGCGGCAGCGCAAGTCCGCGCCATGCTTGTTGAAGCGGCCGCAGAACGCCTTTCCGTGCCGGCGGAAGAGCTGACGACCGGTGGGAATCAAGTGCACCATGGCAAGAGCGGCCGCGCCCTAAGTTATGCCGACGTCGCTGCAGCAGCGGTGAAGCTCACTCCTCCGCCAGCTGAGAAGGTGGTATACAGGTCGGTTGACGAGCGACGCTTCATCGGCAAGCCGATCGCCCCTCGCAGTACCGTGCCTGCAACACGGGGAGAAATTGCGTACGGCATCGATGTCGACTTGCCAAGTATGCGGTATGCCGCCGTGCAGCAATCCCCGGTTTTTGGCGGTAAGCTTGTCCGCATCAAAGATGAAGCACTCAAGGGCTTGCCGGGCCATCCAGAGATCGTCAAAATCAAAGCCGGATTCGTTGGCTACAATTCTCCAGTGCCGGATGGAGAGGATCCCGATCTGTGGGCTGCTGCAGTAAACATTGATGACACTGTTGCCGTCGTCGCTGATAGTTGGTGGGAAGCTAAATCAGCGCTGGAATTACTCGAGATCGAGTGGGATAGCGGACCCCACGCTACGCTGACATCAGACAAGTTGAAATCATCGCTTTCTAAGCAGGCAAGCGGTGAGTTGCCCGTGTTGGTTGAGACGGGTGACGTCACCAAAAGGATCAAGGAAGCGACGCGATCACTGACAGCTGAATATGTTTTTCCGTTCATGGATCCCGCGCCGTTAGAACCGCTCAACTGCACAGTACTCATTGAAAAAACCAAAGCGACCGTGTGGGCCGGCAGCCAATATGCCGACGATGCGCATCGCATTACAACTGAATTGACGGGCGCCGCTCCGGAAAACGTAAAGTTCAACTTAATGCAGTGCGGGGGCGGTTTTGGTCGCCGCGTCCAGAACGACTTTGTGTATCAGGCGGTTCAGATTGGCAAAGCCATGTTGGGAACGCCGGTGAAAGTACTGTGGACCCGCGAGGAATGCATAAAGCGCAGCACTTACACGCCCCTCACGGTCGTTAAATTCGCAGGTGCGCTGGATAAGGACGGAAACATCGACACCTGGTCGTGCCGGATCGCCAGCGCACAAGCCGCGTTGCAATCCTATGGTGGAACGCATTTTCCTTTCTTCTTCCCGAATATGGAAATCGCCTACCAACGCGACCAGACCACACCCATTCCGTTCGGGTGGATGAGGGGTGTGGGGCTAACACAGCACTTGTGGATGAACTTCGGCTTTCTCAATGAATTGGCGGTCTTGGCCGATAAGGACTCCGTCGATCTATATAGGGCGCTGCTTGAGCCAGCCCTCATCCCAAAGAACCTTGAGCATTACGACATCGCAGTCGCACGCTCAAAGACGCTCCGTCGGGTCCTGGACGCTGCCGCCGAGCAAGCTGGTTGGGGTGAGCGCGCGAAAAATGGCTCGGGCCGGGGTATAGCGGTCAGCGACACCGCTTACTACCTCGGCTACGAGTCGTCGTCGAAGGCGGCGGTGGTGGATGTCACGATCAAGGACGCCTCTGTCCGTGTAGATAAGGTTGCGATAACGATCGACGCCGGCACCATCATTAATCCGGATATCGTACGGCAGCAGCTTGAAGGATGCATCTCCTACGCGTTGACGAACGCCTTCTATAGCGAGATCACCGTGGAGGATGGTCAGGTGCAGCAGAACAACTTTTATGACTACCCAATACTTCGCATTGGTCAGGTGCCGGAGATTGAAATAAACCTGTTACCAAGCGACGGCTCCCCTCAGAGCGTCGGTGAGGATGCTGTTCCCATCACGATAGCCGCACTTGTCAACGCAATCGCGGACGCCGGCGGACCGAGGATTAGGTCGCTTCCGATCAAGGAACTGACTTTAGTATAAACCCCTACCTCGGAAACTAAAAGAGCCGCCGCACGGCGGCTCTTCAATCATAAAGGAAGAACCTTTGAAGCCATTCGCAATCGCATTTTCTGCAGCATTCTCACTGCTGCTTCCTACCGTATTGTACGCTGCTGACTACAAAGTGGAAATGACAAACAAAGCACCAGACGGAACAGTAATGGCTTTTGAGCCACGGCTTCTCCGCGTCCAGCCCGGCGACACAGTCACTTTTATTTTGAAGGACAAGGGGCACAATAGCGTGTCGGTTAAAAATGCCATTCCCGACGGGGCGACTCCATGGAGCGGCAAGATTAATCAGGAAATTTCAATCAAGATTGAGGTGCCTGGCGTCTACGTTTACCAGTGCACTCCGCACCTTTCGATGGGCATGATTGGCGCGATCGTTGCTGGAGAACCGGTAAACTTGGCAGCCATTAAATCGGTGCCGTTCAACGGAAAGGCGAAAAAGGTCGCCACTGAAATTTTCGCCGCGATTGAAGCGGACAAATAACTGTTGTTTTAACAGGTCGAGGCATAAGCGATAGCATCGAATGCTGGGTCTTTCGCTCGCGCTTTAATAACCCGGGCTCAGTAAAGGACGGAGCCCGGGTTGAAATACTAAACAGCCAGCTTCAGAAAATGCCGAATTTCCCGGCCTACGCGAATCCCGCTCTCGATTGCACCATCTATATACTCGTGCCATCCGTCCGCAGTGGCTGAGCCAGCAAAGAATAGACGTCCCTCTGGTTTAGCCATGTCCTTATATTTAGAAAACCAACCCTTTCTCATCGCTGGGTAGCTCGTACGCGCGTATTCATCCTTCGCCCAATTGTAGGGCAGCGCTTCAAGAACCTCGACGTCACCATGGATTTTACGGATTTCGGTAGCAATCGCGTCGAAGTCTTCGAGATCGATCAGCGATTGCCGACCAATCGTGATTTTGAGGATCGTTCCGAGCTCGTCGTTATAAGCGTAAGTTTGCACAGCGTTAAACGGGTTAGGATCATCGCAGAAAGTGAATGTGTTACCAAGGTTTTGGCGCACGTGGACATAAAGTTCGGCACCGTCCGCCATCTCAGCATGCTCGATGAAGGCTAGCTTCTCGAATGGGAGTGGTGGGTCAAAACGAATATCCGTATAGACTTTGGTCGGTAGCGTCAGCACGCATGTAAGCGCGCGGAATGTCCTCTTATCTGCGAGTGTGACCGTCACACCGTTATCTGCCTGTGTAACGGCCTCCACTGGTACACCAAACTCACTATCTGCGCGGCAGTCATCGAAAATAGCCTGGCAAAGTGCGTTCGTGCCACCCTGGACATGGTACCGCTTCTCTGAGTCAGTGAACGTTACAGTGTCCCAAGAGGCAAGGGCATGGAACTTCACGAAACTCGGATAGCTTAGTTCGGTGGTCGGTGCGCCGCCGTAGAGCGTCAATTCCGCATTCATCGAAGCTAGCTGCAATTCATTTAAGCCGAGGGATTCAAGATGCTCACGAGCTGATACAGCATCAAGACGAGCAACCTCTTGGTTGTCCAGGGGCGAGTACGGCCGCGGGAATAGCTCTCTCGAGCGACCGCAAAACTTTTCAAAGGCAGTGATATATTCGGAATCGAAAGTTGCAGGCGGAACGTCGATTATCTGGCCGTCTGCGAGTACCATGTAGGCCTTGTCAAGGTCCGCTAAGGGTGCTTCTTTGAAACCAAAGCCGTAGCGCTGCATCTCAGCGAAGACGTGTGGTTGGCACCAGTGTACGCCCGCGCCGCCGATTTCGACGGGGCGACCAAGGAACTCAACCACATGCGTACGGCCACCAAGCCGCTGACGCGCTTCAATGATCAACACCGACTTGCCCTGCGCCTTAAGTTCTCGTGCTGCGACGAGACCCGAAAATCCGGCACCTACGACGATTGCATCATATATCTTCTCTACCACTTGTTTTCTCCTAGTTTGACTATGATGCAGTCAGGCTGCGTTGAGGATTTGTAGGCGTGTGAATTCCAGAAAGCCCTCGGGGCCGGCTTCGACGCCACTCCCCGACTCTTTGGCACCAGGAAAGGGGATATCCGCCGCGAGTGCCTGGTGCTGGTTGATCCACACGTTCCCGACTTCCAGTCTCATGGCTAGCGCGCGCGCGCGCGTAAGGTTGCTGCTCCAAATCGAGGCACCGAGGCCGAAGTGGCTCGCATTGGCGCGGCGGATGGCGTCGTCATCGTCCGTGAAAGAAATGAGCGGCACCACCGGTCCGAACTGCTCCTCGTCAACCAGCCGGGAGCCATCCGTAATGTCGCGAACGACCGTCGGCTCAATGAAGTATCCCGGCCGATTGTCCACGCGACCGCCGGCAATTACGGTACCGTCTCTTTCCGCGACGGCGAGATATTCCTTAACCTTCTCAAACTGGTCGACGTTCTGGAGAGGACCAATCTCGACACCCTCTTCAAGTCCGCAACCCAGTTTGAGGTTTCGGACGGCAGTGGCGTATTTCGTCGCAAAATCATCATAGATCGACTCCGCAACATATAGCCGCTTGGCCGCGACGCAGACCTGACCCGCGTTGAGAAACGCCGCCATGACCAATCGCGGAACCATCTGATCAATATCTATATCATCCAAGATGATAGCCGCATCATTTCCCCCGAGTTCTAGTGTCACTCTCTTTAGGGTGCCTGCCGCGCTAGCCATTACTTTCTTGCCTGTTGCTGTGGAACCGGTGAACGAGACCTTCGCGACATCCGCGTGGGCGGTGAGGAGGGCACCAAGATCGTTCCGGTCACAGATCACGTTGAAGACGCCAGCGGGAAAAATACCTTCCGCCAGTCGTCCCAGTTCAAGCGAGGTCAGCGGCGTCGTCGGCGCGGGTTTCAAAATGACGGTGTTGCCAGTGATGAGCGCTGCACCGAACTTGTTGCTGGCTAGCAGCATTGGGAAGTTCCATGGCGTCACGCACGCAACCACACCTAGCGGAACACGGTGGAGTTCATATTCGCCTCTTGCATGGTTGCGTATCTCGGGCGCTGACTCGTACGCCGCGAAATATCGGATGCCGCGAACCGTCGCACTGACCTCATACATCGCCTCCGCCAGGGGCTTACCTTGCTCGCGGGTAAGAAGCCGTGCGAAATCGTCGGCCTCTTGCTCCAACCTGTCGGCGAGGCGAAGTAAGCAGGCGCTGCGTGTCTCTAGAGGCGTTGCTGCCCAGGCAGGAAAGGCGTCCTTTGCCGCCCTGACGGCCTCCTCGAGTTGTGTGGCGCTGGCATATGGTGCCGCGGTGAATATTTCGGCAGTTGAGGGATCGATGACCGGCATTTCCCCCGCACCCGTCATCAGACGGCCACCAATCAGCATTTTATATTTCGTCATCCGTATATCCTCCTATTTAACTAATCGCGCGCGTTGTCTCACGGAAGCCGGCGCTGCTTCAGGGGCGTCCGATCGACGGTCGTTAGGCAATGGACCTGACGCGCTGTCGCCCAGGATTGCCAAGCATGTCATCTGGCGCTTCTGAGCTGGCAAACCCCGACGCTGCGTGACCGCACTAGGGTAATGTTGGCTGCGGCAAGAAGGCGACTGCGGTGGTCTCCACGTGAATTGCGGGGCTTATAAAGCCGACCACCTGCATGCCTACGACCGAGGGACCTTCCTCGCCATAAAAAGCCCGCCGATGCGGAAAGAGCTTTTCTGTGTATTCATTTCCGCTAACGTCATAATAGATAACTTCACTTACAACGTCGCGCGACGTGCCACCAAATTCCTTCAGAACTTCGTCGAGAATCTCATAGATCCGCTTCATCTGCGCACCCGGATTATCGGCGTGTAGTTCGTTGCCTTTGTTATCCGTAGCAGTCAACCCGCCGATGAATACGTAGTCGCCAGCCCTGACAGCCAGTGACATGCTATATCCCTTCTCCATCTCCGGTAGTTTATGGAAAAATTGCGGTTTCATCATCTCAACCTCCTCCTACATTTCAAGCTATAGCGCGTGCTTTTCAGTCGCTCCGCTGCTTCCATACCGCGAACGCTCACGGGCGACATCACCTCAGACAATCAACCCAATCTATGGTGCTTGTTCTTCGTCTGGTGCAAATAGGAAGACCGTGAAAGCGACTGGCACTTTGGTTCGGGGCACGTCCATCTCCCTCGATATCGTGTACGCGGCCCGACCATACGTTGCCCCAACCAATCCTTATCACGTTGCCGCTTGCTATAATTATTCAAACTTATATTAATGTGAAATGCGTGGCAAGCCTCATCAGACGCCTCTCAATTTCAGCACCCCGACAGCTGCGCTGCTGTCACCGGTCCAGGCTCAAACGGAGCGCTTTCCAATCATAGGCTTTCTATTATAATTCAATACTATAAGCCTATTAAAGGTGGCTCGAGCCCTCTGGCAACGTAGAACATGCTTCGCAAAATAACTGCCCCGGGCACTCTCGAGATACTTTTGACTTGTAATTCCCGTTTTGAATAATTAATGTGGTGAAACCTACTCGAAACAAGAGGTCCCGCAGATGAAGCGCTTTCGTATTGGTCAGATCGTTCCAAGCTCCAATATTACGATGGAAACGGAAATTCCGGCACTATTGCGGGCTCGCGAACTCGTCTCGCCAGAGCGCTTCACTTTTCATTCTTCCCGCATGCGCATGAAGCATGTGACTGCGGAGGAATTGAAGGCTATGGATCGAGACAGTGACCGCTGCGCCCTCGAGTTGTCGGACGCGCGCGTCGACGTCATGGGCTACGCTTGCCTGGTCGCCATCATGGCGATGGGGCATGGCTATCATCGCCAGTCGCAAGAGCGTCTTCACCAAGCGACGGTCGACAACGGCAATCCGGCGCCGGTGGTGACATCGGCCGGTGCGCTGGTCGAGGGCATCAAGGCAATAGGCGCGAAGAAAATTGCTCTCGTCGCGCCCTATATGAAGCCCCTCACCGAGCTCGTCGTGGACTATATCCGTAACGAGGGTATTGAGGTCAGTGTCTGGCGGGCACTGGAAATATCCGATAACCTCGCGGTAGCCGCGCACGATCCAATGAAGCTGCCCGGCATCGTCCGCGCGATGGACACCAGCGATGTCGATGCCATCGTGCTGTCCGCCTGCGTTCAGATGCCCTCGCTGGCGGCCGTACCCGAGGCGGAGGCAATCACCCGAAAGCCGGTCCTGACGGCGGCGATCGCCACCACATGGTCGCTATTGAAGGCGCTTAATCTTGATACGCGCGTTCCGGGGGGCGGCACGCTGCTCTCCGGCGCCTATTAAGGGGAGGGCGCCGCTATGGCTCGGGGATACAACGTTCACGCAAACGGCATTCGCCAGCACCTGCTTCACTATCCGGGGCAAGGTCCTCAGATGCTGCTCGTTCCCGGCATCACGTCGCCGGCCATCACATGGGGCTTCATTGCCGAGCGACTAGCGGCGAGGTTCGACGTCCATGTGCTCGACGTGCGCGGCCGCGGCCTGTCGCAGGGCGGGGCCCTCGACTTTTCGCTCGATGCCATGGCCGAGGATGCCGTTCAGGTCGCTGAAGCGGCCGGGCTCGACCGTCCGATCCTGCTCGGGCACTCGATGGGTGCACGAACCGGGATCCGTGCCGCGCGCAAGAGTCCGTCCGCCTTCTCGGGGCTGGTTCTGGTGGATCCACCCGTCAGCGGGCCGGGCCGACGCGGTTACCCGGCATCCTGGGCGTGGTACGAGGACTCCATCCTGCTCGCGCAGCGCGGCTGCTCGGCGGAGGAGATGAAACACTTCTGTCCGAGCTGGAGTGAAGAACAGCGCACCCTTCGCGCCGAGTGGCTGCACACCTGCCAGCTCGACGCGATCCGCACCGCCTTCGACGGGTTCCACACCGACGATATCCACGCCGACCTATCCGCGCTCGGCCTGCCGATGCGTCTTGTGGTGGCAGGCGGCGCGGAGGTTGTTAAGCCGACGGATGTCGAGGAGATCAGGCGCCTCGTACCGGAAATCGAGGTGCGTACGGTCGAGCGCGCGGGACACATGATCCCGTGGGACGACCTGGAAGGCTTTCTTGCCGCAGTCATGGACTTTGCAGCGTAGCTATAGAAAAAGGATTCCGACCAATGGACCACACGAGCTTCACCGAAATCTGCCTCCACCAACTGAAAATGTCCGGTGTGCGCAACGGCGAACGCCTTGTCGTGCTCACGCAGGGCAACGAACGGCTGGACTATGCCAATGCATTCCTCGCCGCGGGCCAGCGTCTGGGCGCTAACATGTACCATATGCGTCTGCCGGCGCCTTTGCCGACGGGCGGCTGGAACGTCGGCGTCACGGGTCTGGCCGCAATGCCAGATGCGGTTGAAGCTCTGAAGAATTGTGACATGCTGGTTGACTGCATCTTTCTTCTGTTCTCGCCAGAGCAGATGGCGATTCAGGCAGCGGGGACGCGTGTTCTGACGGCTGTCGAGCCACCAGAATTGCTTGCCCGCATGCTACCGTATCAGGAGCTGCGCGAAAAGGTCGAGATCGGGGGAGATATCCTTTCGAAGGCCAAAGTTATGCGGATCACTTCGCCACACGGTACTGACGTCACCTACAAACTTAACACCTATCCAACGGTCACGGAATACGCCTGCACCGACGAGCCGGGCCGATGGGATCATTGGCCGTCCGGCTTCGTCTTTACCGGCGGCGATGACGACGGCGTCGATGGCCAGATTGTCGTCGCGCCGGGCGATATCCTGCTGCCGCAGAATATTTATGTGCGTGAGCCGATCATCTACACGATCGAGAAGGGCTGGATCACCGACATTCGCGGGGGCCTCGATGCCGAGATCGTGAAGTCCTACATGGAGTCGTTTAACGATCCAAAGGGCATGGGCATGAGCCATGTTGGTTGGGGCATGAACCCAAATGCCAAATGGCACAATTTCGTGCCTGGTGCATTCCCGGGTGGCATGGGGATGGAGCCACGTTCGTTCTACGGCAATGTGATGTTCTCGACGGGCCCCAACAACGAGCTTGGCGGCTCGAACGACACCCATTGCCATCTCGACATTCCAATGCGGGGTTGCTCTCTGTTCCTTGACGATAAGGCGATCGTCATCGACGGCGACATCGTAGTGCCGGAAATGAAGATGGAACGACATTGATCGAAACCGGCCCCTTCGCTGAGCGGAGGGGCCGATCTACAGCAGGCGAGAGGGTACGAAAATGTCGCAGCAGGACGTCTATGACGCAGCCGGTTTTGGGCGCACGGTGCCGCGAGGCACAAGGCCCGCTATCGTCGTCGTCGACTTCACATATGGCTTCACGGATACGCAGTACACTACGGCGGCCGACATGACCGACGCTATTGCAGCCACCCGGCGGCTGACGGACTTTTCGCGCGCCGCTGGCTATCCTGTCATCTACACGACGATCGCCTATCACCCTAGCGAGATCGACAACATGGCCTGGCTAAAGAAGGCAGGAGGCATGGCTGCTCTTGTGGAGGGTACACGCCTAGTCGAGATCGACGCGGCGACCGGTATCCAGCCTCGCGATGCCGTGATCACGAAAAAGGGCGCGTCCGCTTTCTACGGCACAGGGTTAGCGGCGCTTCTTACCAGTGCGCGCGTGGACACCGTGATCGTGACCGGTGCCACGACCTCGGGCTGTGTGCGCGCTAGTGTGGTGGATGCAGTCCAGTCTGGTTTCAATGTGCTCGTGCCGCGCGACTGCTGCGCCGACAGGGCAGTCGCGCCGCACGAAGCCAATCTTTACGACATGCATCAGAAATATGCCGATGTCACTGACGCCGATGACATTCTCAAATGGCTTGAATCGACACGGGCGAAATAGAGCTGACGTTTAGGGAGGACTGAAAAGTGAGCTATTTCCCGAAGTGGCCGGTTGCCACAAGCGCGACAGTCCTGCCAGACGAGCGCCTGCCTTGGGGGGCAACGATACCAATGGGCGTCCAGCATCTTGTGGCGATGTCCGGGTCGACCATCCTCGGTCCTCTGCTCATGGGCTTCGATCCAAATCTCGCAGTGCTCTTTTCCGGCATCGGTACTCTAATTTTCTTCATTTGCACCGCGGGCCGGGTTCCGAGCTATCTAGGATCGTCCTTCTCGTTTATCGCCGTTGTCATCGCGGTCACCGGCTACCAAGGCTCGGGAGCGAACCCCGATATTGGGCCCGCACTCGGAGGCATCATTGCTGCGGGCGCTCTCTACGTGCTGATAGGCACTATCGTCTTGATGACAGGGACGCACTGGATTGAAAAACTCATGCCCCCGGCAGTCACCGGGGCCATCGGTGCCGCCATTGGCCTTAATCTCGCGCCGGTTGCCGTGCAGGGCAGCCAAGGCAGTGGCCCTCATGTTCTCGTCGCGATGATTACGCTTCTCGCAGTTGCGCTTCTCTCGACCTTCGGCCCAGTCGCTATCCGGCGCGTCTCGATCCTACTCGGTCTCGCTATCGGCTACATCGCTGTTCTTGTTCTCGGGAACGGATTTGGATTCCTGCCGCCAGTGGAATTTGCAAGCGTTGTCGAGGCACCATGGTTTGGCGTGCCGGTATTTCAGAGCCCATCGTTCGATATTTCGGCGATGGGACTGATTGCACCCGTAGCTTTAATCCTCGTTGCCGAGAACCTTGGTCACATTAAGGCCATAGGTGCCATGACCGGTCAGAACATGGATCGCTTCATCGGCCGGGGTTTCATCGGCGACGGGATTGCGACCATGGTATCGGGTGCGGGTGGCGGGACCGGCGTCACCACTTATGTGGAGAACATGGGGGTAATGGCGGTCACGCGGGTGTTCTCCACGCTGATCTTTATCGTCGCAGCTCTGGTGGCAATACTTCTGGGATTTTCGCCGAAATTCGGTGCGGTTCTCCGGACCATTCCTTCGCCCGTCCTCGGTGGACTTGCGGTCGCGGTTTTTGGACTGATCGCAGCAGCGATGGTGCGACTATGGGTCGATAATCGTGTCGACTTCTCCGAGCCGCGCAATCTGTTCACAGTGGGGATCACGCTCGTTTTTGGAGCAGGCAATTTCTCGTTGAGCTTTGGGAGCTTCGCCGTCGGCGGTATTGGTACTGCCACGCTTGCCGCGTTGATCGTCTATCAATTGCTGAGCTTCGGATCGCGAAAGCGCCCCACAGACACCATGGTATCCCCCAAAACTTTGGATGTTTCGAAAGATCGAGCTGTACACGTCTAGACAGAACGGGAATCACCGACACCGTGTTGCTCCCAACGCGACAAGTACTGAAAAATGTTACAGCAGGACGCCCCTGTGGCTCCGTACCGGCAGGAATTGCCGGTGTATTGGCGGCGATTGGACATTATGGATTGGCTTAAAATAACCGAGGTAGCGACTTATGGCGACGCTTGGTCGATATTAATTCAAACATTGAATAAAATATGTTTGCGTTACCGCAGCCGAGTGTATGATTGATTCATGAAATTGAACGTTCCTGAGAGAGCGATAATCACCGTGAACGGTGATCGAGGAACAGCGAAAACTGAGGGGAATATGATCGAAATCAAGGACGTAAGCAAAATCTATGGTGCCGGGCCAGGAGCGTATACGGCATTGGACGGTGTCTCGCTCACCATAAGCGAGAATGAATTCTTCACGCTTCTCGGACCGTCTGGTTGTGGAAAGACCACGCTACTTCGCATGATCGCAGGTTTTGAAACACCGTCGACCGGCGATCTCCGACTCGATGGCAAGAGCCTCTTGGAAAGCCCGCCTTACCTGCGCCCGGTGAACACTGTTTTCCAGTCTTATGCACTTTTTCCGCATATGACTTGTGAGCAGAACATTGCCTTCGGCCTTCGCATGCTGCGCAAATCCAAGGACGAACTTGAACGGACGGTTGCCGAGATGCTCGACCTGGTTCAGATGACCCGCATGGCAGGACGGCTGACTAGTCAACTTTCGGGCGGGCAACAGCAGCGCATAGCGCTCGCCCGCGCTCTTGCTCCCCATCCGAAGGTGCTGCTGCTGGACGAGCCTTTGTCCGCGCTTGACTTCAAGTTACGCAAGGAAATGCAGATCGAACTCAAACGCCTGCAAACTCAAACGGGCATCACCTTCGTTTTCGTTACCCATGACCAGGAAGAGGCGCTGACGATGTCGGACCGCATCGCGGTGATGAGCGCCGGTAAGGTGCGTCAAATCGGCCGCCCGCGAGAGATATACGATCAGCCGGCCGATCGCTTCGTCGCCGATTTTATCGGTGAAACTAATTTCCTTGCAGCTAATTTATCCGCCATTGAGGCAGAGGGAGCCTGTCTTGAATTCGCGTCGGGTGTTCGATTGCGTGCTCGAGCACCAAAGGCCGGCACGAGCGTCGGACCTGTTACGCTCGCCGTGCGGCCAGAACATGCCGAGATCGTCTCGCCAGGGGCTGGTCATCTCGAGGGCGAGTTAATTAACATTGTCTATTTCGGAACTGGCAGCGCTTATCATGTTCGCCTGCGCGAAGGTGCAGATTTTGTGGTTCGGACGCAGCATGCCGGCAGCCTGCCGGCAGATATCCAGGTGGGTGATCGTATCGGCATCCGGCTGCGTGATGGCGCGGCGCAGATCCTGGGAGATTGACAATGCAGCCGTCTTCCAAACGACCGACCATAACCAAAGCCCAAGCGTTTCTGCTGACGCCTGCGATGGTCATTCTGCTTCTCGCCGCGATCATCCCTCTCGCGCTAATTACTGTCTATTCCTTCCTGACGCCGGGAGAGTACGGTGGTATCAACTGGACGTTCTCTACTGAAAGTTGGGTCAACGTCGTCGCCAAACGCGATTTCTTCACCGATGAAGTCAGTTGGGCGACAGAACACCTCGTGGTATTTTGGCGATCAATAAAGTTGTCGTTCCTGACCGCGGTCCTCACGTTCCTGTTCGGGTTTCCCGCCGCGTATTTTATCGCTACGCGGCCGCCGCATCGGCGCGATTTCTGGTTGACGCTAGTCATGTTGCCATTCTGGACCAACATGCTGATCCGCACCTTCGCGATCATGCAACTGATACGCAACGAAGGCGTAATAAACACGCTGCTCGTTGATCTTCGGATAATCAGTACGCCAATTCAAATCCTCTATACCGAGACGGCCATTATGCTCGGCATGACTTATGTCTACCTGCCCCTTATGGTCCTTCCGATATACGCATCGATGGAGCGATTCGATTTCCGCCTCGTGGAAGCTGGGTACGATTTGTATGCCCGGCCATCGCAGATCATGCGCGAAATTATCTTGCCTATTGTCAAGCCCGGGGTTGTGGCCGGTTCCATCCTAGTTTTTGTTCCTTGCCTCGGCGATTACGTCATAACAACGGTGCTCGGCGGGGGTAAGCAACTATTGTTGGGTAATCTCATTGGAATGCAATTCAGCGCGCTACGCAACTGGCCGCTCGGCGCTGCACTTTCGTTGACGCTGTTAATCCTCGTGGGAATTGCGATGATATTCTTCGTCCGTGCGACGGAAAAGGAGGATGGGCTCCGTGGTTAAGAAGTTTGACGTCCGTCATATGCCCGGGATGAACATAATAGCGATGCTATGTTTCCTCGTGCTTTACATGCCCATCGTGCTTCTCGTCATTTATTCTTTCAACGCTGGCCAGGCGCTTTCTGTCTGGGAGGGTTTTTCTTTCCGCTGGTATGCCTCGGCATGGCAAAATGGCGGAGTGCAGGAGGCAGCAACTCGCTCGTTGGCGCTCGCGGCCATCGCGGCGACAATCGCGACTACAAGCGGCGTTCTCTTCGCCTTGGCGACGACGCGGGGGCGCCAATGGAAAGGGCAAGGACTTGCACTTACTGTAGTCAACCAGCCGCTCATGGTCCCAGAAATTGTTACCGCAGTTGGTTTGCTGAGCTTCTTTTCCCTGCTAAAAGTAGCCACTGGCTATACCGGCATGATCTATCTCGTTGTCGCACATTCCGCTTTCTGTATCCCTTTCGCATATATGCCGGTTCGTGCGCGGCTCAAGGGCATGGACCTCAGCTTGGAGCAGGCCGGTGCTGATCTTTATGCGCGTCCGGTTGAAGTGTTTCGATACATAACGCTACCACAGCTTTGGCCGGGCCTACTATCCGGGTGGATGCTCGCGTTTGTCATTTCGCTCGACAACGTTGTCATCACAGAATTCGTGAAATCCGCCGGACAAGAAACCCTACCCACCTATATGCTGGGGCAACTTCGCCGGAAGGTGACGCCTGAAATCAATGCAATCTCCACGGCACTGCTACTTGTGTCCGCGTTGTTCGTCGTTGCGACCCATTTGATTGGTCGCAACCGAAAGTGAGGAAAACTAAAACCAAAAAAAGGGAACAGTTATGAAACGTGTTATAGTCTCCATCGCCGCCGGCCTCGTGCTCCTTACATCGCTTCCGGCTTCCGCAAAAGGTGTCTTGAATATCTACAGCTGGGGAGACCTGTGGAGCCCCGACATGGTAAAGAAATTCGAGG
Source organism: Phyllobacterium sp. 22229 (assembly GCF_052056495.1). Taxonomy (NCBI): domain Bacteria; kingdom Pseudomonadati; phylum Pseudomonadota; class Alphaproteobacteria; order Hyphomicrobiales; family Phyllobacteriaceae; genus Phyllobacterium; species Phyllobacterium sp. 22229. Next base: position 173,801 of record NZ_JBQEPA010000008.1, read on the forward strand.
ACCAATACGACGTTAAGGTCACGATTTCCGAGTACGACAGTAGCGATACTGCACTCGCAAAGCTGCAGGCGGGGGGCAACGATTTCGACATGATCGTCGCAGCGTCGACGTACATCCCAATTTTCGTGCGTGAGGGCTTGTTGCTGAAGTCCAAGCCCAACAAGCTCGAGAATTTCCACAACGTCAATAAGCGCTGGGTTGATGTCAGTTTCGATCCTGGCCGCGAGTATAGTATCCCTTGGGAGTGGGCAACGGTCGGCGTTAGCGTGAACACTTCCATTTATAAGGGCGACATCAACACGGCGGCCATAATATTCGACCCGCCTCCGGAGCTGCAGGGCAAGATCAACATCATTCCCGAGATGATGGACGTCATGGGCTTGGCAATCCACTATCTTGGAGGAGACAAGATTTGTACGGATGATAAAGCACTGTTGCGAAAAGTCCGCGACAAGCTGCTTGAAGCGAAAAAACATTGGATCTCCATGGATTACAACACAATCGATCCGATGGTAAAGGGTGACTTTGCTGCTACAAGTGACTGGGGTGGTCCAGCCTTCATTAAACGGCAACGCAACCCTGACATTGCCTATGGCTACCCGCAAACCGGCTACGGTCTAGCTATGGACAACCTTGCCATTCTGTCGGATGCGAAAAATCTCGACAACGCCAAGCTGTTTATGAACTTCATGATGGATCCGCAAAACGCCGCCATGCTTTCAAACTATATCAAGTACCCCAACGGCATCGACGGCTCAGAGCAGTATATGGATAAGGAGTTAACCACATCACCTGAGTTTGTTGTACCCGAAAAATTGACTGGTCATTCATATTGGAATGAGACCTGTTCGCCAGAAATTCAGCAAATCTATGGCAGGATTTGGACAGAGTTAAAAATGTAAGCGTGCAGAGCCGACATTGGCAGAGCGGCTTCCTGCGGTCTGCCAATGTTCTTGTTTTATTTTGCGAACTGCGTCGCGAATACGCAGTTCGCCATTCAATTGCCTGAACACCTATTGTCTTGAGTTAGATCTGTCGTTAATTATCCGTATCGTTAATTCGCTAGAGATGTTCGCTGCGGTGATTGGTGTCGGAGAAGAGATGCTGGAACGAACGACTGCCGACAAGGCAAAGCGCAAACCTGGGCGGCCAACGCCCGGAGTTGATTATAGAGATCTCATTCTCGACGCTGGCGAACTGATCTTCGCGGATGAGGGGTTTGCCGGGGCGAAAATGCGCGACATTGCCAACAAAGCCGGGGTCAACCAGGCTCTTATCCGTTACTATTTTGGCAGCAAGCAAAATCTGTTCGATGATGTCTTTCGCAGGCGTGGGGCCTTATTGTCGGGAAGGCGGCACGTCCTACTCGACGAGGTGCTCGCTCGTCAGACTAACTGGACCGTCGAGGACGTAGTCGTCGCCTATCTCGCCCCCCAATGGGAGATGAAATACAGCGGCCCTGCCGGGGCCGCTTTCGTTAAATTACAGGCGCGCCTGCACGCGGAACCGGCCGAGCATTCTTTGCGTCTGCGCCGCGAGGTCTACGATGCATCCGTTAAGCGTTTTGTCAACGAAATCGCTCTCCTCATTCCAGAGATACCGAGAGATGTAGTGAGTCTACGCATGACTTTTTTGGTAGGTACTTACCTATTTATGCTAAACGATCTAGGCCGATTAAACGATTTAACTGACGGCCAGCTAGGCGTAGTTGAGAAGGACCAGATGCTGAAGCATCTGGCGGCCTTCCTGAGCGCCGGTCTCAGAGCGCCCGTACCCACATAGGAATGATCCCAGGCTGAGAATTGTTTGCATCGGGTACTGGCCTAAAACATATTCCAATCGAATGCTTATCGGACCAACTTTTCTAAGCGGAAGGATTGTCATTGCTCAGTCCCTGCTGTTCCCTCGCGTCCCCTTCAGTGCAGGCCAGCAGTCGGATGCTAAGGCCATTTTTCATGCAACATAGAATTTCGAACGCCGACGGGGAGATCGTAAGCGCCGCACGGGGAGGGCCGTCTTGCGAGGTTGACACGAACATCGGATGTGCTCGTGCAAACACCAGACAAGGAGTAGTCCTATGTCGATCCTGGCCAAAGGAAAGACCGATACGGGCCGCATCTGGACCTATGTCCGGGACGATCGACCGTTCGGAGGCCTCTCCCCGGCGTCCGCCCTTTATTATGCCTCGCGCGATCGACGGCAGGAGCATCCGGAGCGCCACCTGAAGGCCTTCAGCGGGATTCTGCAGGCCGACGCCTATGGCGGCTACAATCCACTGTTCAAGGTTGATCGCGATCCCGATCCGCTGACCCAGGCACTCTGTTGGGTACACACGCGGCGCAAGTTCTTCGAGCTGCCGACATTGCCGCAAACGCCAAGCGTGGAAAGAACGGCGCGCCGATCTCACCTATGGCGCTCGAAGCTGTCAAACGGATCGACGGCCTGTTTGATATCGAGCGGGAGATCAACGCGCATACGGTCGATCAACGCCTGGATCGTCGCCGCAAGGAAAGCCGGCCGCTCGTTGATGATCTGCAGACCTGGCTTCAAACCGAGCGGGAAAAACTCTCGCGCAGTTCTCCGGTCGCAGAGGCGATCGACTACATGCCCAAGCGCTGGGATGGCTTCACGTCATTCCTGCAGGACGGCCGGATTTGCCTGACGAATAATGCGGCCGAGCGAGCACTCAGAGGCTTTGCGCTCGGCAGAAAATCGTGACTCTTCGCCGGATCAGACCGCGGCGCAGATCGTGCAGCCATGGCACGCAAATGACGGCAAAGATCAACTACATCGATCCAGAGGCGTGGCTTGCCGATGTTCTCGCCCGCATCGCGGACACGCCGATGACAAGGCTGGAGCAACTGCTTCCTTGGAATTGGGCGTCGCTGACCGTCGACGCTCAAGCGGCCTGATCCGGGGTCTTCCCCGTAGGCTTATTGATTTGGATAATAGTCGCGTATCGTATGTACCGCGGCGGACACCGAATGCTTAGACGCTTCACCCAAAGTAAGCGTAAGCGCCGATTGCGGAGGCGTCAGCTCGCTGACCGACACCGTGTCAGAATATTTCCTATTTTGAATAATTAAGCTTCCAATCTTGAGGGAAATGTTTATCCTGACGTGTAGAGATGGGAGGAAACATCATGCGAAACAAAATCGCTTCAATCACCGCGGTGCTGACAGTTCTGGGAGGTGGTGTTGCCTTTGCCGATGGCGGGTTGAACATTTACACCTACGCTGGGTACACCAGCGCGGAACTAATCAAGAAATTTGAGAGCGAATATAATGTAAAAGTCACCGTATCGGAGTATGATACCAGCGACACTGCGCTGGCCAAATTAAAAGCTGGCGGTCACGGATATGACGTGTTTGTTGGGGCGTCAACTTACACGCCGATATTCATTCAGGAAGGGCTACTTCTGAAGTCCCATCCTAATATGATGGAAAATTTCCGCAACGTAAATAAGCAGTGGGTAGATGTTCCGTTTGATCCCGGACGAGAATATACCGCGCCATGGCTCGTGAATGTAGTTGGTGTAAGCGTGAATACGTCGATATACAAAGGCGATATCAATACAGCTTCCATAATATTTGATCCACCAAGTGAGCTGCATGGCAAGATCAATGTTGAGCCAGAGATGTTGGATATTATGGGGCTCGCAATTCATTATTTAGGTGGAAAGCAACTTTGCACTGACGACAAAGTTCTCCTCAAAAAGGTGAGGGACAAGCTTCTCGAGGCAAAACAGCATTGGATTTCCATGGATTATATGACGCGTGAGCCCATGATTAAAGGGGACTATGCGGTCAGTGCCGACTGGAATGGAGTGGCTCTCCAGGAACGTTTGCAAAATAAAGATATAGCGTTCGGCTATCCGCAAACCGGATTTCCATTCTGGATGGATAACATTGCAATCTTGTCGGACGCCTCGAACGTTGACACCGCGAAGCTCTTTATTAACTTCATTATGGCCCCTGAGAACATCGCTCTCCAGTCGAATTTTACCAATTTTGCCAATGGCATTGACGGCTCCGAGAAGTTCATGAGGAAAGAGCTGACGGCGGCGCCGGAGCTTCAAACTCCCGAGCATCTCAAGGCCGCTGGATATTGGGCTACGACCTGCCCTCCGGCAATTCAAAAGCTCTATGGAGCAATTTGGTCAGAAGTTAGAATGTAATTCGGCTTCTTCGCGCGGGATCATCACTGGAGTTGCAAGGTTGAACTGAGCCGATCGGCTTAGAGCCAATGATCTCAGTGCTTACCCATCTATGCTGGTTGGAGCTGCTGCCGGCGCAGGAGCTTTGTGAAATTCCGGTCCCTATCTCGCTTGTTGGCGCCGAGTTTTGGCGTTGAAAGATTGATGCAAACTAAGAATTAGTACGCCCGTACCGTGCAAAAAGTGGTGGTGCCATTTGACGAAAATAAGAGCGAACGCTGAAGCACCGATCATTAGCAATGTGAACTGCCCCCCATTTCGACCGGACAGTCGGCATAAGCAGAAAGGCTCAAGCACAGGCTTGAGGACAGGCTTATGTCTAACGACTATCGACACGTTGAATTGCTGACGGGTGATGTTCGCCGCAGGCGGTGGACAACCGAGCAAAAGCTGACAATCATTGAGCAGAGTTTCGAACCCGGCGAGACGGTTTCTTCGACCGCTCGCCGTCATGGCGTCGCGCCCAATTTGCTTTATCGGTGGCGCAGGCTCTTGAGCGAGGGAGGTGCTGCAGCCGTGGATTCTGACGAGCCGGTTGTCGGGAATTCGGAAGTGAAGAAACTGGAGGATCGCGTCCGGGAGTTGGAGCGCATGCTCGGTCGCAAGACGATGGAGGTCGAAATCCTCCGCGAAGCCCTTTCCAAAGCGGACTCAAAAAAACGGATATCGCGGCCGATCTTGTTGCCGAAGGACGGTTCGCGATGAAGGCCGTCGCAGACACGCTAGGCGTTTCCCGTTCCAACCTCATCGAGCGGCTGAAAGGCAAAACAAAGCCGCGTGGGCCATACCACAAGGTCGAGGATGCAGAGCTTCTGCCCGCCATTCGCAGGCTGGTTGATCAAAGGCCGACTTATGGCTATCGACGGATCGCCGCGCTCCTCAATCGCGAAAGGCGAGCCGCCGATAAGCCTGTCGTCAACGCCAAACGGGTTCATCGCATCATGGGTAACCACGCAATGCTGCTGGAGAAGCATACCGCCGTTCGCAAGGGCCGCATCCATGACGGCAAGGTCATGGTCATGCGCTCAAACCTGCGCTGGTGCTCGGATGGTCTGGAGTTCACCTGCTGGAATGGAGAGGTCATTCGTCTCGCCTTCATCATCGACGCCTTCGACCGCGAGATCATCGCCTGGACGGCGGTCGCCAACGCGGGCATCTCCGGCTCGGACGTGCGCGACATGATGCTGGAGGCGGTCGAGAAGCGGTTTGCAGCAACCCGAGCCCCGCATGCTATCGAGCATCTCTCTGACAATGGCTCGGCTTATACCGCGCGGGACACGAGGCTGTTTGCGCAAGCACTCAATCTGACGCCCTGCGTCACGCCGGTCGCCAGCCCGCAGTCGAACGGCATGTCGGAAGCCTTCGTCAAAACCCTGAAGCGAGATTACGTCCGCATCTCGGCACTACCGGACGCCGAAACGGCGCTCCGTCTCATCGACGGATGGATCGAGGACTACAATGAAATCCATCCCCATTCCGCTCTCAAGATGGCTTCCCCTCGGCAGTTCATCAGGGCTAAATCAATCTAGCCGACTTGTCCGGTGAAACGGGGGGCACTCCACAATGGGATAAAGTCCAGTTGCCTAATAGGGCGATAGATCCCGGACGAGGGGGTGCTTGATGCGGTGCTAATATTGATTGCTAACCAACTCTCTTCACCCCCCTCATTCACCCAAGTAGCGAGTGCATTGTTGCTGTCGCCGCGACCTTGAGGCGCAGGCTTTTCCACCTAAACGTACGTTTCTGCGATCTAGTTGCACAATCTCGCGGTGATCACGTATGCAGCTATCTACGGTAGACCTCGTGGCCCCTTGAGCGGATAGCAGAAGAGGTCGGCTACAATGATGCTACAAACTTGCGGCACGCGGTGAAGCGTTGGACTGGCCAATCGCCTTAGTCTCTTCGTGAAAACTGCCGCCGCGGATTTGAATAGGCAATTGATTAAATGAGGCTTGCAGAGCGCCGGGTGGTACGCGGGGACGAACTACGTCCAACAACAGCGGAAACTGTCGTGTGACCGAGATCATTTTGGTTTCGCCTCATCCTGTCGAAAAAGTCTCTAGGGCCATGGGTTTTGGATAAATATATAGAGGAGCATGCAATGTAATGGAGAAGATGCGCGGATGTTTTCAGCACATTGAGTTCGGATGTAAAATTACCAAAAGGAGGAAATCATGAAAGCATACTGGATTACCCACATGACCGCGGCCGTGGTAATGAGCGCTGCAATCACATTTGCCCATGCTGCGGAGCAGCCTGTAGCGACCCAGACAGCGACAGCAGAACTGCGGCAATTCTTTGCCGGCCAGGACGCGGCCAATCACAACGGAGCTTCCACCGAAGAGTTGGTGCATCGCTTTTACGCCGGTGACGCTACCGTGATTGGAGAGGGAGCGGCAGGGCCTACTCGGGGTCTGGCGGGCGCCATCAAAGCGTTGACTGAGTGGAACGACTACTTGGGCCCAGGTGGTAACAAAGGCTGCAATTTTGAGATCAAAGAACCAGTCGTCGCCTCAGGGCAAACGGCGTCTGTATTTGCGGAGCTGAAATGCAAGGCAAATCCACCTAAGCTCGCGAAGGACGAGACTATCCGGCAGCTCTTCGTGCTGAAGAAAACTGCCAATGGATGGCGAGTGGTTCAAGAAATGTGGCAATCTGGCGGCTTCCCTGATTGACCGTGATAGCTTGGAGCCGCCGCTTGCGTCGGCTCCATAAAGATGAATAGACGCTTTGGTCCCACTATTGGCCGCGTCCTCCACGCAATAGTTTTGGCGATCTCATCAACTCGAAGGTTGCGATGTGTTTCAGCGTTAGACGTCAGCTGCGCTAATCGAGCATGGAGTTGCCCCTTAAAAACCGGACAGGATCAGGTTTCGGTTTGACGGTTTAAGAACTCACGAGGCGAGCAATAACCCAATGCCTTATGTGGGTGGAGGGCGTTGTAGTGTTCGAACCATGAGGGCAGTTGCGCGATGACGGTCATGGCGTCCGGCAAGGGGTTCACCGAGACGTAATTGCGCTTGAAGGTTTGACGAAGGCTTCGGCCATTCCGTTGGACTGGGGGCTGCGAACGGGCGTCGAACACGGCTCCATGCCGATATCGCGCGAGCGTCCGGATGGCAAACGTCCGCCGCGGCGACGCAAGGGCTTCGCACCCCATCTGGAGCGGGTCGAAGTCGTCATCGAGCCGGAGGATTTGCCGGAGCATGCCGGCAAGCAGAAGGTGCTGATCGGCGAGGACATCTCGGAGCGGCTGGATGTCATGCCGGCGAAGTTCCGCGTCATCGTCACCCGTCGGCCGAAGTATGCCTTCAAAAACGAGGACGGCGTCGTCCAGGCACCGGCGCCGGCACACATCATTGAGGGCGGCATTCCGACGGAAGCACTTCTGGCGCAGATCGCCGTCTCCAAATATGCCGATGGCCTGCCGCTCTACCGGCAGGAAGCGATCTACGCCCGCGACAAGGTCGAGCTCGATCGCAAGCTGATGGCGCAATGGATGGGCAAGCTCGGCTTCGAGCTGGAGATCCTCGCCGACTACCTCTTCGATGAGATCAAGAAGGGCGAGCGGATCTTCGCCGACGAAACCACCTTGCCGACGCTCGCGCCCGGTTCCGGATCGACAAAGACCGCTTGGCTTTGGGCCTACGCAAGGGATGACCGAACATTCGGGGGCAGCGGTCCGCCGATGGTGGCCTATCGCTTCGAGGATAGTCGAGCCGGCGAGTGCGTCGCCCGTCATCTAAATGGCTATCGCGGCATTCTGCAGGTGGATGGTTATGCCGCCTACAACAAGCTGGTCCGCTCCGATGGCGGCAATGACGGCGTTCTGCTGGCAGGCTGACGCAGGCGCTGTGTTGGGCACATGCTCGTCGCAAATTCTTCGTGCTCGCCGACATCGCCACCAACGCCAAACGCGGCAAGAATGCTGCCGCGATCTCGCCGGTTGCGCTCGAGGCCGTCAAGCGCATCGACGCTCTCTTTGATATCGAACGTGACATCAACGGACTTGCCCCAAGCGAACGCCTGCAACGACGTCAGAAGGACAGCCGTCCGCTCGTTGATGAGCTTCAGACCTGGCTTCGATCTGAGCGAACAAAGCTGTCGCGCAGTTCACCGATCACTGGTTTGCCCAGTGGCGCGACGGCATCAGCTTTCGCCGCAGCAGTTGTTCACCTGGCCGCGGCTTTTGCGGAAACGCGCCCACAATGCGGTTGAGGCTGCTCCCATGTTCGTGCCAGCGATTGTCGCTGCTCCGAAAGAGCTTGGGGCGACGAAAGTGCGGCGAGCAGGGTGGCCGCGAAGGTCTTCGACGCGTTCCAGGTGACAGCACCCTTTCATGTAACGCCGCGCGGCTTTACAGGGCCAACTGCTGTCGATGCTCCTGTCGAGAAGCTAGGCCAGCATCAACCGTTGGACCCGCAGCCTTACGATCGGAAGAGCAAAATTCAATGCCCGCCTTTCGTCCATCTTTGGTGGCCTGAGCGATTTGGCCCGGTCCAAGACAGTCGCCGATGCGTTCAACCGACGCAATCTCACCTGCTTCTCTCTTTGCAATCAACTCGTGATAAAGGACATCATCGGATATTTGTCCGGTTACGAGAACTATGGCGTCCACTTTCCTATTGGATTCCGCACCATTAAGAATACGACTGGTAGTAATGTTGCCAGATGAGATGCTAGTTACGGATGTGCCGACGACGATCTCGATACCCATCTCGTTCATTGCGTTGATTACGTGAACAAGTTCCAGTGTGTTGATCGTCCACGGTGCCGGATCGCTCGCAGTCGTGATGTAAGTTACCTTACAACCTGATCGTGCAAGGCGTTCAGCTACCACCGTAGCCATGTAAAAGTAGTCTTCATCATAAACGACGACCTCGCCGCGAGGTAAGTTACCATCCAAGATTTCTTCCGGGCCGTACACGTGGGGTAGATCAGCGCCGGGTATCGGTTCATCGTGATTGCGACCGATACCGTCCTTGCGCCATTTTGCGCCGGTCGCCACGATCACATGATCCGCTTCGAAGCCGATGACGTCGTCTGCAGTAAGGACGCTGTTAAGATACATGTTTGCATTTGGCATCGTCTGCAGTTGCCCAACACGATAGTCCACCACGCGCCCCCAGGCACTCAAGCGAGGCATTTTACGCTCCCGGACAAGCCGTCCCCCCCACTCCGATCCTCCGTCTGCGATAGAAACCTGGTAACCGCGTTTTGCAAGTGTGTGAGCTGCTTCGAGACCCGCGGGGCCCCCACCTACAACAAGAATCGTCTTAGACGGGTCATCTGCGGGAGGAACATTTTCCGGATGCCAGCCCAACGTATGTTCTTCTCCTGCTGACGGGTTCTGCGTACAGCGAATACGGACATATGTCATGACCTCCGCTGTGCAAGCGTTACATCCTATGCACTCACGAATATCATCGTGGCGACCTTCGTTTATCTTGTTTGGCAAGAAGGGATCGGCTATTGAAGGTCGTGCTGCCCCGATTAAATCCAGCACTCCTCGCTTAATCTGGCTTACCATGGCGTCAGGTGACGTAAATCGTCCGACGCCTACAACGGGTTTGTTCGTCACCTTCTTCACAAAGTCGATGAACGGTTCTTGCTGCCCTTCTTCGAAGAAGCGACTGCTTCCGCTATCCCATGGCCAGTCGCTCACATTGACGTCCCACAGGTCAGGGACGTCCGAAAGTGCTTCTACAACGCGCCGCCCGTCTTCAAGCGCGGTAATATTAGATGCCCGTCGTCTGTCTTCCACCGCAAATCGGACTGCAACTGCGCAGGTGTCACCAACCGCGTCCTTCACATCAGAAAGTGTTTCGCGAAGGAGTCGAACGCGATTTTCGAAGACGCCGCCGTATTCGTCCGTTCTCTTGTTTGTTTTCACATCAAGGAAGTCTTGCAGAAGGGACAAATTGTGAGCGCAGTAGACATATACGATGTCAAAACCGGCCGATTTGGCGCGGACTGCCGCATCGCGGTACCAGCGTCTGAATTGGGCAATATCTTGTTTGTCGATCGTACGGGCTGTTATCGGGTTGTAATAGTAGTGAGGAAATTTCGCGGTGGGAGATAATGGATGCTCGCGATGAGAAGCGGCCGGTCCCGACGCACCCGCATGTGCCAGTTCCACCCCAGCCAACGCACCATGTTCCTTCACGGCTGCGGCAACGCGGGCTAGTTGAGGGACATGACTGTCACTGTAAAAACAGGGGTCCGGCAACGGGGCATGGTCAGAGGTTTGATGAATCATCGTTTCCTCCAAGCATACTACGCCCCACCCTCCTTCCGCTCGAGCTTTCCGATATGCGATCATTCCATCGATGGAGGACATTCCCATGCTTAGAGCATGCGGGACAACATAGAACCGGTTCTTGGTCCTGACGGGACCAATTTGAACGGGCTCAAAAAGGATGTCATAACGTGGATCTCGCATTAGAGACGCTCCAATCGATGCTTTGATAGTCAGGTATAGCTGTAGGCTTCGCGGGACAGCGCTATCGGCGGGTGAGCTAACAATTCCAAATGGGGAGAAGTTAAGCCTGAGAAACCGTCGCGGTTGCCGTACGGGTCGAAATCTCGCGCGCCTTGCAAAACGCATTTTTAACGGCGATTTTTCCCTCACAGAAGCGAAGAATATCTAGCCCATCGATAGCAGAGCTATTGCCGTCGGCTGTTATGACTAAGGTCCATGTGACGATCGCAGTAGAGGTGCGCTCGTCGATCGATGTGGAAGTAACGTTGTATTGTGTGGAGGCGTTCAAAACATCGTCACTGGGCGCAAGCGCTTGTCCAATTGCCGCGCGTCCACTGTGTTGGATGCCGAAAGGGTCCACGTATACGCTAGCGTCGGTGAAGAAATCGAGCGTCTTCGAGAAGTCTCGCGTATTAAATGTTTCCATAAAGGACTCAACTTGCGCGATAAGGTTTTCCATTCACGATCCTCCAACAAGCACCTGCAATCCAAAAGGCTCGAGGGCTATCACCAAAAGAATGCCCAACTAGTCAGGCTAAGTAAGAACGCAGTAGTAACTGCCAACGAAAATGAGATCGGCTCAGCTCACGCGATCGTTGAGCCATTCGATAATCTCACGGGCAATATCGTCCGAGTTACACTCAGACATTAACATGTGACCATTCCCGAAGATGCCCTTCTCCTCAAGTCGAATATGGTCGACATGGTTTCCCCGACCCCGGATATAGTCTACGGCTTGTGCATTTGCCTCACGCATCCAGCTTGCTTCAGCTGATACAACCGCGATCGGCCGAATGAAGGGATCATGTTCCCCGGAAAGGGGCGCGGCGTTGAGACCGTGCGAAAATTGGCCAAGGGGATGTTCGAAGCCGGGACAGCCTAGTGGCTCCACTGCAACAATAGCTTTCACTAATGGACCGCCAATCGCCGCCAATGCCCATCCGCACGGCGCACCAGCGGAGTGGCTGACCAAAACTGTGTCCCCGACCGTGCTGAAAAGCTCCTGCGCGATAAGTTCCACGTGCTCTTGGCTTGCGGCGAGACTTGTTGCCATTGGCCCCTGGCTCGCCATGAAGCGATCCGCAGGAAGCTCACCACACGGCCACTGCGTGTGTTTTTCCGCCCCTGGCCAAAGTTGGCTTTTTGCTGCTTCAAAAAAACGTGGACCCAGTTGCTCGTAACTTGGTGGTGGGGTCGCACTGCCAAGTACACGCCGATCCCAGCGGCTCCGCCCATGTCCTGGCCGGTCGAGCAGATACACGGGATACCCCGCCCGCAGAAACGCGTGTGCCCAGCCAGGCCGGCCATCCGGAGTGCGCAGAAACTCCGAACTTTGTCCACCGCCGCCATGTACGAATGTAATCGATACGCTTTTCGGCTCGACGGGTACGAACCATTCGACATAGGCGGTCGCACCGGGATAGGTCTCGCCCGCGTATAGATTACGCGACGTTGTGAGAAATCTCCCTCCGAAGTCTGCGAGGGCCAAGGGTGTAAGGCTGCTCAATATACTGTTCGCATCTGTTCGTGGAATTTCATCATTACGCGCATTTTGTCTCTGTCAGCCGCGATTGCACGCGCCTGTTCGATCCACTGCTCTTTCTGCTGGCCAGGTAGCATGTGATACATGTTTCTTAGGTTTGAAGATGCGCGTGGCGAGACAATTTCAAGAAACTTGTAACGGCGGTCCCTATCGTAGGTTTCCAGTATGTCTTCGCCACGGTTATCGTGAACAACTTGGGTAAGGGCTTCGACGAGCGCAAATGTGTCAAACATACCCCCCGTCAGCCCCAGACCCCCCGTGGGATTGGTAATATGCGCTGCATCACCGACTAGCATAATGCGGCCCACTCGCATTCGATCAGCACAACGTTGATGCATTCGGTAGGGCGAAAATGCCTCCACCTCGAACGGAACGTCGCCGGTCAGCAGGTCCGGCAACACCTTTGCAATTCTCTGAGGAAGGTCTTCAATGGGAAGTGCGGGGTCTTCCATAAATGTGACGCGCCAGAAGTCGCTCTTGTCGATTTTGCAAATGACGGAACCGTAGACATGATCAATCTGCATCGTCGTCTTCGAGTAGCCGCGCCGGTCTAGATCTACGCGTGTATTGGTTGCGACATAACGTTCTGGCCACGTGATACCGAAGAAATTGAGATTCAAAACCTCCCGACGAACAAAGCTGGCTGCGCCGTCGGCGCCTATCAACCAGTCGGCGTCGATGGTCTCGGTAAGTCCATCTTTTAGAATCGTCGCCCGAATACCACTGCGGTTCTGTTCGCATGCAGTCAAACTGGTCGAAAAGTGAATTTCGACGTTCGGCAACTTCTGCAGATGGGAAAGAATAATAAGGGACAGTTTATCTTGGCCCAAATGAAGGGCGTAAGGGAATTCGATCTCGCCTTCAAGACACCCGATGTCCCAGCGGATCATTTCACCGGTCTCGTGAATGCGCCAGGCGTGGTCCTGCCGAAGGAAACCGGCCTTCACGCAATCGTCGAGCACGCCTAAATCTCGAAGATGCGGGAGAACAGATGAATGGTAAACAAGCGCGCGAGGACTATCGTTGGGCGTCGCCTCCGCTTCCAATACCGTCACACGCATACCGGAACGTGCTAAGCCTAACGTGGTAAGAAGCCCGGTTGGGCCGCCACCGACGACAACGACATGTGCGCTCATGTTAACTCTCACTTCTTCTGAAAATGGTTGTCGCTGACCCAACGGGCATTGAAGTCACCATATTTGCTTCGACACTGCCATACCTGCCTAAAAAGGCAGGCTAGCTGCCGCTTCTCTTCGATCGAACGACTTGCCCGTAGTGAATTAACATTTTGAATAATTAAAATGCTTGCTGATGTCAAGATGCCTGACTCGCGCTCATCGGCCTGCCGTCGCTCGGCCGGAGAAGGCTGACGGCGCGGCGTGATGTGGGACAAAGAAGCTGACCCGCTACTAGGAGCTTAATTTTCGACAAATTAATTATTCAATATTGTAATTTATCGAAGCCGACGTTATCGTGTGCTTCGCCGATTAAGCCGCGCCGGAATTCGATACACCATCTGATCTGTTCAAAGGCGTGGCGGCCCTCAACGGGATTTGACGGAGCGCAGGGGAGGAAACCATGAGCGTGGAACTCGAGTCATCTGATACAGGCATCCAAGTCCGAACCGCTGGTCACTCGCAAAGCCTAGGTATTGTGCTTCGACGGAAATCGTTAATCGCGACTGGCCTAGGCAATACTTTGGAGTGGTACGATTGGACGATCTATGCGGTTTTCGCTCCATATATCGCGAAGGCAATGTTTGACACCCAAGACCCCGTCTCGGCCTTGTTGAGTACATTGGCGATTTTTGCGGTCGGTTTCATCTCTCGCCCGCTTGGAGGTATTGTCTTTGGGGCCCTTGCCGACCGCTTGGGGCGTAAAACCGTGTTGTTGATAAGCATGGTTCTTATGGGCCTCGGCAGTCTGTTAATCGCAGTCTCCCCAACGTATGCAGCTGTTGGCGGATTTGCCTCTCTTATCGTCTTGGCTGCTAGGCTGTTGCAAGGTTTTGCTCACGGGGGGGAGGCGACCGCTTCCTATGCGTACCTTGCGGAGATCGCTCCAAAGGAACGACGGGGTCTGTGGTCCAGCAGTATGTTCTTTAGTGTCGGCATCGGTAGCATAATAGCTACCCTGCTTGGTGTCGTCTTGACCCGGCTAATTGATGTCGCGGAAATGGACTTTTGGGGATGGCGTATTCCGTTTCTCCTCGGCGCCCTGCTCTCCCTGCTCGTGTTGTTCTTACGAAAGAGCATGATGGAAAGCGACGTGCTGACGGATTTTGTAGGCTCGCCGCAGGGTTCTCCCAACCAGGTCGAGGCCCCCGATTGGCCGAAGAGCAAAATTATATCTCGAGCTGTCGGAATTTTCTTTTACCAGGCCGGCGTCGGCCTGCCATACTATCTCTGGACCGCCTACGCCGCCGTGTTCGCTATAACGCAGCGCGGCATGGATCCAAGCGGCGCCTTTACCGCGAGTCTGTTCGCACAAATTCCCTATATCATCGCCGTCCCTATATGGGGTTACGTTTCCGATCGAGTGGGTAGGAAGCCCGTAACGATTTTTTATTTTATGGCAGTAGCGGTGCTAACATTTCCCCTAATCGGCTTCATATCAAATGAACCTTGGACGCTATTTGTCGCGCAAGGCGTGATGCTCTCGATTACTGGTTGTATCGGTGGAACGCTACCTGCAATCATCGCTGAACGTGTTCCAACACGGTACCGTTCGCGCATCATGGGTGTTTCTCTCCCCCTTTCACTTGCTCTGTTCGGCGGTACAGCTCCCTATTTGAGCAGCTGGTTCTCAAGCATGAACCTCTCCTGGGTGTTTAACCTGTATGTTGTGGTTGTGGTTCTAATAGCGGCGGGCGTGGTAGCAACGTGGAGAGAAACGAGTGGAATTGACTTGCGAGAAGTCAATTAGCACGCAGGTTCTCCGCGATGGATGGCGGGTGGAGTGGTCATAGCCGCCCGTACGTGCCGCGGCTCTGCTCCATCAACTAGCAAACTGATGTGCTGACGAACGGTTTCTACTGCTCATGGAAAAGGGCGTAAGGACGTGACCGGAGGATTGGCCGGTTCTATCGGAAAGCTATGGGGTTGGGTGGCCATCTCAACATGATGAAAACTAGTCAATGAGACCATCAGAAACTTCAACCTCGGGAACGTAATAAAGGCTTCGGAACATGCAAATGGATGCCAGCATCAAGATCATTGTCCCGGTCAAACGGGTTGTCGACTACAACGTGAAGATCAGGGTGAAGCCGGATGGTTCCGGTGTCGAGCTTGCCAACGTGAAGATGTCGATGAACCCGTTCGACGAGATCTCGGTGGAAGAGGCGCTGCGTCTGAAGGAGACTGGCAGGTGTGAGGAAGTGGTGGTGGTCTCGATCGGTCCTGCCAAGGCCGAGGAGACGCTAAGGACGGCGCTCGCCATGGGCGCCGACCGGGCGATTCTGGTCGAGACAGACGATGCGGTCGAGCCGCTCACTGTGGCCAAGATCCTCAAGGGCGTCGCCGATGCCGAACAGCCGGGGCTGATCATCGTCGGCAAGCAGGCGATCGACGACGATTCGAACCAGACCGGCCAGATGCTGGCGGCCCTCTTGGGGTCGGCCCAGGCGACCTTCGCCTCGAAGATCGAGATCGGGGACGGCAAAGCTCAGGTCACCCGCGAGGTCGATGGCGGCCTGCAGACGATCGAGATCAACCTGCCGGCAGTCGTCACATCGGATCTGCGATTGAACGAACCGCGTTATGCCTCGCTGCCAAACATCATGAAGGCGAAGAAGAAGCCGCTCGACAGGAAGTCGCCAGCTGACTTCGGTGTCGACACCACGCCGCGGCTGAAGGTGCTGAAGACCGAGGAGCCCAGTGGCCGCAAGGCCGGCGTTAAGGTGAAGTCGGTCGCCGAACTGATCGACAGACTGAAGAACGAAGCCGGCGTGCTGTAACCGGGCAGGAACAGGAGCAACTATTATGACCATTCTTCTTCTGGCCGACCACGACCATGTCAGCCTCTCCGACCAGACCGCCAAGGCGCTAACGGCAGCAAGCCAGATCGGCTCCGATATCCACATCCTCGTCGCCGGCAAGGGCGCCAAGGCTGCCGCCGATGCGGCTGCCAAACTCTCCGGCGTCTCCAAGGTGCTGCTGGCCGAGAGCGACGCGCTTGCCAACAATCTGGCCGAACCGCTTACCGATCTGATCGTCTCGCTGGCCGGCTCTTATGACACCATCCTCTCTGCCGCCACCTCGGTCGGCAAGAACGTGCTGCCGCGGGTGGCTGCCCTGCTCGATGTCGCCCAGGTCTCCGAGATCATCGAGGTGGTCTCATCCGATACCTTCAAGCGGCCGATCTATGCCGGCAATGCCATCCAGACGGTGCAGGCAAGCGATGCCAAGAAGGTCATCACCGTGCGCACCACCTCGTTTTCCCCGGCCTCCCAAGGCCCAGCTGCTGCCGTCGAGGAGATCTCGACGGCGGCTTTTTCTTCTACGCTTTCGCGTTTCGTCGGCGATGCGCTGTCGGCCTCCGACCGGCCGGAACTGACCTCGGCGAAGATCATCATCTCCGGCGGCCGGGCGCTCGGCTCGGCGGAAAAGTTCCAGGAAGTCATCCTGCCGCTTGCAGACAAGCTCGGGGCTGCCGTTGGCGCCAGCCGTGCCGCCGTCGATGCAGGCTACGCTCCGAACGACTGGCAGATCGGACAGACCGGCAAGGTGGTCGCGCCGCAGCTCTACATCGCCTGCGGCATCTCGGGTGCCATCCAGCATCTCGCTGGCATGAAGGATTCGAAGGTCATCGTCGCCATAAACAAGGACGAGGAAGCGCCGATCTTCCAGGTCGCCGACTACGGTCTCGTAGCAGATATCTTCGACGCCCTGCCGGAACTGCAGAAGGCGCTTTGAACCATTTACATCGCCTCCCCAGCGCGGATGGCGTGGCTTTCAGGGCTGCGCCATCCTTTGATTTCTTTGGCTCTAAGAGACCGTTAGATGAAGAGCCGACTCGCCTTGTAGGCGACCCGTCGCCGGTGTTTTCAACCCCGGTTCTAAGCGGGGTTGGCGCGATGACGATCGCCACGCTGATGGGCAACACTGTAATCACCGCCTACCGCAAGCACGGCCGCAGGCCGCCGACGTTCTGAGAGACCCACAGGAGCGAAGAGATGAGCCTTCCCGAACGCGAGCGCATGGAATTCGACGTGGTTATCATCGGCGCAGGTCCGGCTGGTCTGTCGGCGGCGATCCGGCTGAAGCAGGTCAATCCGGAACTGTCGGTCGTCGTGCTCGAGAAGGGCTCGGAAGTCGGGGCCCATATTCTCTCCGGCGCCGTCGTCGATCTAATCGGCATCGATAGACTGCTACCCGGCTGGCGCCAGGAAGCCGATCATCCCTTCAAGACCGAGGTCAAATCAGACCACTTCCTGCTGCTCGGCCCCGCCGGCTCGATCCGCCTGCCGAATTTTTTGATGCCGCCGCTGATGAACAATCACGGCAACTACATTGTCTCGCTCGGCAATGTCTGTCGCTGGCTGGCTACTAAGGCTGAGGAACTTGGCGTCGAGATCTATCCGGGCTTTGCTGCCACCGAAGTGCTCTATGATGACAAGGATGCGGTCATCGGCGTCGCCACCGGCGACATGGGCATTGAGAGGAACGGCGAGCCTGGCCCGAACTTTACCCGCGGCATGGAACTGCTCGGCAAATATGTGCTGATCGGCGAGGGCGTGCGCGGCTCGCTCGCCAAGCAGCTGATCGCCAAATTCGATCTGCAGAAGGACCGCGAACCGCAAAAGTTCGGCATCGGCATCAAGGAGCTTTGGCAGGTCAAGCCGGAGTACCACAAACAGGGCCTGGTGCAGCACTCCTTCGGCTGGCCACTCGGAATGAAGACCGGTGGCGGCTCCTTCCTCTATCACCTCGAAGACAATCTGGTGGCGGTCGGCTTCGTCGTCCATCTGAACTACAAGAACCCCTATCTCTATCCTTTCGACGAATTCCAGCGCTTCAAAACCCATCCGGCGATCCGCGGCACCTTCGAGGGCGGCAAGCGGCTCTCTTATGGGGCGCGTGCCATCACCGAAGGCGGTTACCAATCGGTGCCGAAGCTTTCCTTCCCGGGCGGGGCGCTGATCGGCTGTTCGGCCGGTCTGGTCAACGTTCCCCGCATCAAGGGCAGCCACAATGCGGTGCTGTCGGGCATGCTGGCGGCCGAGAAGGTCGCAGCCGCCATCGAGGCCGGCCGCAGTCATGACGAGGTCACCGAGATCGAAAACGAATGGCGCCTGGGCGACATCGGCAAGGATCTGAAGCGGGTCAGGAACGTCAAGCCGCTATGGTCGAAGTTCGGCACCGCGGTCGGCGTGGCGCTCGGCGGTCTCGACATGTGGACCAACACCTTGTTCGGCTTTTCCTTCTTCGGCACGCTAAAGCACGGCAAGACGGATGCGCAGTCGCTGGAGCCGGCATCCCAGCATAAGAAGATCGACTATCCGAAGCCGGATGGCGTTCTGACCTTCGACCGTTTGTCCTCGGTGTTCCTGTCGAACACCAATCACGAGGAAAACGAGCCGGTGCACCTGAAGGTCAAGGACATGGACCTGCAGAAACGCTCCGAGCACGACATCTATGCCGGCCCGTCGACACGTTACTGTCCGGCCGGCGTCTATGAATGGGTGGAGAAGGATGGCAGGCAAGTCTTCGTCATCAACGCGCAGAACTGCGTCCACTGCAAGACCTGCGACATCAAGGATCCCAACCAGAACATCAACTGGGTGCCGCCGCAGGGTGGCGAGGGGCCTGTCTATCCGAATATGTGAAACTTTAGATCTTACACGACGTCTCCTTATAAATGGATTGTTTATCATCGCCAGCACGGTTTCGTATGTTTGCCCAAACTTGATTCATGCGACGCTCTTTAGCTCTTTGTTTTTTATGCATGTCGTTATCCCGGCACCGCTGCACACTTCCGGGTGACATCCATTTGACGGCGTCTTCCGTCGCGATCAGGCACGACCGGCGCGCCAACCGCGAGCGCGGTCCTGAGCGTCTCCTCGGCGTTAGCCAGGCCGACGTAAACCAGGACGACTTCCTCCGCCTTGCCGGCTTCCGTCAACCGCAGCTCTTCCTCGACCGAGATTTCGTCGAAGGGGTTCATCGACGCCGTTGGCAAGTTGGACGCCCGACTGGTCTTCCTGTTTCAACGGGTGGGGACTGCTGGCTCGCTGTGATAGTCATAGAAGCCACGCCCGACCTTTCGGCCGAACCAGCCGGCCTCGACATATTTCACCAGCAGCGGACAAGGCCGGTACTTGGGATCCGCGAGACCCTCGTTGAGAACCTGCATGATCGACAGGCAGGTATCGAGACCGATGAAATCAGCAAGCTCCAATGGCCCCATCGGATGGTTCGCGCCAAGTTTCATGCTGTTGTCGATGTCGACGATGGAGCCGACGCCCTCGTGGAGCACGAAGACGGCTTCGTTGATCATCGGGATGAGCACGCGGTTGACGATGAAGGCCGGAAAATCGGAAGCCATGACGGGCGTTTTGCCGAGGCGGTCGACGACGGCCCGGACGGCGGCGAGGGTCTCGTCGCTGGTGGCAATCCCGCGGATTAACTCGATGAGTTGCATGACCGGAACGGGGTTCATGAAATGCAGGCCCATGAAGCGTTCCGGACACGGTGTCCGGCCCGCCAGCCGCGTGATCGAGAGCGATGACGTGTTGGAAGTGAGAATCGCCTCGGGATTCAGGTGGGGAATGAGATCGTCGAACATCTTCTGCTTGACGGCCTCTTTTTCCGTGGCCGCCTCGATGACGAGACCGCAATGTCCGATATCGGAAAGGGCCGTGCATGTTTCGATGCGCCCCTCGGCGGCGCGCTTGTCTTCTTCGGTGATCTTGCCGCGCGCCACCTGCTTTTCGAAATTAGCGGAAATCCGCGCGGTCGCTGTATTGAGCGCGTCCGGATTGACGTCGGTCACCGTAACGTCGAAGCCCGCGGCCGCGAGGACTTGGGCTATACCGCTTCCCATCTGGCCGGCGCCGATAACGCCTATCGTCTGAATGCTCATTTCCTGCTTTCTTCCTCTGCCAAAGCGACAAATGCCCAGGCGCCACTGCCGAGGAGCGGCCCTGCCCTGTCAAGAACCAGCGGACTTCTGGAAAACCGGATGGGCGTACGCAGTCCCGGCAGCCCTTCGGGCTCGATCTTCAAGCCGCGGGCGCGGACCTGCGGATCTGCAATGGCTTCTTCCACGGTGTTGATCGGGCCGCCTGGCACGCCGGCGCCTTCCAATGCGGCAATGAGGTCCTGCTTGCTGCGCAGGCGCGTCTTTTCGGACAGCATCTTCACGAGCACCTTGCGATTGCCGACGCGGGCAGGGTTGGTTGCATATGCCGGATCGGTGGCGAGGGTGTCCAGCCCCAGCGCAGCGCAGAGACCGACGAACTGGCGGTCATTGCCGCAAGCGATGATGATATGACCGTCGGCGGCCGGGAACACCTGGTAGGGGACGATGTTGGGATGGGCGTTTCCCATTCGATGGGGCACCGAGCCGCCAGCAAGGAAGTTCATGCCCTGGTTTGCGAGGGTCGCGATCCCGACGTCGAGAAGTGATAGATCGACATGCTGGCCGCGCCCGGAGCGCTGCCGCTCCGTCAAGGCCGCCTGGATGCCGATGACGCCGTAGAGACCGGTGAAAAGATCGATCCAGGCGACGCCAACCTTCTGTGGCTCTCCGTCAGGTTCGCCGGTGAGGTCCATGATGCCGCAAAGGCCCTGGATGAGGAAGTCGTAGCCCGGATACTTCGCGCGCGGTCCATTTTGACCAAAACCCGTCACGGACGCATAGATGAGGCGCGGATGGAGGGCGGACAGGCTTTCATAGTCGAGGCCGAACTTCTTCAGGCCCCCGACCTTGAAGTTCTCGATCACCACGTCCGCTTGCGCGATTAGCTCCTTTACCCGATCGAGATCGTCGGCGTCGGAAAAGTCGCAGGTGACTGAGGTCTTGCCGCGGTTGGCAGCATGGAAATAGGCGGCGACCGTTTCCGTACCGCCCTTGCCGTCGGGCCGCTCGATGAAGGGCGGCCCCCAGCTGCGGGTATCATCGCCGGCCGGGCCTTCGACCTTGATGATCTCCGCGCCGAGATCGGCGAGCGTTTGGCCGATCCAGGGCCCTGCGAGAATTCGGGCTAGTTCGACGACCTTCAGCCCGGCGAGCGGGGCCTTGTTTCCGGCATCCATCAGAAGAACGCCTGGAGGCCCGTCTGGGCGCGGCCGAGGATCAGCGCATGGATGTCATGCGTACCCTCGTAGGTGTTGACCGTTTCCAGGTTTTGCGCGTGGCGCATGACATGGTACTCTATCTGGATCCCGTTGCCGCCATGCATGTCGCGCGCCTGGCGAGCAATATCCAACGCCTTGCCGCAATTGTTGCGCTTGACCAGGGAGATCATTTCCGGCGCGTATTTATGCTCGTCCATCAGGCGGCCGACGCGCAGGCTCCCCTGCAGGCCTAAGGCGATCTCCGTCTGCATGTCAGCGAGCTTCTTCTGGTAGAGCTGCATGCCGGCGAGCGGCTTGCCGAATTGCTTGCGGTCGAGCCCGTACTGAAGGGCTCGCAGCCAGCAATCCTCGGCGGCCCCGAGAACGCCCCAGGAAATGCCGTAGCGGGCGCGATTTAGGCAGCCGAACGGGCCGGCAAGGCCCGAGACGCCCGGCAGCAATGCATCCTTGCCGACTTCGACACCGTCCATGACAACTTCACCGGTGATCGACGCTCGTAGGGATAGCTTGCCACCGATCTTGGGCGCAGAAAGACCCTTCATACCCTTTTCGAGGATGAAGCCGCGGATCTTGCCGTCATGCGCTTCAGACTTCGCCCAGACGACGAAGACGTCGGCGATCGGGGCGTTGGAGATCCACGTTTTCGAGCCACGAAGGCGATAGCCGCCGTCGATCTTTTCCGCGCGGGTTTTCATGGCGCCCGGGTCGGAGCCGGCATCCGGTTCTGTCAGGCCGAAACAGCCGATCAGTTCACCGGAGACGAGGCCCGGCAGGTAACGGTCGCGCTGCTCGTCCGAACCGTAGGCGTAGATCGGGAACATCACGAGCGACGACTGCACGCTCATCATTGACCGATAGCCGGAATCTACGCGTTCGACTTCCCGCGCGACGAGGCCGTAGGAAACATAAGTGGCGCTGGCGGCGCCGTATTTTTCCGGGAGGGTCACGCCGAGCAGGCCCGCCCGGCCCATGAGCCGGAAGAGGCCGGCGTCCGTGTGTTCGTCGAGATAGGCATCCTGTACCCGGGGCTGCAATTCGTTTTCGGCGAATGCCGTGGCCGCGTCGCGGATCATACGCTCTTCGTCTGAAAGCTGATCATCGAGAAGGAAGGGGTCGCTCCAGGCGAACGCGCCGCCCTTCGGGTTCTGGTTGTCATGGCTGCTGGCGGACACATCTCTCTCCAGATCAAACTGCGCTTGTGGGCGCTCGGCAATGACGCATGTATCTACAGATTGAAGTTGCCGTGAAATAACGCTATTTAGCCCTATTACAATTCATGAAATGAATAGGTCACCCATGCGTTCGCGCCGGTTCCTGCCTTCTCTGAGCCTACTCTCTGCCTTCGAGGCGGTGTTGCGGACGGGATCGACGGCGGCTGCCGCGCGGGAACTGAACCTCACACAAAGCACGATCAGCCGACTGGTGCAGAACCTGGAGGCCCAGCTCGGGCGGCCGCTTTTCGAGCGCTACCGCCAGCGCCTCGTCGCGACGGATGCCGCGACGGCCTATGGCAAGGATGTTTCGCGCGCGCTGAATTTGATCCAGCGGGCGAGCCTGGAGTTTACAGCCAATCCCGGCGGCGGCACGCTGTCGCTCGCATTGTTGCCAGCGTTTGGCACCCGCTGGCTCGCGCCGCGGTTGGGTGGTTTCCTAAATGAGCATCCTGGCATCACGGTCAACCTCGCCACGCGGCTGAGGCGCTTCAACTTTGCAGCTGATAGTTTCGATGCGGCAGTCCATTTCGGTACTGACGACTGGCGCGATGCGGGCCACATGAAATTGTTCGATGAGCGCCTTACGGCTTGCATCGCACCGTCGCTGCTCGAAACGCACCTCGTCGTCTTGCCCGTCGATATCCTTCGCTGGCCACTCCTTCAGCTCGAAACCAGACCGAGCGCATGGCAAATCTGGTTTGAGGCGCAGGGGGTAAGCGTGCCTGTCACGACGGGAATGCTGTTCGATCAGTTTGCTACCATGACCCAAGCGGCGATTTCGGGGCTCGGCGTTGCACTGCTGCCGGATTATCTTGCGGCTATCGAAATCCGCGAACAGCGCCTGGTGCCGATCCTGCAGGCATCCGTGCAAGGCACCGGCAGCTACTGGCTGGTATGGCCGCAGGATCGCGCCCATTATCCACCCCTCGAGGCGTTTCGCATCTGGTTGGCCAGGCATATCCAAGACCTGGGGGTGGTTGATGAGCCTCGCGGTCGCCGCGCCGGCAAATAGATTATTCAAAACGCCGGATGATGCCAGCGTGAATGTCCTGATTGTCTTCGATCATCCAAGGCGCGCCGCTTCCGCGGCACTGTTCTCGATCAATTCATATCGGACTGGAACGGCGCTGGTCATGTGTCGAACCCAGCGGAACTTCGAGCAGAGGGTCCGGTCCGCGTTCCACGACGTCACACCGCCGACGACGCCGAGCGGATCGGCGAAGATAAGTATGCGTAGGGCGAACGAGCTTTAAAGCGTTAATATCTTGATGCAATGCGCCTTAGACCGGCCCGTCGAAAATTGAGCCCGCCAGCTGCTGGCGAGCCTTCCTTCGCAGCGCGCTCCAGGCCAGTCCCTTGCCGAGGTAGTCAAACGGGATCGGCGGCCATTTCCGCGGTGTCCGGTTGACGATCCAGAAATCCGTGAGGTCGCTGCTGACGTCGTTTAGCATGTGGGAGACGGTCTGGCCGTGCAGATGGTTGATCGCCAGCCCATGGCCCCAGCAACCGCCGATATAGATGACGCGCCCGTCGCCGAGTGTCGTCAGGTGCGGCACCAGATCCATCGTCCCGGACATGTGCCCGCCCCAGCTATGGGCAAGGCGGATATCGCGCAACTGCGGGAAAATCCGCTTGAGATGTTGGAGCGAAACCTCTCCACCCTCCGCGCTGGCCGTCGGCTCCATTTCGCCGAACATCGAGTGTCCGCCGTAGTAGATCCAGTAGAACTGGATGCGGCCATCGGCGGTGGGCGCCATGTAGTGGAAGAGGTCGAGCGTGCTTTCGATCGCATTGCCGCGCTGCCAGCCTATCGCCTGCCATTGTACGGGTGTCAGGCGTTCCGTCACCGCGCCGCGCGCGAAGACAGGAGATTGAACCCGGCGCAATTCGCGCCCGACCGGGCCTTCCAGCATGTGGGTGAAGGCGTTGGTCGCGATCACCGCCTTGTTAGCAAAAATCTCGCCGCGCGGCGTGACGATCCGGATGCCCGATGCCTGGCGTTCGATGTGAATGGCGGGGCTGTTCTCGTAGACATGCGCGCCGGCGGCTTCCGCGAGCCTTTTCAATTCGCGCACTTGCTTGCAAGGGTTGAGCAGGCCGAGATTGGGATCGAACAACGCGGCCTTGAAATTCGAATTGCCGGCAAACTCCGCCTGTAGGTTGGCCCCGTCCATCCACTGCAGCCCCTGCATGCCAAATTCAGAATACATCGTCTGCAGGGCGTGGACGTCGTCCACCCAGCGCTCATCGAAGGCCACCCGCATCAGCCCCGGATGCCGGTAGTCGGACTGGAGTTGATGGCTTTCGATGATCTCTCGTGTATAGACCATGGCGCGCAGACAGTAGTCGAACGCCGCTTTCGAGCGTTCGAGGCCGTACTTCCGCCGAATGGTGAACTGGTCCATGCCGAACTGCGGCATGATCCAGCCGGCGGCGCGACCGCTGGCCCCGAAGCCGACGATCTCGCCTTCGATCAGCACGACGCGGCCGGTGCCGTCTTTCGCAGCATGCCAGGCGGTGGACATGCCGGCGATGCCACCGCCGATGATGGCGACATCGCAATCGATCCGCCCTTCCACGGCACGGTTTGGGACATACATGCCGTAGTCATGCAACCAGAAGGATTTTCCCGAATGGGGCGCTGATCCGTGAGCCTCCATGACCACAGTGCCTCGCGTCAGTTGGACTGGGGCAAGTAGGCGACGGCCGTCGTCTCGACGCGGATCGCCCGGCTGGTGAAGCCGACGACTTCCATGCCCGCGACCGAGGGGCCGTCCTCGCCGTAGAAGGCCTGGCGATGCGGGAAGAGCGTCTCGTTGAACTCGTCCGCGCTGACATTGTAGTAGATGGCTTCGCTGACCACATCGCGCGGCGTGCCGCCGAACTTTTGCAGGATGTCGGCGAGGATCTCGTAGATCCGCTTCATCTGCGCGGCCGGGTCGTCGGCATGGATTTCGTTGCCTTCGTCATCCGTGGAGGTCAGACCGCCGATGAAAAGATAGTCGCCGGCCCGAACGGCCATTGACATGCAGTAGTGTTTCTCCATTTCCGGGAGCATGTGGAAAAATAGCGGTTTCTTTGCCATGTCAGATCCTGGTCGCAAATTGCAGATATGAGCAAGTTTATGCGGTTTCAGTCGGTGCCGCGTCAGCCAGTGAGACCGGGCGGCGCCTTGAAGCGCCGTGAGGGCGCTGGGTTTGAGGCAGAGCGCAATTCAGTTTCCACCTTGTCCGCAGTCAGCAGGCCAGACTCGATTGCGCCGTCCATAAAGCCTACCCAATTTCGCCCGAGATAGTCGCCGGCGAAATGGACATGGCCCTCAAGCGTCTTGAAGGCCTTTGCGATGCGCACGTTCTGCGTCGGCCGCGGCATGTGCCAGGTGCCAAGCGAGAACTCGTCGTTTGCCCAGTCGTGCCCGGTGGTCGAAACGGCCTTCAGTTCGGGGTGAAGGCTGGCAAGCACCGCGTTTACCTCGTCGAGGTTCTTCGGGTCGAAAGCCGCGCCATCTGTGCCGAAGCCGACGTAGATGCGCGTTTCACCCTCTATACGGATGGGGTTGAGGAGGCTAATCGGTGCGCCGGGCGGAGCGATGACGGCATGGCCGGTGGCTTCGCCTTCCGTGCGGAACAGCACTTTCATGCCCTTTGCGGCATGTTCCTCGCGGGAAAGGACAAGCTTGTCCTCCGCGAGCGTTGGCGTGAACCGGATGTTTTTCAGGCAGTTCATCGGGACGGCGCAAACCAGTTTCTTCGCCGTGAAGCGACGGCCGTCGCGGGTCGTCGCCGTGACGCCGCGCTCGTCCTGCACCACGTCGACGACGGGGGAGTTGAGGCGGATGTCGAGATTGGCGCGCTCCGCCATATAGGTGATGAGGGAGGTAACGCCGCTATCGACCTTGTAGCGGGCGAGGCAATCGATCATCAGCCCGATATCCCAGCCGGAAATGGACCACCAGCGCAGTTGCGACAGGTATCCGGACTGGTCCAGCGGTGCGTTCGTCTGGGCGCTCACCTCGGCGGCGAAGGCCGCTTTCTCGAGCGGTGAAAGCCCCATCCGGTCGAGCACGTCCTGAACGCTCAGCGTGTCGAGTTCCTCAGCCTCGGCAATCGTATCGAGGCTGTAGGGCCTGTCCATGCGCGGACCATC
Organism: Phyllobacterium sp. 22229; assembly: GCF_052056495.1. NCBI lineage: Bacteria > Pseudomonadati > Pseudomonadota > Alphaproteobacteria > Hyphomicrobiales > Phyllobacteriaceae > Phyllobacterium > Phyllobacterium sp. 22229. Next base: position 200,700 of record NZ_JBQEPA010000008.1, read on the forward strand.
CGGCGTATCGCCGGCGAATTTCTTCCAGGCACTTTGAAGGATCGCCCGGAACTCGCTGAACTCGATGTCCTGCGGTTTGCCGTCTACCCAGATAGTGAGCGGCGGCAGCCAGGGATCTTCATGCAGCTTCAGGCCTGAGCGGGCGAATTCCGCCCAGACATAGGGCTGGAACCAGTGGATCCACGTACAGCCCAACTCGACCTTGTGGCCGTCGAGGTCCGACGTCCAGGCGCGCCCGCCGATGCGATCGCGCGCCTCAAGCACGACGACCTTGCGGCCGTTGTTCTTCAATTCGCGGGCCGCTGTGACGCCGGCGAAGCCGGCACCAAGCACGATGACGTCGAAATCGGTTTCGTGGTCCATGCAAATCCCCCTCGATGTCGGCATGCCGTGGTCGGTGACAGATTCGCCGATGCGGCAGTTTCGATCCTGTAAAAACCGTAAGGTCGGCTCCCCAAGCGACCAAATTTATTATTCAGAGTTATATTATGCTTGGGTATATGGCAAGCATACGTTCCGTGTCAGCGCGACATATTCCATGCCGTTTCTAGTGAAGGATGAGCGAAGAAGGCGGGCATGGTACCGTGAAGCGCTGGAAAATACCTTTATAATCAATCGGTTGATGTAGCATTCTTAAGATAAACCAAAACTTCCTCTGGCCGGATGCAACAGAGGGAAGCCTTCAGCGTTTCACGTTCCCTTGCCTTCTAATTCCCGTTTTGAATAATTACTGTTGTGAAACCTACTCGAAACAAGAGGTCCCGCAGATGAAGCGCTTTCGTATTGGTCAGATCGTTCCAAGCTCCAATATTAAGATGGAAACGGAAATTCCGGCACTATTGCGGGCTCGCGAACTCGTCTCGCCAGAGCGCTTCACTTTTCATCCTTCCCGCATGCGCATGAAGCATGTGGCTGCAGAGGAATTGAAGGTAGACCGCCTGTCAAAGCTGGGTAGAGATGCGACGCCGCTGCCCCGTTAGAAATGCGACACTGGCTCCGGCAATCAGCCCCCGACCGGACCGGCTGGTCCGGGTTGCAAGGGCTGGCCGGGGCGGGTGACTGACACACCTCTTCGGCTTTAGCTTTGAGACGCCTCACTCCGCAGCTTGCCGTCGCGACAGTGCTTTCTGGCGCTGTGCGATTACTGCCGGATCGTTCATGAAATCCTTCCGCCGGCCCGGTCCGCGAGCCCGTTTGACGTTGCCATTCTTGTCACTGCTGCTCTTCACCTTCGGCTTGTCCTGCTGCTCCTGGCGCTCCTTGATATAGGCCAGAACATCACCCAACCGCTTGTTCTCGGTGATCGCCGCATGTGTCACCCGCTGGTCCTTATCGAACACCTGATAGGGCAGGGAATGTCCCTTCCATCGCACATCCAGCCGACCATCCGCATAGGTATAGGTCTCGACATAGCGGCCAACCAGGCCACGCGTCACCGTGGACTCCTCCAGCATGATCCGCTTGCGCTCAAACGAAAAGGTAAGCTGCGATCCAACATAGCGCTGCTCGCGCTTGCACAGGATGTCAGTCAACCGATCCTGCGCCAAATTCAGCGGCCGATGCAGATCGTCGGAACGGGCAGGGACGATTGCAAAACGCTCGTTGTATTCCTCTATGAAGCCCGGCAAGAACGCATTGCCCGCCTCCATGCTGTCGATGCCAGAAAGCCTGAGCTCCTTGACCAGGCGATCCTGCAGCGTCCGGTTCATCCGCTCAACCCGACCTTTGGCCTGACTGGAATTTGCGCAAAGAATCTCGATGTTTAGCTCGCAGAGTGCACGCCCGAACTGGGTCATGCCCTGACCACCCCTGGCATCCTTCTTCGCCACCCGAAACACCGAATGTTTGTCGGAGTAAAAGGCCACAGGTGCCCCATGTTGCCTAAGGTAAAGCGCCAGCGCCTCAAAGTAGGTGAACGCGCTTTCCGAGCGCACGAACCGCAACTGCATCAACTTGCCGGTCGCATCATCGACGAACACCAAAAGCGAGCACGGCGGCCCGCGATCCTCGAACCAGCGATGCTCCGACCCGTCGATCTGCACCAGTTCGCCATAGGCCTCACGTCGCAGTCGTGGCTGATGAAACGTCCGTCGCTGCTTGCGCGACAGCCAAAGTCCGGCATCCGCCATCCAGCTGCGCAGCGTCTCGCGCGACACCCGCAAACCATCGCGCTCAGCAAGCTTCTCGGCTGCCAAGCTCGGACCAAAGTCCGCATAGCGTTCGCGCACGATCGCTAGGGCATAATCCCGCACATCGTCGCAAATCCGATTGTTCGATGGCCGACCGATCGCCTTGTGCCGGATCGATGCTGCACCATCCGTCCGGATCCGCTCCAGCAAGCGGCGGACCTGGCGCGTGCTTAAGCCCAGGACATGCGCTGCCGAAACCAGCGTCATGCGTCCGGCGATCACTTTCGACAAAACCTCAATGCGCTGCAGGTCACGCTCGCTCATCGCAATCAATCCCATCCGCAATCTCCCACGCCGTCAAAACGCCGGGAGAGTGACATTCTTACTTTGCAGAAACAGGACACTTTAACTTTGCGGCTACAGGTATTGTCAAAGCTTGTTAGAGGTGCAACGTCGCCAGCCAGTTAGAAATGCGACACTGGCTCCGCGATCAGCCCCCGACCGGACCGGCTGGACCGGGTTGCAAGGGAAGGGAGGGGGCGGGTGATGATGCTCCCCTTGGCTTTAGCTTTCTCAGTAGCAATTGTGCCGTCGCCGGTTGATACTCGCTTGCGCCTGCATAGGGCAGGTAGGGATCAAAGTCACGATGCTTCCGGAAATCAACCTGCAAGGTGACCTCGATGTCGCCGTGCTGTCACCACTTCTTCGCGGCATGCTTCTTTCACTTGCCTATGCTGACGGTGAGGGTGGCATAGGATTGACGGCGACCGGCGCCATGAACCGCAAATTCGTACATTGGGCCGCTGTGCACTTCCTCTGGCCAGGATACACGCATGATGAATTGTTCAGCGTGAATAAAGTCCTCAATGAAAGCGACATGCCGCCGCTTTGGGCCGTGCGGGATTTTCTACACTTCTCCAGGTTCACGCGACGGCGCAAAGACAAGCTGTTGCCAACCAAACGTGGTCTCGAGTTTTTGGCCAAACCGGATAGCTTTTTTGATCAGATAGCTGCTGAATATCTTTATTCCTATGTTCATTACAGGATGGATCGGGAAGGTGTGCTTGCACGAATGCCATGGTGGCATGTCTTTCTCAATGTCATCAACATTCAGGCACGAAACGGGTGCACACCAGACGATCTGATGGCGATCTTGCATCCCAATGCCATTCCCGGAACGATCGATGCTGTGGAGCGGAAGATGGAAATAAGCTACGATATTCTGCGCCCTTTATGCTGGCTCGGCCTCATGCGTGAGGATCGCGACGGTCTGACCATTCTGCAGGATGGCACCTATTACAAGACACCACTCTGGAATGCCTGCCTGACGTTGGAATCCGACAATCAGAAAGAGTTTATAAGCATTAACCGCCTGCACTAGTTCGGTTATTCCATGGCACCTCTTTGCGAAAGGGCCTGCTGTCTGCGTGCCTTGACTGCTGGATCATTCATGTAAGCCGTGCGCGATTTGCGTGGTCGTTTCTGATATCCATTGCCGACACTGCCATCGGGAACACCAAACATATGATCCGTCTGGCCGGTGCGGCGTGGACCGCTCTTGCTGCGTTGCTGCTCACGTCCGGCCTGCATCTCGGCGACGATCGACAGCATGTCGTCCAGCCGCTTGTTCTCGACGACTTCCGCCCGATGCACCGATCTCAGCTTGTCGAAGGTTGTGTACGGCAGGGTAAAGCCCGCATTCATAATCTCCAGACGTCCATCCGGATAATCACAGACAATCACTTTCTTTCCCGCCAGAGATTTAGCCATATCCGTCGGGTCGAGAATGAACAGAACCTTGTCATAACGCAGCGTCAAAGCTTGTGACAGGGTCTGGAAAAGCTCTCCCAAGTGCATCATGCCGTTGATGAGGCTATCTGATTATGCTGCTTCCTGCAAAAGTGTAGCAAAGACCTCGGCTGGTGTCTTGAATCCAAGACACTTGCGCGGGGTTGCGTTGAGATCATGGGCGAGGGCAGTCAACTGCGCCTGGTTGACCTGCGTCAGGTCAGTGTTGCTGGGTAAGTAACGTCGGATGCGCTTGTTGATGTTCTCAATAGCACCTTTTTGCCATGGCGAGTTTGGATCACAAAACCAGCTTCTGGCCCCCATTCCATCCTCCAAAGCCCTATACCCCATGAACTCGGAACCACGATCAAAGGTAAAACTGCGGCGTGCGTGATAAGGCAGTGCAGCAAAGGTCTGAATGATTTTGTTCATGATAGGCTTTGAGTGCCGACTGTTGTTTTTGATGATGACGCAATAACGACTTTTGCGTTCAACAAGCGTCATGACATTGGCTTCTCCAAGGTCTCGTTCAAAGATAATCAAATCACCTTCCCGGTTCCCAAATTGCAGGCGATTGCCAACAAAATCCGGGCGTTGATGAATGCGAAACGCTTCTGGAATGCGGGAACTGCGCGATCATCTGGTACCGCGTGGGCAGCGTTTTGTTCGCATCCCGGCCAGGTGTTCATACAGCTTCAGAGCGTATTCTTCCTTTGAATAGATTCGGCCGCAGATCTGTTTCGGCGACCAATGGGCTTCCAATTGTTCAATGACAAACTTGCGCAGCTCTGGATAACGTCTGAGCTTGCGCAACCGTGTTCTCCGGTCTTTGCTGATATTGTCGGCAACAACGCTATGATAGCCATTATAGTCTGGTATTTCCGTGTCCTGAAAGCTGTTGCGCCTGATCTCGCGATAGATCGTCGAGCGATGACGACCCATCAGCCGCGCTATATCGCCGAGAGGGACTTTGAGCTGTTTAAGCTCGAAAAGACGGCGACGTTCACGCAAAGTGATCTGTGAATAGCAATTCGACATCCAATTTCCTCCATGGCTAACCTGATGAATTCATTGGCATGTTGCAGTTTAAAATAGAATGTACCCCGGCTACAGGTATTGATCAGATAACATATATTATGGAACTGAGTAATTGATTTCATAATGAGGGATATTCGGCCAAATGCAAGGCTCTTGTCTGGACCTAGAAGATTTGGGCACCGACGTCGCGTAGCTATTCCTACCTGCGGCGGTGCTCCACGCCGAAGTTATTCGGTAGGGCTGTTCACTTGAATAGGACAATGCGGATCTTTGCACACGCCGGTATCGCATAGACGGCAGGATCGATCACAGGTTCGATTATCAAACGGAAGTTTAGAGAGAATTTTTTTTACCAACCCCTCCAATATCTCCCGCTCCTTATTATCCAATACGCTTAGAGCGTTTTCGAGAAAATGCCGCCGATCCGTCAAAATGGAATTTCGGATAGCCTCCCCTCTTTCCGTCAGAGCAAGATGGATAAACCTGCTATCATCAATTGCCTTTGTTTTGGTGACGAGTTGGTCAGCCTCAAGGCGCGCCACGACCCTTGTAGCGGCCGAGTGAGTCTCTACGTCGAGACTTGCGCGTAGGTCTTCGATGGTCGGATGCTCACGCGCTCCGATCTGATTTAAGGCGACTGCTCCGCCTTCTGAGCAATGCGATTTTTCGATCGCACGTTTCTTAAGTTCGTCAGCGATCACTAGGGCAAAGGCCCCGACTATGTTTGCAAGGTAAGACATCTGCACACATGCAGCAAATTTATTCTACTTTGCGAGCTCACTCCGTCGAGGTCGAACGAGATTATCGTTGTTTCGGAAGCATGCGATTCGGCTCTGTTATCCGCTATTGAAAAATTTCAATCATGCCTTTAATCACCAGAAGTATACCGATCAAGGCCAAGCCTATGCCGCTGAAAGTGTTGTAATTTATCCGACTGAACGCTTTTGACTTAAAAACTAATACGGCGAGCAACGCGTATCCCAGAATTGATATGACATCAAGAATTATGAAAATGGTTCCGTAGACTGCTGACTGAAATACCACATTGAAATTGGGATCGATAAATCCCGGAAATAGTGCGGCAAAAAATATAATGGCCTTCGGATTGCTCACACAGGCGATAAAACCACTGAACATCGCTTCAAAGGTCCCACCGGATGTTCTTCCTTCAGAATGAAGCGCTGCTTTGCTAGCCTGAAAACTCTGTTGTGCAAGGTAGAGGATATAAATGCCGCCGGCGACTTGCAGCCATGGCAAAACAGATGAAGCCATCCCGATGAGGAATTGCAGACCGATTGTCGCGATGATTATGTGGACAACTGATCCCATTGCGTCGCCCGCAACGGTTAGAAGTGCGGCACGTGGCCCATATCGCATGGCTTGACTGGTTGCGAGCGCGCAGGATGCACCCGGCGTACTCAAGATGACGAGCGTTGCTGCCAGAAAGCTAATGAAAAGAGCTTCCTTCACCTACAAACTCTTCTATATACCACGGACCAAAGCGCGTTTGAGCCAGCGGTCTTTGCCATCATAAGTAGCCTTAAATTGGCTGCGTGAATGCACAATTCTTTTGTTGTCGACGATAATTAGTTGTCCGGGTCTCAGCCGGACGGCAATACGCATCGCCAAGAGGGCCTGCGTAAGAGCTTCAAACGCTTCGTCGAAAGGTTGGCCGACCGGCTGGTACAGGTCGATATCGTAGCGCAGGAGTTTGGCGGTTGGACCGTCGAAAATCGCGAATGGCTTATCTTCATCCTCGACGTCGCCGGTGATATTGGCGTCTAATCCAACCCGATAGTTTACAGTGGTTAGTCGTGTGTATTGGTCTGCGGTGAGCAGATTCAGGGCGTATCGAGAATCATAAAGATGTGTTTCAGCTTCTCGCGTCTGATCCTGGCGGACGCAGAAAAGCATCAGATAGTCCGGAGGATTTTCAACGAACGCAAGCTCGGTGTGCATTTCCAATGTGACGTCCGAACTTCCGGATGTTTGTTTGTCCCTAAATGCTTGGATCGGCATTATGTCGTGGAAAGCTCGGCCGTCGTTCTGGTGAGGAAGACTTTGGACTGCGCCGACTACCTGTCCAACAAGTGCCAACATCGCTTCTGCGTAATAAGGACCTTCATAGTGCGCCGAAAGTGATGTTGGTGTCGGTGGCGCAAAATCAGCAAGGTCAGTCGAGATCAGCGCATATCCGTTTTCTACGAGTTCCGAGCGAATATCGAAGATTGGGGCCGGACCCAGAATCTGAGCACTATTCTTCGCCATTAAGGCTTCATAGTGTGCGGTGTCGCTGTGCGGATCGACTAGGAAATCCGCCGGTTGCGCTTCGAAGAATTCACGAACTTGCAATCTAATCATGATTTGACTCCTCGCTGATCTAAGCGGGCACGTTCCTAGGTATGACCGAATGGAGATTTCAAGTGCAGCATCAGCTCCTCAAGAAACGCCTGGTCGGGTTAATGCAATGTCGTCAGCCCGCGAGGTGTCTCGATGACTGCATGAAACCGGCAAGTTTTCCCGGCGATCACAATCGGCGGATTGACAATACCGATGTCGTTATAGAGTGCGACGATCTCGGACGGGTACGGATGTTCAAGCACAAATTCCTTCAGTCTCATTCCCTGATCCGTGAGATTTGTCGCAGTCGGCGGCGCTCCTCCGAGATCGATTATCGACGGCATAGTGCCATCCATTGGCAATTTACCGCTCGCGGGCACGGAAAAGTTGAAATGCCCATCAAGCCACCTTTTTTCCCCTAAGACTGGGCCATGGGCATTCAGAATTCCGTCAATATCATGTGTACGGGCGACCCAACCTCGCAGCCGCAGGCCTTGCTCCCATGTGGCTCGGACCTCTTCCGTATCGTCTAGACCGAACCACCTGCGCCCGCTTGGCGGCGGAGCGGCAGGGTCCACCGCAATCACTTCAAGATAGCAGTCTTCACCCAAGCGGACGTGCCTGTTGTGTGTCCCCATATCGTTGTGGGAAGCGCCATTGATCAACTCAATGCCCAAACATGAAGAGACGTGTTCAATGCCCTCCTCAAGGCTGGGTGCTATGACTGAGATATGATCGAATAACAGCATTTACATTCTCATTTTTGGCACTTCGGGGATCACGCCCCAAGCGCGGCCATATTGTGCAACCGAAGCCTACAACACCGACCGGGTGGCGACAGTGTCAGGCAGCTTTCAGATACCGCTTGATGTGTTGCACGCCGATATCGTCTCCGAAGGCGTACCACAGGACGTCGGGACCAATTCCGTACGCAAACTCGCCATAGACTACAGCTTTGCCTATACTCCGGCGGAGTTCGGCCAAGCGCTGAAACTGATAAGCGACGAGCCTGAAAACTAGCAGCGTTGATAACCGGTCTTGTGCCGCTCAACGAGACTGCAGCAGCATTTGATCGCCTCACGGGAACACCGACTGAGGTGAAAGTGCTGATCGACGTTCGTGGTTAGCAATCCAAGCGCGGTGGGAAATGCCGGCAGGAGCGGCAATTCTCATCGCGATATGACTCCACCGCGGTAGATCTTTGTGATGCTTCAAGGTGTCCCGCGCGAGCGCAGGATGGCGCCAAACCCGCCAATCAACGTGTGTTTCAGCTCTTCTCGAAACGTCTCGTCCGAAGCAGCAGAGGCCGAGAAGCAAGCAAGCATCTCCCTACTGGCCACAGTCATCGCAATCGAACCCGTAAAGGCGAACAGAAGGTAGTTCGGATCGAACGGCCTGCCGTCGACTGACGGCTGAGATGCCTGGAAGCCGGGCAGGAGCGCGTCGTGTATCGGTTTGGCGAGCCGTTCAAAGATGTGCTTGAAGCGTTCATCCTGCTGGGCTACTTCCCTTAGTATGAACTGCGCGAGATGCGGTGTGTCGCAAACGATGTCGACAAGGTGCGACATGATCTGCGGCAGATAAATGCCTTTTGACAGATTCTCGGCTTCATAGGCCGGTACGGCCTCCAGGCTACTCGCGAGTTGATCGGCAACGCGATCGATGACGGCACGCCACAAGTCATCCTTGGATCCGTAATTGTGGCCGATCAGTGCAACGTGGACGCCAACGTCGGATGCGATCTTACGCAGGCTGGCGGCATCAAATCCTTCCCTGGCAAAGTGCGACAGTGCGGTATCGAGAATCTGATCCGCTTTCGAAGGCTCGACAGGCCCGATAGGCCCGATGCCCTTGCGTGGCCGGCCTCTGCCTCGGGGTGTCTGCACGGATGACATCACGTCTCCTGTGTGTGGCTTGGCTGGTAACTGTAAACCAATTTAATGAATTATTCGACAAATGTCTAATTCATTCGTGCGCGAGGTATAGCAAGCGAAATATGTGGAGGGTCAGCCGTAAGCAGCAATGTCCGGACGCTGAGTAGCGTCGCATGGTAACGCCCTTCACGGTGGCCATCCGGCCGCCGCTTCATACGACTGCGTGAGCGGAAGGTAAATCGACCGGCGGCGTTTATGCCGATTGCCGCTGGTCAAAAGAGAGTAAATCCACACAGGGCGATCGAAATAATCTCTCTAAAGATCCTGTGCCGGCCAAAAGCATTGCGACAGACGCGACCATGTTAGAGTTCCGCTATCATCATCTTCTACTTCTATTGATCCTGACCTCACTGCGGCCTGTGCCGGAAGGCCTGGACCGGAGTTGCTTCTAAACGCCGCATTCAGCGTGAGCGTGAAGGACGCGAAGATCGTCACCGTATACGCCGCGACCACCAGGGAGCGTGATGCTTCCAGTGCATTCACATCCGGCCGAGCTCAGCATGTCAGCTATCTGCGTAACCGGATTTCGATTCCGCCCGGACACAAGTCCGGCAACATCGAATGGCCGAAGTCCAAGCCTGATCCGAAGACGGATTTCGTGTCGGTCGAGCAGCAGGTGCTGGACCGAACCGCCTTTGAACATGAGGTCTCTCGCAAACGCGGCAGCAAACCGCCGGGCATCGGCGTCTTCACTCATGGCTACAATACGAACTATACGGAAGCGGTCTTCCGGATGGGCCCAGATGGCTTCCGATTCAAATACCGATTCTTCTCCTTTCCTGTTCGCTTGGCCGTCCGAGGGAAGTTTGAGTGGTTATGTCGCCGACAAGGACGCGGTCACCTACTCCTGAGACCAGTTGGCGAAATTGCTGACCTCGCTCGCTGGCAAGCAGACTGACGGTTCGATCACGGTTGTTAGCCATAGCATGGGAGGATGGCTAACGGCAGAAGCGGTGCGCCAGCTTCGCATAACCGGAAAGAACAAAGTGTTCCGGCGTCTTCATGTAATCCTCGCAGCGCCTGACATCGATGTGGATGTGTTCAGCGCACAGTTGGCGGCGATCGGTTCGCTTTCACCACCCATGACGGTGCTGGTCTCGCGTGACGACAGGCTCTGAGGGTTTCCGAGTTTCTGTCGACCGAGCGTCAACGACAGGGGGCAGGATCAAGGTGAACGATGCGAAGGTTGAGGAAGCTACCCTTAAGGCCCGCATCCAGGTGGTCGATATTTCCGAACTTGAGACGAAAGACAGCTTCAAGCACAACCGATTTGTCGCGATCGCTGCACTCTATCCGAGGCTCAACGCAGCCGGAATGGATCGATCGAACCCGGACGTGCGGCAGGCGGGAGCCTTCGTTTTCAATGCAGTCGGAGTGGCCCTTTCGAGTCCGTTTCTGCTTGCGGGGAAGATTGTGGGCGGCGAATGAAAACCAGGGAAACTGGACTGCGACGGCTTCGTGGACGAAGGAGCTGCGGTCGGGTGAAGTTTGGCAGCCGAAGGTAGAGCATCTGATCTCTGAGGTGGTACCGGTTTCTGAGACAGGGGCATAAGGTGGGTCGCCCAATAAAAAGGACGATCCAGCATGAAGACACGCAGACGGTTACGGCCGAGTTCAAGGCCAAGGTTGCGCTTGAGGCGATCCGCGGCGAGCGGACGATCTCGGACCTGGCCAAGGCGTTTACGACAAGGCTGCGCATGCGCAGGTCGGCCGGGAAGCCGAGGTGACGAAGGTGCACGCCAAGATTGGCCAACTCGTCGTCGAGCGGGATTTTTTGGCCAAGGCCTTCGATCGCTGAGCCTGGATCGGAGGAGAATGATGATTGATCCCGATCACAACCGGCTCTCGATCCGCCGCCAGTGCGATCTGGTTTCGATCTCGCGGGCGTCGTTCTACCGACAGCCCGCCGGCGAGACGCCTGAGAACCTCGAACTGATGCGCATCATCGACGAGGCTTTCATGGAGATGCCCTGGTATGGCTCAAGGCAGATGGCGCGGCACCTACGGCGCCAGGGCTGGTGCGTGGGCCGCAAACGGGTTCGTCGGCTGATGCGCAAGATCGGTCTGTCGCCGAAGACCAACGCGCCGCATCCGCGGCACCGTATCTATCCCTACCTGCTGCGGCATCTGGCGATCGAGCGGCCGGACCAGATCTGGTGTGCCGACGTGACCTACATCCCGATGCGGCGTGGCTTCCTCTATCTCGTTGCCATCATGGACTGGTTCAGCCGCAAGGTGCTGGCCTGGCGGCTGTCGAACACGATGGATGTCGAATTCTGTGTCGCTGCTCTGGAAGAGGCGATCGCTCGGCACGGCAGGCCCGACATCTTCAACACGGATAGTCAAAAGATGATAGCCAGTTCACCAGCTTCGCCTTCGCGACGACGCTGAAGGACGCCGGCATCCGCATCTCTATGGACGAGCGCGGCCGCTGGATGGACAACGTCTTCATCGAGCGGCTGTGGCGCAGCCTCAAATATGAGTGCGTCTTCCTCAGCGCATTCGAAACGGGAAGCGAAGCCCACAGCGGCATCGGTTCCTGGATAGACTATCACAACCATAAACGCCCACACTCGACCTTCGGCTTCAGGACGCCCGACGAAGTCTATGCTATGGCGGAAATGACGGAGCAGTTGGCGGCGTAGAAAAAACCCCGATCCACCTTAGCCAAGCCGCCAAACTGTCTCAGCAAGCGGGTCCACCTCACTCCCACCATGCTACGGGCAGGTGGCTCACGTCTGCGTGGCCACCAGCGCCATCCATAGCCGGAAGCATATTATCACGGCCCATCTACTCGTCTTCTGGCTTCGCACTTGACTCTGAAACGATTCATCTTAATATTCGACAAGTGTATAATTAACTCAATTTTCATGAACATGAAATTGACAAAGCGAGGAAGCCCACATGGGAGCTGTAGAGGGAAAAGTAGCACTCGTAAGTGGGGGTGCGCGCGGTATCGGAGCCGCGGTTGTGCGCCGCCTGGTCGAAGAAGGTGCATCAGTCGTCTTTGGTGATGTTCTCGATGGCGACGGCTGCAATCTGGCGGAGGAACTGGGCGAGAGGACCCGTTTCGCTCACCTTGATGTCACCAATGAGAGCGAATGGGATGCGGCGGTAAAGCTGGCGCAAGATACGTTCGGCGGGCTGGATATCCTCGTGAACAACGCTGGCATCGTCAAATTCGGCTCGATACTGGACGTGAGCGTCGAGGACTGGAGCGCCGTGATCAATGTCAATCTGAACGGTGTTTTCCTGGGTATGCGAGCCGCCGCGAAAGCTCTTGTCGCATCCGAGCGCGGGTCGATTATCAACATATCCTCTATTGCCGGATTTATCGGGATTGAAGCGCTTGGTTCCTATAATGCCTCCAAGTTCGGCGTGCGGGGCCTCACCAAGTCGGTCGCACTGGATCTTGGACGCTATGGCGTCCGGGTCAATTCCGTGCATCCCGGTACGATCGAAACACCAATGACGGCAGATATGCCGCCGGATCAAAGACACGTTGCTCTCAATCGAACGGGCAAGCCCGAGGAAATCGCCAACATGGTTCTGTTCCTCGCCAGCGATGCGTCAAGCTTCTCGACCGGCTCCGAGTTTGTCGTTGATGGTGGGGAACTGGCTGGTGTGATCAATCGGCTGGGCTCGACGGGCTGATCGGCCTGCGCGTATCGTTGTGGCCGAGGGTGGCGTTGCGGTCGTGAGATTGCGATGTAGTTGAGCCCTAAGCCATCCGGCACAGGCGCTACGATGTCACTCTGCTTGATGCGGACATGGCGCATATCGGGAAACCGATGCCGCACACCATCGCGACTGGCACCCGCGATGGTGTGCGGCAGAAGGTCGCTTGCATTGCTGAAGCCAAAAACGCTGGCTCTGTGAATCAGCCCGGCGAGAGGCGTGGGCTGAATCGGGAGAACAGAGAAGTTGTGGTTGCGCCGCTCTGGCCACTGCAGGTAGGCTGCTCCTTCAGATCGCCGGCTTCCCTACGACGTGCTGGTCATGGCGCTGGGGCAGCCAGGCGAACGATTTCGGCACGCCGGGCGTGCTGGAGCATTGCTACATAATCGATTCGCGCATACAGGCCGACAGCTTCAATCAGGAACTGCGCGTTCGTTTGCTCCAGAGCGTGGCGGAGCAAACAGATCTGTCCATTAGCATCGTGGGCGGCGAAGCGACCAGCGTCGAACGGCACGTTCGATCCCATCAAGCGAGACGATATTCGCGACGACTTCGCGCGCTGCCCGTGGCGCGAATCGCGTTAACCACAATCGCGAGCGCCTCGGGGCCGACATCAATAACGACCATCCTCCCCTCGTTCGGAAACACGAGGGCAGTAGCACGACCAATTCCACTGGGCGCACCCGTTGCCAACGCAACTTTTCCCCAAATATGTCCCATATGTCAGATATTCTTTTCGATTTCACCTTTCCACGGCTTTGATCCTGGAGTGTATGAAAGACAATCAACGCACCGTTTTCCGGGGGTGACTATTTGCGATAAACAACTCTTTCCGCCAATCTCCGGGCGGCTTCGGAAAAGATTCAATGTTGATCCACCTCGGGGCCGTTCCACTAGAACAGCTTGCTGACCCTCAGCAGAAAGGACGTATCAGCTTCGAAGCCACCGTTGACTTCAAGGTCCCTGTTGACCTGGCCAAGAACCTGTAGCGTCGGGTTCACCCACCATGACGCTGCAGCACGCAGCTGCTGGCGGTCAGAGTCGAAACCATTGGCAACTCCGTTCAATTTCTGCTCGCCACCCCAGAAACCACCCCAACCGGCCGAGAACGAAAGTTTCGGCGTCGCCGCGTAGCTGAGCCAGAGCTGGGCAGAATAAGTCGGATCCTGTTCCAGAATACCGCCTCCGCCGCCGGAATTCGTGTTGTCCCGGTAAAAGGAAACGTCCATCGATCCTTCTAGCAACCATTGAGGTCCCAGACCGTACGCACCATTGAGCTGCAATGCGTATGAGGTGCGATTGCTGCCAACGTTCAGGGCATCGCCGGGTTCGTAGTTGCCGGTCGGAACGACAAGATACGTCGTCATGTCGAGATGACGATTGGTATCGGGGTCGCTGTAGAGCCAGTATGTGAAGGCGAGCGTCGTATCACCGATCCCATTTGCGTCATTGAGCGGGGTGCCTGCGAGATTTGCATCCCTTAGATCGACATAGGGAACGATGCCTGTGACCAGAGCAGGATGACCCATAATATCGAAATAGTAGGTCAAGCGCTGTGAAACGGAAAGCGTCTTGAGATCGCCACCGACCTCATCCCCGTTGAGATAAGCGGTGTTCGATTTGCCGTAGAATATATACGTCGTCCAGACAGCGGTTCCCGCCGGTGCGGGCACAACGTCATAAGGCTGGATGTCCAAAGCATCAGCCGTACCAGCCAGTCCAGAAAACAACACGAACTGCCCCACCAGTGCGAAATTCAATTTCCTCATTTAGTCCTCCCAAAAAGATTTCCTGTGTCGCCCGGGATGAAGCCACGTCGATCGCGTCGCGCTACACCGTGGACTGCGTCGCAGCGCCCACCCAAGCAGGTCTTGCCACCCACTCGAACCTCCTTTCGAGTAAGCAGAAACCAGCCGATCATTCCGTGGCTGCAAAACCGGCCCGATTTATTTGCGTAGCGTTCGCTTCTGCGAGCGAGCGCGCCTGAATGTCGGCATGGGCGGGAAGATGAAAAAACGATTGACGAACAACAATCGACATTACGAGAATGTTCTCTGGGAGAACACGAGGAGGATATTGCACGTGAATGTCATCAGCGAAGGACCGTACAAGGATGTGAGGGCGCTCGCTCGCGGTCTTAATGTACTAGAAACACTCAGCGAGTTGGGATGGACAAGGATCGGGATACTGGCGACCCATGTCGATATCGACCGCTCCTCGCTCTACAGGATCGTCAGCACACTGGTCGGACTCGGCTACGTGGTGCGCCGTCAGGAGGACGGTGCCATCGCGTTGACTGCGAGACTGGCTCATATCGCCGACGGCGTTAAGGACGACGACGTCATCGCCCAGACGGTCGCACCCTATCTCCGCGAACTGACCCGTGACGTGCTCTGGCCATCAGATTTCGCGAGCTTCATAAGAGGCGCCGTGATCATACGATGTTCGACGCACAAGTTCAGCCCAATGTCGATACATCGCCGCGTCGTCGGCAAGAAGCGCCTGCTCGTGCGTTCTGCGCTTGGACAGGCAATCCTGTCGGCAATGACGCCCAAGGAGTTGACGGCATCGCTTGCTATTGTCGAAAGCCAGGGAGGCCCCGACGCCAAGGATATCATCAACCGGACGTCACTGACCCAGACGCTCAATGCCACACGTGATGCCGGCTACGCCTCCTCCTCCGGTCAGATGGAAGCCAACATCAGTGCGATCGCGCTACCCGTACATGGTCCTTTTGGGGTGGTTGGCGCGATCAACATCGTCTTCTTTCGATCCGCAATGACTACCACGAAAGCCGCAGAACGGCATCTTAACCGGCTCCGAGGCTGCATCAGAGACGTGGAGACCGCGATCGCGAGTCTGCCTAGCTGAACCCGCTGTTCTCTCTGCGAACAAATCCTGGAATAACGTTGCCGCAGTCTTCAGTCTGTCGGACATTCCAAGAGTGGGAGACCGGCAGGCTGGTAGGTATGATGCCTCTGTCGGTATGGACGTCAGGGAGGATTGTCAATGCATGAATTCAACGTAGCGCGCTATTTCGCGCGTCGTGTTGGCAGCGGCTCGGCAACTCCGATTTCAACGGACTTCAAATGTGACATTGACCGCCTTTGGCAGCCGGTGCTTCGTCCTAGCTTGACCATCTTTCCTAGACTTTCTGCAATTACTTCGATGCGGTGCTGCCGCAACAAACCTCAAAATATTCGAACCATGCGAATCGACGCGTCGAAGCGACATGCGGCGGCACCAGAGCGGCTTTTTCAGTCAGCCCCGAAAAGAAACTGCCGGCGCGCTCAGGTCTCCTGAACACGCCCGAGCTCGGCTGAGACGACATCGATACCGCAACTCATTCCGCGCGAATGCGCGCAAGACAAGACGAGTTCAGCAGACAATTAGTGAGAAGGAGACTAACGTTGAACGATATACAAGTTCGTGGCCAGGTCGAGAAATGGATGACGGCATTCGAGGAAGCGCTTTCTGCAAAGGGCACGCAATCTCTGAAAGAGTTGTTCGCCGAAGTGTCGTACTTCCGGGACAATGGCGCACTCACCTGGGACTTCCGGCAGTTTCACGGCAGGGATGCCGTGATCGAAGCTCTGGTGTCCGTCGCGGACGAGGTCCGCCCGCATAACTTCAGGATCTCGGAAAGCTGGCCGGCTCCGCATTTCCTGGATGTCGGCGGCTCGACTGTGGTCGAGGCATTCTTCGATTTCGACACTGCGTTCGGTACCGGCGTGGCGCTTTTCAACGGCGTCCCGGACGACCAGTCCCCATTCGGCTTCGAGGTGCGAGCGCTGTACACTCGCCTGGAGAGCCTGAATGGGACAAAGCAGCCGGAACTCCACCCGCGCGGAAGCGGCTTCACGCCGGATGTGCCCGGACAGACATGGAAAGAACACCACGCCCTGACGCGGCAGTTCATTGATCGCGATCCCGAAGTTCTGATCGTCGGCGCGGGGCAGGCAGGTCTCGTCGCGGCCGCCCATCTCGAACAACTGGGCGTCAGCCCGCTCATCATCGACAGGAACGAGCGCGTCGGGGACAACTGGTACAAGCGCTATGGTTCGCTCGTCCTTCATAACCCCGTGGAAATGAACGGATTCCCCTTCCTACCGTTTCCCAGGCATTATCCGGAGTATCTACCGAAGGACGTCGTGGGGCAATGGCTCGAGATCTATGCGCAATATCTGGATCTCAACGTGTGGACGTCGACCGAGTTTCTCAATGCCAAGTACGACGACAAGGCCAACCAGTGGACGGCGAGCATCAAGCTGGCGGACGGCAGCACGCGCACCCTTCATCCACGCCACATCATTCTTGCGACCGGCGGCATCGGTGGAAAGCCGTCGGTTCCGGAGTTTCCCGGTCTTTCGACTTTCAAGGGCAAGGTCTTCCACTCGGCCACCTACACGCAAGCATCCGAACTCGGAGCCAAGAAGGCGATCATCGTCGGCGTGGCGACCAGCGCGCACGATATCGCCGGCGATCTGTACAAGAACGGCGTCGAAGTGACGCTGCTGCAGCGTAGCCCTGTTGTCGTCTGCAACGTCGACACCGCCAATCTGGCCTATGCCGGCTATATCGATCCGAACATTCCGACAGAACTGGTCGACATCCGCTACGGTATCGGCCTGATCAACCCCATTCGCGAACATCTCAGCCAGAGCTACCACAAGATCGCGACCGGGATCGATGCCGAATTGCTGAAGGGGCTGACTGCGGCCGGTCTGCGCCTGGGCGATGGCGTCAACGGAATGGGCTGGCTCGACCTCTTCCTGAGAACCGGCGGCGGCTACTATCTGAACAAGGGTACATCCGAGATCATTGTCGACGGCGGCATCAAGATTGAACAGTTCGCCCGCGTCGTTGAGTTCGTTCCAGACGGGGTGAAACTCGACGACGGCACGATCATCGAGGCCGATCTTGTCGTTCTTGCGACCGGTTACCAGAATCGCAAGGTCGAAGTTGCCGAATGGTTCGGCGAAGACGTCGCAGAACGTGTCGGCGATATCGCCACACTCGATGCGGAGGGCGAATGGGCCAACATCTGGGGACAGACGGGCCAGCGTGGCCTGTGGCTGAACGGCGGCGGCATCAACCAGATCCGTCCGGGATCAAAATGCCTCGCACTCCTCGTCAGAGCCGATCTCGACGGTTTGATCAGCGAGCGGTTTCGTCGCCCGCCCAAAAACGCGGTCACGAGCGCTGTCTACAAGCCCGCCGCCTGATCGTGTGACCAATGCTCGGAGCATCGTTCCCATGGATGGAAAATAATGGCTCGAATCTGCTTCTGGCAGTTTTCACAGACCACCTGCACGCAGCTACGGAGCGATCTCGTGAACATGATCGAAGTGAACGCATGAACTTGTGAAATCTACGAAAGGTTGAATAAATGGACTACACGATCTACGCCAGCCTGGCGGGTAAGGTGTGCTGGGTATCCGGCGGAGGCAGCGGGATCGGGCGAGCCACCGCACTGGCACTGGCAGCGAGCGGTGCAAAGATCGTCGTCTCCGACGTGGACGCCCCGTGGGGACAGGTGATCGTGGACAAAATTGTCGGTGACGGCGGAGCGGCTATCTTCTGCCAGACCGACGTTCTCGATGACGGCTCTGTCCGCGCCAGCATCGATAGTGCGGTTTCCCGGTTCGGACGGCTAGATATCGTCGTAAATTCCGCCGGCAAGACCAGCACGGACCAATACGACGATTTCGAACGCAACGTCGACATGTTCCTCTTCGGGACATGGCGCGCCATACGAGCATGTATCCCTCATTTGCAGCAAGCCGGTGGCGGGTCGATCATCAACATCGCCTCGATAGCGGGCATCACAGGTTCGATCGGTCCGGTCGGCTACGGCCCCGCGAAACATGGCGTCGTTGGCATGACGAAGGACGCGGCTCTCAAATATGCCAAGGACGGCATCCGCGCGAACGTGATCTGCCCAGGCTACATCGAAACAGCAATGACCGCCGGGATGAGCTCCACCGAGGCGGAGAGCCAAGTCCTTATCACCCAAACGCTGCGTGTGCCCATGGGACGCTGGGGACAGCCCGAGGAAATCGCGAAGGTCGCCGCCTTCCTGGCCTCCGATGACGCCTCCTTCATAACGGGACAGGCTGTCGTCGTGGACGGAGGGCTTACGGCCCGCTGAGCAATAGACGATCCGCATGGGCCGGTAAGGGGGAGCCTGGCTAGCATACGACGATTGGACAGACAAGCAAGAGCGCCATTCATGCTCTTCGCTGAATGCGCGTGATTTTTTCAAATTGGGAGGAGAAGAAATGAAAACACTCGTTATTGGCGCGACCGGATATGTCGGGTCTCGTCTCGCGCAAGAGTTCAAATCAGCGGGCAGCGATGTCTATGGGCTGACGAGGAGCGAGAAGAGCACAAAGACTCTTTCGTCCGCGGGAATCACTCCGGTCGAAGGTGATCTGGCTGCGATAGACCGCTTTAAAGGCCAGCTCGAAGACTTCGATACCATCGCCTTCGCAGCAACAATCCCGTTCGAAGACGAGCAGCATGTCATCAGCCAGCTGATCACCAGCTTCGGCAAGCCGGGCCGATCGTTCGTTTTCATTTCCGGATCCGGCGTTGTATCCACGCCCGCCCGTGACGGCGCCTGGAACGACTATACGGCCGCCGAGGATGACCCCTACCCTTTCGAGCCGCTCCGCAATCGCGCGATCAGGCTGGTCACGGAAAAGCTCCTCAGCGACGCGGCGAAGGAAGGCCTGCGCACGTTCATCATTCGGCCTCCGCTGATCTGGGGTCACGCAGGAAGCATCCAGGTCCCGCAGTTATTCGAATCCGCACGCAGGACCGGAACCGTATGCTATCTCGGCCAAGGTCTCAATCTCTACTCGCATGTCCACGTCGACGACGTGGCAACGGTTGCTCGCCTCGCCTTCGAGAAAGGCACTCCGGGAAGCGTCTACCACCTGGTTGCCGGCGAAGTGAATTTCCGAGCGATCGCCGAGGCAGTCGGTGAGGTGACCGGTTGCCCCACTCGCAGCCTCACCTACGACGAAGCTGTTGAGCTTTGGGGTGCGCCCTGGGTCGATCTCGGCCTTGCTGTCAACAGCCGCATCAGATCGCCAAAGACACGGTCCGAACTCGGTTGGACGCCGGCCCATGTCGATCTCGTCGGCGACATCCGGCACGGATCCTACAAAAAGGCATACGAAGACGCTAAGCAGAGCGGCATCGTTCAGGGTTATTCCTGGGACGCCCACGGATAAAGGAGGCCACCATGACCGATATTCTCAGGGGCAAGGTGGCGATTGTAACCGGGGCCGCAGATGGCATGGGGCTCGCGATCGCGGAAACCTTCGCTCGCGAAGGCACCATGTCGTTGCCACGGATACTCAGACTCTCTGGTCTGATTCAGGACGGGCAAACACCAAAGCCGGCACCCGATAGAGATGAAACATATCAACGTGTCCGAGCATTGGCGATAAGCAAACATCGACATCAAATAGCGAGGGAAAATTATGTTGAAACGATATACGTGGATCGTGCTGACAAACGCGGCCGAAGGCACCGATGACGAATTCAATCACTGGTACGACACTGTGCACGTTCCGGATCTTTTGAAGATCCCAGGCGTTGTCGGTGCTGAGCGGTTCAAGCTCGCGCCTTATCAATCACTGATGACGGACCAAGGGATTAAGGTCGTCGACGCCGGAAACGCCCCTATCGCGCATCGCTACCTGGCGCTCTATCGCATAGAGACCGACAATCTGCCTCGCGTCCTGAACGAGGTGAGAACCAGGGCTGGCACGCCCGAGATGATCATCTCGGAGACTCTTCTGGAAGCCTCGACCATGTGCTTCGAAGCGTTCTAGCCGTGCGATCCGGACCGGGATCGAAAGCCATCTAACACGTCATACCGCGTGCGTGGAATAAGGAACCTCCTGTGATGCTACAAGAATGTGACATCACCGCAGACCTGCTGGTCGCAGGCACCGGTGCCGCAGCACTAGCTGCCGCAATTGCCACCGCTGACGACGGTGCAAGGGTGCTTGTCGTCGAGAGTACCGACAAGTGGGGCGGCACGACCTTCCTGTCCGGCGTCGCGTGCCAGACGTGGATGACATGAAGATGCGCCACTCAGCAAATCGTGTCGGCCGCTTACAAGGCTGCTAGTTCCACGAGCTTGCACGAGGACAATGGCACGGAAAGAGCCGACGAATCTCGCGGTGTTTTCTCTCCGCCGCTTGGCCGTGCCGGCCCGAAAGTGAACGCGCTTCCCAAGGTCAGGATGGAACTTCATCTACCCATGAGGAAATCGATGAGTACTTCGTTCACGAAGTTGGGCTGCTCCAATTGTGGGCAATGACCGGCCTCCGCTATGACGACGGTGCGCGCGTCGGGGATGGCTTCTTCCATCGGCTCCCACCACCCATCGGGTTTCAGTTTGTCGTTAGCCCCGGCGATAATTAAGGTCGGAACTGCAATCTTGTCATACGCAATCTGGGAACGTTCGCGTGCCTCCTGCAGCTCAGCGGGACGCCGAAAGCGTGCAGCGGCCACGGCCTCCCAGGCGCCGGGCTCGAGGCTGCTTTGCCGCCGGCGTGCAACATAGTCGTCGTTAGCCGCCCAGCCCTCACCGTGGAATAATGCCGCGACGATTCTCTGCATTCCAGCAACGGATCCGTCATACTCAAGCAGCGCCTGCATGTGCTCGTTGTCGTTTAGGGCACCGGCGCCAGCGATACTGACGATCCTCTCGGGTTGGAGGACGGCTGCGGCGGATGCTGCATCGAACAGCAACAGCATTCCCCCCATGGAGTTCCCTACGCATTGCGCGCCCGTGGCCCCCACCTGTTCCAGAAAGCGTCCCAGGTGACGGAGACGTCGACCTCGCCCATCAACGAAGTCCATGATCTTCGCCGTGCCGCCAAACCCCAATAGATCAGGCGCAATGACGCGAAAGTGCGCTGCCAGCGCGGGTATTGTCGCTTCCCAGCAAATCTCGGCGCTCGCCCCGAATTCGCCACCATGCAACAGGACAACAGGCTTTCCCGAACCCGCCTCAAGATAGCTCGTTTCGAGTCCATCGACTAGCAGCTCGTGCCGAGTTACATTCGATTGAACATTGCGCCCCATCATATCAGAACTCCTCCATACCATCGACTCTGGAAACTAGCGGCGTTTCCGCATCCAGGATCTCATCAACGCTGGTAACGGCGTGAATGGTTATCGGGCAATTGGAAAGCCGCATATGTTCGTAGCATGCACAATACTGATTTATCGCTGGGTATAGAAATACGCGCCGGAGATTGAAAAACGGCTGCGCTGGCATTGGCGCCACTTGAAATCGCTCATCGAGATTCTCACTGAAAATTGTCAGCACTCTTTCGGACTTCGGCAAAATTTTTGCAACAGAGCCACGTGAGGTGACCCAATACTATGGCTGTGGTCAATGGCGACGGGACAACGCGGCCGCCGATCTGCCCGCAGTTCTCCCAAAGATAATCGCATTGGCGATGGAGTTGCCGCTAGCGGTATAGATATCGCCTATCACGCCCCCCGTGGTCTCACCCGCCGCGAACAAACCCGGTATCGCGCACCCCAGCGCGTCCAACACGCGCGCCCGGTCGTCGATGCGCAGGCCTGTAAGCGTCAGCCCGAGGATTCCCGGCTTCATCCGTGCAGCATAGAAAGGGGGCGACGTCATCGCGCGCAGGTGTTCGACACCCTTAAAGAACTGCCGATCCTCTCCGGCAGCGCAATCCGCGTTGTACTGGGCCAGAGTGGCTTCGAACGCGGCGACCGGGATTTCCAGCCCTTCTGCCAGCTCGGCGACGCTGTCGGCGCGAACGAGATAGCCTTGTTGCTGATACTGCGAAAGCAGGTCCTTCTGCCAGCATGGCTGACGCGGGTTCGCCCTTTCGAGCGAGAGACGGGCCGCCTCGTCGAAGATCGAGAAGCATTCGTGCCCGGTCTGATGCTTCACCCGGTCAGCTAGCACGGCATAGGATAGGTTTTCGTTCACGAACCGCTGCCCCTCGCGGTTGACGTGAACCAACCATCCCGGCTGCTCGACCTCGTTGTCGCGCGCGAAGCCGTGGGTCACGGTCAATTGCCCGCGATTGAAGCCGACGACACTGGCGCCAGCTAAAAGACCGAACTTGATGCCATCACCCTGGCACGTTTTTGCACCTACATACCATAGATAGTCCCCACCCATGGCGCTGTCCGGGAAATAGAAGGAAAGCATCTCGGGATTGGCACCAAAACCGCCCGTGGCCAGAACCACCGCCGAAGAGGTCACGGTGTCGTCGCCGATCTTCACGCCGCCGATCGCTCCATCCTCGCCGAGGACCAGACCGGTGATCCGTGTGGCGAGTGCGATATCGACACTATGTTGACTGAGAGCCCCCTCCAGCCTTTCGACGATTTCCGCTCCAGCTCCCACGGGGCGGTGACCTCTGGGAACTTCGTCGCAACCGGAAAAATAAAGCCCGTAGTCTGTGTAGCGGACACCTAGGGAGATCAGCCATTCGAGGGTCGAACTGGCCTCGTTGCAGATCTTCTTGACGAGCGGAGGCGAAACGGCATGACGATTGAGCGTCATGTAATGGTGATACATATCCTCCGCCGTGTCGCTGACGCCGTTCGAGCGCTGGATCGCCGTGCCAGCAGCATAAAAAACCCCACCGGACAGTGCCGTCGACCCGCCAAGCTTACCGGCGGCATCGACAAGAAGAGTTCTCGCACCATTCTCAGCGGCAGCCAGGGCCGCGGAAAGTCCCGCGCCTCCGCCACCGATGACAACAACATCAAAATCGCGTTCCATCAATTCCTCATCCCACTATCGGTTAACACCGTGACCCGAGATCAGCTTGCAGCCGCCGACCGAGATCCCGGTCCGGTCTAGGTGACCACATTCGATATCGCTTCGGTGATTTCCGCCTCGATCGCGCGGGCACATTCACGAAAACGACCGAGATAGCGCTCGGCGGCTTCAGCCGGCGTGAGCGCGCTTCTGAAGAAAACGATATTAACCGCGCCAATGACGCTGCCTCCCGGGCAAACGGGTAAGGCGATCGCACTGAACTTGGCTTCCGTTGTGCCCACGGCAGATGCGTAGCCCAGTTCCCGTACTTCCCGGGTCATCCGTTCCAGCAAGAAGGTCGAACGGGCGTCTTGCGCGTCCTGCGTATCGAGCCTTTGAGTGATATCCAGGGTCTGACGCAGTTCATCCGGCGACATCGCGCTTAGGATCGCTTTACCCAGAGCAGAGCGCAGCAACGGTCGTTTACGGCCGATCATTCCCCGGTGCATGCTCATGGGGCTCATGTTGTGGGTCGAGACCGCGATATGCACGCCGCCGCCTGAAAGGGTGGCGAAGTCGCTCGGCCATTTGATCGCTTCGGTCAACTGAGCCAGATGCCTCATGACTATCTGGCCCGTGAGATCGTCACCGCGCAGATTGCCGGTAATCTGCAGCAGTTTCCAGGACAGGTTCACCGCACCATCACCCTCCCGGCGGCTGACGTAGCCAGTCTCCGCGAGAGTGTTGACCAGCCGGTAGACTGTCGTTCGATCAATGCCGGTATAGGCGCTGAGCGCCCCAAGTTTCACCCAGCCCAACGTACCGAGGGCCTCGATGATCGACAGCCCGCGTGACAAGGCACGAACGTCTTTGTACGCATCCTTCTGGCAAGAGATCGACCGTTCGGGCTGATGGTTCACGATCATCGTTATCGCTCCCATGCCTTGCGGAGTGCGCCGACCGCCAATTGCCCGGCGGCGAGCGAAACAACTGCCTGCGGCACCAACAGGTCGAAGCCGTGGCAGCACCCCGGATAGACATGGAGTTCTGTCGAGATGTCTGCCGCCAAAAGACGTCTTGCGAAGTCTATACAGTCGTCCCGAAACGTATCCATCGCGCCCACGTCGATATAGGTGGGCGGAATTCCTTCCAAGGTCACGGCCCGGCCCGGCGCCTCGTAGGGAGTGACCTCATCCGTGCCATAGCGATCTCCCAGGACCGCTTTCCAGGCGCCGACGCTGACTTCGTGTGGCCATACCGGCCATGAGACCCGAGAAGACGGCGTAAGGTGCCGGTCGTCCAATTGCGGATACCGCAGGAGCAGGAACCGAGGAGCTATTCCATCCCGGACCGCGGCGAGCGTACATGATGCAGCCATTCCGCCACCGGCACTGGCCCCACCCACCGCCAGGCGCAGCGGATCGATACCAAGAGGGCTGGCATTCGCAAGAACCCATCTCAGGCCCGTGTAGCAATCGTCAGCGCCGACCGGAGCCGGGTGTTCCGGCGCGAGCCGATAGGCCAAAGACGTGGCCACGCAGCCCAGTTCGCGCACCAATGGGACAAGCTGGACGTCATCGCCCTCCGGCGTGCCGGCGATCATTCCACCGGGATGGAGATAGTAGAGGCAGGGAAGCTGTTCGTCATGCACTGGGACCGACGGCCGATGCACTCGTAGCGCCAGCGTTACGCCGTCGGGAGCCTCCACTTCGAACGTCTCGGTCGTCACCCCTGCCCTATCGACGCCTTCAAGCAAAGCCTTCGTTCGCTTGTCGTTCTGTCGGCGCACAAGATCAATGTCGCGTGGGGTTTCGATCGCATGCAAAACCTCATCAGGTGAACGGAGGATCCTGGCAAAGGCTTCGCTGATCTCGGGATCGAGTTTCATCGAATCTAGAGGCGTCCTGAGTTTCTCTGCCATGACCTGTCCCTTTCGTGCGGGTTCTCAAACAGCTAGGTATCGATTAACGAGTTCGGCATCAGCATCGAAGGAAGACCAGTCGCCCCGGAATACGATCCGGCCACTGTCAAGAATGTAGACGAACTCGGTACACTGCCGCGCAAAGCCCACATTCTGCTCAGCCAGCAAAAGGCCGACGTGCTCTCGCTGACGGATCCGGACAATCTGCTCCGAAAGTTCCTGGACGACGAGAGGAGCGAGCCCCTCGGCAGGCTCATCAAGCAGTAAAAGCAGTGGGCGCGGAACGAGCCCTCTGGCCACGGCCAGCATTTGTTGTTGGCCTCCGCTCAACTGATAGCCTCGTCGATCCAGCAGGCCGCCGAGCATCGGGAACCTTTCCACCACTTCGGCTATGCCCAAAGCAGTCTCACCCTTGCGGGTCGCTCTCTCGGCAAATCTCAGGTTCTCTTCGACACTGATATGCGGAAATATCCGTCGATCCTCAGGTACGAGACTGAGGCCGGATAAAGCCCTTTCATGCACCGCCGCATGCATGATGGATCGTCCCCGAAGTCTGATGTCACCCGTAACGGTGGGACCGGCACCGAGAATGCTCTTGAAGAGCGTGGATTTGCCTGCACCATTGCGACCGAGCAGAGCGACGCCGCTTCCCTCCTCGATATCCATCGAAATGGCATGCAGGATATGGCTTTCACCATAGTGGGCGTTGCATTCTTTAACTTCAAGCAGTTGCGAGTTCATGGCCTAGATACACCTCGCGCACACGGGCGTTGGAACGAATGTCCTGGGGAGCACCGCTTGCGATGACCTCACCATAGTTCAGTACGGTGACACGGGTGGCGAGGCCAAACACGACCTCCATGTCGTGCTCGGTCAACAGCAAGGAAAAATCGCCCTTCTCGAGCAGCCTGCCGATCAGCTCTATGCATTTGTATCGGTCGGCCGGAGCCATCCCGGCTGTCGGCTCATCGAGCATCAGCACCCGTGGCTTTCCGGCAACGGCCATCGCTAGTTCCAACCGTTTCTTGTCGCCATGTGACAGTGTCCTGGTTGGTCGGTCGGCGACCGTCTCCAGCAGGAAGTCACGCAAAATGACCCTGGCGGTATCGCGATTCTCGGCATTCGGCCTGATGCTCAGCAACTTCAGGAGACCACCCCTGGTTCTCGCACTTGCCTCGACGGCCACAATCATGTTTTCGAACGGCGTCAGATCGCTGAAGATCCGAGCCGACTGAAACGTGCGGCCAATTCCCATGCGCACCCGCCGCCAGTCCGGGACATTCGTGATGTCTTGGCCCTCGAAGCGGATCGAGCCGCCTCGAGGAAAAATTTCGCCACTGAGCACCTTGAACAGGGTGGTCTTGCCCGCGCCGTTCGGGCCAATCACGATGTGGGCCTCTCCCCGATCGATGGTCAGGCCGACATTCTTGAGAACCGAAATCCGACCATACGCCTTTTCGAGTCCCGTCGCTTCAAGCAAAGGCAAGTTCATTTGTCGTGTCCTTCCGGGGTTCGACCCATCATGCGACTAACAATCCCGAGAAGACCGCCCGGAAACGCAAGAACCACAAAAAGAAGCAGTCCGCCGGTCACCAGTTCGCTCAATCCCGTCAGCGTGCGCGTCAGATAAGCGAGCGCGGCGAACGCCACGGCTCCCACCGCTGGCCCCCAGAAGAAACCGGCTCCGCCAAGCAACACATGAAGGATCGGTTCGGTCGATTGCGCCCAATGACCGAGATCGGTTGTCAGAACCTGTGTCCAGGGTCCAAGCAGCGCGCTTGCAATACCAGTTATTGTTCCGGCAAAAACGAAGGCAGTGAGACGAAAAGCCTGGACATTGATGCCGAAGAAAGCGGCGCGCTGCGGATCATGTCGGATGGCTCTTACCGCACGGCCAAACTGGCTTTTCATAACAAGCCATACTATCGCCGTCAGGATCATGCAGACAATCACGATCAGGTAGTAGAAGCGATCGCCGGCGGTGAGCGATACCGACATGAAGCCGAGCTGGAGATCCGGTCGTCCGATGCCTGTCAGTCCATCTTCTCGGCCAAGCAGATCGATCTTTCCGATGGACAGATAGACGAGAGTGGAAAGGGCGAGCGTGAGCACCGCGAAGTAACTCCCCTCAACGCGGCGCAGGGCGATGAAACCGACGATCAGCGCAAGAAGCCCGGACAGAAGGCCGGCGGCAGCCACAGCGGGCAATACCGAAAGCCCCGTGAAGGTCTTGATCACAATGCCGGCCCCATATCCGCCGACGATGATGAACATGGCCTGGCCGAAACTGAGTATTCCCGCGGTCGACAGCAGGAAATTGAATGCAAGGGCAACGACGATATCGATCATCACGACGCCGGCAACGAACACAAGCCCGCGATTGGCGACCATCGGCAGGGCGAGGCCGACTGCGAGAACGAGCACGAATCCAACGAGAAACGGCCAGGCTGTGATTTTTCCATGAGAGTTCATGCTGCGAGCCCCTTGCTGATGATGCCTTTGGGGCGAATAAGGATCATGCCTGCGAAGGCAAGATAGAAGAAGAGGCCCGGAAAGCCGGGAACAAGCACGGTCCCTAACGAATCGACAAGGCCAAGGAGGAGTGACGCATAGAAGGCACCGCGGATGCTGCCCATGCCACCGACGATGATAACTCCGAATGCCTGGATGATGAACGCGCCGCCAATGCGGGGATCAATGCCCTGGTTCGCTGCGAGCAGACTGCCGGCCAGACCGGCAAGGCCAAAACCGATGACGATCGTGGCCGCACGTACCTTCTCGATATCGATGGCAAGCAGGCCACACATCCAGGGATCGATGGCAACCGCCTTGAGCATCTTGCCAAAGGCGGTGCGCAACATCATCCACTCCAAACCGGCGAAGACGACAAGTCCACAAGCAATCACGAACAACGAATAGTGGGGCATGACGAGATAGCCAATGAACACCGCCCCGGAGAGGTCGATCGGCGGCATAACTGAAATCGTGTCCACCCCCCAGATCAGCTTCACGGCACCTTCCACAAAGATCAGAAGCGCGTAGGTGGCGATGAGCACGTAGGCATCATCTACCGCGCGCAGCCGACGAAAAATCAACAGATTCGCAAGCAGTCCGAGCATGGCGACGAGTAGGCCTATACCGACGCTGAAGAGGATGTACGGCCCCATCGACAGTTCGCCACCCATGGCATGGGTGAGCGAAAACAGTATATAGGCTCCCAGCATGAAGAAGCCGCCGTGAGCAAAATTGAGGATGTGAAGGACGCCGAATATCAGTGTCAGTCCCGACGCAACCAGGAAGGTTGCCATCGCCCACGACAGAGCATTGAAGGCTATCGTTGCTGCATCAAAGATCATCTGTTTCCAACTCTGGTGACGAGCTAACGCAATTGGCCAGCGCGAGACCAGTTGCGTCCGAGCGCGGAATGAGAAAGGACATGCCCGCAAACTTCCCAGCCTATGCGGGCCTGCGCAGTTCGAGCGCCTGCCCCGGCGTGGGAGGTTCGGCCAAAGCGTCGCCCGGCAACTTCACACTGTCGGCCACGGTGAAACCGGACGCATCATTGGCAGGGACGGTGAAGACGAATTCAGGATCGCGGATCGACTGATTATCCTCGGCACGAATGCGCCGCTTTCCGGTTGCTGTCTCCCACTCCAACCCCTTCATCGCGGCCATCACTGCGGCGGTCTCGGTGGAATTCGCCACCGAGATTGCCTTGGCCAAAAGCAGAATGTCAGCATGCCCTTCTGCGACCACGCCTTCCGGCGGCATCCTGCCATTGAGCGTTTGGTAATCAGTCAGAAGTGCGTCGCTGGCTGCGATTCCCTGATTGTTGCCGGGATACCAGTAGGTGGCGGACCAGACGGAGGGACTGTTCTTTCCCAGAGCACGCGAAACGACGAACTCATTGCCGCCGTCGAGAATGGCTTTTGCACGTTCCGTGAAACGGAACGGCCGGGCCTGTTGGTAGAAGGTGATCGAGTCGTTGCCGAACGAACCCATGAAGAAACCGTCGAACTGCTTCCGCATGGCATTGGTAATGTAGGGTCGAAAATCGGCGGTCCCGAACGGGTGAACGATCGGATCGATAATCTCCGGCTGCTTCCCCACGATGCTCGGATAGAACTTGAGGAGGCCGTCAACGAACATCGACCATGATGCGTGGCCGTATTCATAGTCCGGAAGAATACCGAACCACCGTGTCGCGTCCGGGAATCTCTGCGCCGCCAGCTGCGCAAGCCCATTAAAGCGCGCCAACGGGGTTTCACTGGCGCGAAAGTAGTGCGGGTTGAAATTTTGGTGATTGATCTTGTCCGACGCAGCAATCGAGCCGACGATGACACCGTTTTCCTGCTGCATGACCGGACCGATCGCCAGGGCGACAGCACTTTGAGAGGTGCCCGTGAACAGATTGACTCCACTACCGAGCAGTTCTCGAGCCATGGCAATCGCCTGCGCCACGTTGCCCTTGTCATCGCGAACTTCCAGAGCGATACGCCGACCGTTTATTCCGCCCGTTTTGTTGATCTGCGCAGTCGCGATATCGATGCCGAGTTTGATGTTGCGGGAGGCAGGTTCACCCGGCCCGCTCAAGCTCGTTATCACGCCTATTCGGATGGGGTCATTTGTTTGGCCGACAGCGAATTGTCCGTAGGCGAACGAGGCCGCGCCGGCGGCCGACGCCTTGAGTAATGTGCGACGATTGAGTTTCACGACTGCTCCTACCGATTTGCCATGGCTAAGAATTCTGCGGAACGCAGCTGAAAAGTCAGCTCGCGATCGATTGCGGTCGGCCCACATGGGCCGATTTGGTGTTGGCAGCGTCGAGCGCCGCAAGATAGGCAAAGGTCAGTGCTGGGCCGACGGTGATACCACCGCTGGGATACAGCCCGCCCATGATGGAGTTGCGATCATTGCCGCAGGCGTAAAGACCGTCGATCGGTCTGCTGCTTCCGTCGAGAACTCTCGACTGCAGGTCCACCGATAGTCCGTAAGCGGTCCCGATATCGCCGGGATACACTCTAATGGCGTAGAAGGGCGCAGTTTCGATCGGCGCCAGGCACGGGTTCGGTTTGTGGGAAGGATCACCCAGATACCTGTTATACGCTGAGGATCCCTTGCCGAATTCCGTATCCGTGCCCACCGCGGCATCGCGGTTATAGCGTTCCAGGGTGCTGCGAAGGGCGGCCGTATCGACGCCGACTTTCGATGCGAGTTCGTCGATAGATCGAGCCTTGATGAGATAACCGGACCGGATGTGCCGACGACGCGCGCTGGCAAGAGGCGCGACCATGCCGAAGACGTATTTCTTGATAAAGACGTGGTCACAGATGAGATGGAACGGGGGCCGGCTCTTCCCCTTTGACTTGCCGATCATCGCGCACACGAGATCGTGGTAATTCTCCGACTCGTTGTAAAAACGCTTGCCGTCCCCGTTCACCGCGATCAGGCCTGGCTTCGATCTGTCCGCCATAAGGTGAGGAAAATGCGCAAGCGAACCGTCGCGGCGCTCGCCGATGGAGACTGGCGTCCAGAATGCGGGGTTGGAATTGCTTGTCAGGAACTCGGCACCATTTTCGACGGCGATCGAGATGCCGTCGCCGGTGCTGTCCCGGCTCGTGGCCGAGTAGCCCACTGGGACATCACCGGCGTTGTCCTTACGCAGCTTGGCACCCCACGGAAAGCCACCAGTCGCAAGAACGACGCCACAGCCAGCGCGGATTTCACGTCGCCCGCTCTCGGTCTGTACCGCCACGCCTCGCACTCTGTCGCGGTCCTTGACGAGACCGACCAGAGGCGAGTTCAGGAGGACCGGTATTTCCCTCTCCATGATCGACTTGTAGAGACGTCCGATCACGGCGTTGCCGCCTGTAAGGCGGGTTCCGCGACCATAGCTCCTGTAGAATATCCTGTCGCGAGCGTGACGGAGAACCAGAGCAAGCGAATGCCATGCGGACCGCAGGGAAGACCGCGCATTCAGGAGATGGTAGAGGTCAGGGCCGTCGAGCATCGCCGTCCCGAAGAGGCATAGCTCCGGAAGTGGCGGCCGAATGTCCCGGAACTTTTCGCCGAGCAATCGCCCATCGTAGTTCACCGGCGTTATTGCCCGACCACGCTTTTCCGCGCCAGGCACGTCGGGAAAGTAGTCCGGAGAATTGCTCGGACGCACGAAAAATTTCAGATGCGAGACGCTTTCGAGAAAGGCGACGGCCTCGGGTGCGCGCTTCAGATACTCGATGCGCGCTTCGCGCTCCGGTAGATTTCCAAGTATGCTGTCAAGATATTGTGTGGCACGTTCGACACTATCCTCGACGCCCAGTTCTCGGTTCTGGCGGCTGTTAGGCACCCAACTCACCCCTCCGGAAAAGGAGGTCGTCCCGCCGACATAGGCAGTCTTTTCGACGATGACGACACGCAAACCCTTGTTATGAGCAACGATCGCCGCCGCCATCCCGGCGACACCTGCTCCCACAACGACAAGATCGTATTGTTCGTTTGCCATGGTTCTCCTCCCTGGCTATTCGCATTCGAAAGCGCGCCTTGCTTTGCGAGCACGCTCACTGCAGAGGTTCCTTGGCGCCTGCTTTTTTAATGAGAGTTAATAGGACCCGCGACAGTCGCGCGACATCATTTTCGCGATTGTGCACCACGTGAACAGCTGTCGACGGGTGAACTGATTTTCGATTGCTTGGACTCATTGCGCGTCTTCCAAACGGGCATAATTCCGGAGACAAAATGCCAAACGATCTCCCCCTGTTCCGTCATGCAAGAAGTCGCACAAGTCCGTTGACGGCCCGTCCTCGTTATCCGCGCAGGTCCAGTATCGCTAGATTATAAGGACATCAGATATGACTGTCATTGGATAGAGCCCAGTTCGTGACAGCGGCCACGACCTGCGATCCATCCCGCTCTGCACCTGATCGAACGAGAGAATCGCGCACCTTCAACGCATCATTGGCCTTAGGAACGCTCCATTCTTCGACGCTCGACCACAGTCGAGGACCAAGAAGCGCCGGTTCCCTGTCGATCGCGGCGTTTCACACCCAACGGATCGAAGTCGCAATCCGATCGCCCATCACATCGATCCCACCGGCTTCGCTGCCCTCTGCGTCCCATAAAACAAGGCGAAACACTTTCGCTCCAACATCCGAACGCTGGAAATCCGCAGCCTCTTCGGAGATGAACGAAACCTCGCCGGTCAGTGAAGAGAATATCTCCCGCTCGTCGGCTTCCATCATTTACTGCGATGCTGTCTCAGCCAGGCCCGCCGCACGCGCCGCGAAGCTCTCGTACCAGACCACATCAACTCCGTCGTGGCGGGGCGGATATCGTCAACGACATCGCATTGCGAATACAGCGCCACGTGTTTCCAGCGCGGGTTTCTGGTTGCGAGGTCGCCATGCGCTCGCCACCGGGCGACGAACCCCGTCTCAGTGAGGGCCGGATTTTGCTGATCAGACAAATCAGCTCTGGAACACTGAGTTCTAACTCAATCCTCCAGTTTGAAATGCCTGCTTCGAGTAGCCCCCGCCAGCCGTAAGGTCGCCCTCGGTTCGCAAAGCACGATTGTCATCCAATCGAACACGAACCCCTTCGATCCATGTTGCAAGAACCTTTATCGGTCCTTGACCGACCGAATACGGAGAACGATTTAACACCGTGAAATCCGCATACAACCCGCGCCGTATCTCGCCGACGATAATCTCCACACCGGCCAGATGAGCCATTTCCACGATGAGTGAATGCATCGCTGCCGCTGATTGCTCAGCAGAGCCCGACAGCCGTTCCACCGGAGCCAGTCCCCACGTCGGTACGAGGTGCAATCCAGATATTGTCAACCTGCGTTCCATTTCTTCGTCGATAGACCAAGGCATCAACAGTCGCACGTCCGCAAGCTCGTCGTTCGACGTCAGCGAGGCGATCTCCAGCGCGCATTCCAGGTCGTCTGTACCAAGACAGTCCAGAACGACACGCCAGCCTTCAGAACGACGTTTGAGCGCACTAGCCAGCACCAGATGAGCCGCACCTTCCGAGGGGCGCAGGCGCACCGCATCGATGCAAATCAGATCATTGCCTTGCCCGGGCGACAGGTCTCCGTCCGCCCAATCCCGCACTAGATCGTCACGGACCGCGCCGCGCAGGCGCAGTCGGTGACGACGACCGATTACAAGTGAGATGGCGTCATAGATTTCCCATCGTGCGCCCAAATCCGTGACATCGACAGTCGTAAAGCCGGCTCGCGCACAGGCCATTACCCAGCGCTCCAACTCGTCATCGCCGTTTGCGTTGGGCAGACGTACTCCAGATGCGATGAAGCCGGGCACGAGCGCTCTCCCTTCAAGCCGGACAACGCGCGTTGCACGGCCGCGACATGCCAACACCTCGTCGGTAGTACCCACGGCCTGGATGATCCCCTGCCTGATGGCGACCGCCGTCGCTTCCGGACGCGACGGGTCCATCGTCAAGATGGACCCGTCGCATAAGATGAGATCCGGCGCCATATTGGCACCCGGAACGAACCCGCCATAACGAAGCTGTGGGTTGTAGTGCTCCTCGCTGCCAAAGGCGCGCTGTTCGCAAAAGCGGCACATGACCGGACCTTTCCCTCGACCTATTTCACCGCCAGTATGTTGAGGGGCGCCCCCGTCGCTTCGCGCACCTTGAGGGGGGCAGCCGCATAGAGGAAATCCCATTGCCCATCGGCATGGCAGTCCTTGGCAAGGGCTTCGAAGTTGCAGATTTCGTTGAACGCGATGCCGAGATTCCGCATCAGCGCGCAGTGCAACGGAATCTGGACACCGATCTCCGGATCGAGTTCGGTCTCGTTGGAGATGGTATCCGTGGCGAGGCAGGGGATCTCCATCTGGTAGAACCAGTCCACGAGCTCAGCCGAGTAGGTCAATCCCGGCTCCATGAAGTCCTTGTAAAAGACCTCGGGGCCCTGGACGTAGAGAAGCTGCAGGAAGCCGATGCGCAGGCACAGGATGTCATGCTTCTCGATGGTCACGCCCTGCTTTTCCGCGCAGCCGAGAATATCCTCGAGGCCCAGGAGGTCGCCTTTGTCCAGCGCGAACTTGTCCTTGTAAGCGGCCATGTCCAGGAGGATGCCGCGACCGACGACGCCGCGCTCGGCGATTGGCAGAATTGAAGCCTTCTTCAGCCCGCCATTCGTCTCGCTTGCCGGATACCCGTTGTAAAGCTGGTCATCGTACCAGACGTGACCGAGCGCATCGAACTGGGTGGATGCCTGGAGGAACATTTCGATCCGGTCGTCGGTAAACTCGGCGCCGCCCGGCAAAGTCGGCATATCCCCCTTGATGTAACTGTTCTTGTCGATAACCGTTTCACGTTTCGTCGGAATGCGGCCCGGCCACATCGGGTCGCCTTTGGGATTACCGATGACTTCCCCGCAGGTGAACACCTTCCCCTGACGGACTGCGCGCGACGCGCGCAGAACCTCGGTGTTCGTCAGAAAATTGAGCGCGCTAACTTCGTCATCGTCACCCCAACGTCCCCAGTTCGATGGCGAGCCGGCTAAAACCTGGCTCATGCGCAATTCCTGCGCCTTGGAAAATCCTGTCTTCTCGGGCATGTTGTGTGGCCTCCTCTGTCATCCAATGCAAAACTATTGTTACGCTGTTGGGGTAATCGCTACTGTGCCCCAAAATTCTCTTGCGCCGACGTCAGCGCAGCTTGACCAAGTGGCGCAAACAGCCATGCCGCGCCCGGTCATTGACAATCGCGACGGTCAGACAATCGAAAAGCCGCCATCGACCGGCAAAGATACTCCGGTTACGAACGAAGCGGCGGCGGACAACAGCCACAGTGCGGCCTCGACAACCTCGGTGGGCTTGCCACGCCAGCCAACCGGCTGCATCGCCTCAGTTCAGCCGGCCAAGTCGGGGTTATTGCCGAAAGTCGAGGGTGGCCGTTTTTGTGATACAAATCACGGCATGCTTTGAGGCAACATAGTCTCCTGTTGCCTCGACGGCTAGAATCCCCGCGATCGAAGCGGTATTGAAGATAGAGCCGCCGCCCGAGGCAAGCACCGCCTGGTTTTCGTACTTTATGCATAGGAATGTCCGAGCGCATTGATCGAGAGATTGCGTTCGAAGGCACTGCTAGTGAGTTCTCCAAGCAAGACGGCTTCTTCACCAGGTTGATGACTGTATCCCGCCACGCCGGCATTGTTGAAAGCGCAGTCAAGCTGGCCATATTTGTCGTCGGCCTTGCTGATCATGCCCTGAACCTGAGCCTCGTTAGCAATGTCGACCATCGTGAACTTGGCATCACCGCCATCAGCGAGTAGCTTGGCAAGGACCGTCTCACCGCTAGCGCGATCGCGGTCGGCGATGGCGACCTTGGCTCCAAGTTGAGCAGCGAATTGGACAGTCGCCGCTCCAATACCAGAACCACCCCCTGTTATGAGAATGGACTTTCCTTTGATGTCCATGCCAGCCATGTCGTGCTCCCTTTAAACAATGTTCACACTGCTGGCGGCCAGCACCATGTTTGGTTCCGGCCATAGCCGCTATTGATCGAAACTGTTTTCCCTTCATGAGAATGAAAAACCGTTCGACCGGTGACAATCGGCTTCGCCCAAACGTTCTCCAAGAGAACAGCAAACCGACGGGAATTCCAGCTATGAACCATAAGGTCATATAAGCGATCTGGCTGAAGAGAACGCCGCCCAACAAACGGCAGCATTCTGCATCGTCTGCGGGGGCGCCGGCACAAGGTGGCATCATCGAACTGACGATGGCTACCAGCCAGATCCCCGGTATATCGGCGGCCGTGTCATGCCGCCGGTTTTGCATTGATGAGATCGAGTGCGACATCGACGATCATGTCTTCCTGACCGCCGATCATGCGGCGGTTTCCGAGTTCGATCAGGATTTCCCGCGCATCGACGCCATAGATCCTCGACGCAGCTTCCGCATGCCGCAGGAAACTCGAATAGACGCCCGCATAACCGAGCGACAGGCTCTCCCGATCAACGCGCACTGGACGGTCCTGAAGCGGACGCACGAGATCGTCGGCCGCATCCATCAACCTGTAGAGGTCGCATCCGGTGTCGATACCCATGCGGTTGAAAACCGCAATCAGCGCTTCGAGCGGCGCATTGCCCGCGCCTGCGCCCATGCCGGCCAGCGAGGCATCGACGCGCACAGCGCCGGCCTCGATGCCGGCCACCGCATTCGCGACGCCGAGCGTCAGATTGTGGTGCGTGTGAACCCCGACTTCCGTTTCCGGTTTGAGCCCCTGACGCAACGTCTTCACCCGCTCCCTATACTGATCGGGCAGAAGCGCGCCGGCAGAGTCCGTCACATAGACGCATTCCGCCCCGTAGCTTTCCATCAGCCTTGCCTGTTCCAGAAGTTTTGCCGGATCGGCCATATGGGCCATCATCAGGAATCCCACCGTATCCATGCCGAGCGCGCGGGCCGCCTCGATATGCTGGCGGGAGACATCGGCCTCGGTGCAATGGGTGGCGATGCGAACCGAACGGGCGCCAGCGTCATAAGCCTGTTTGAGATCGTGCGCGGTGCCGATCCCGGGCAGAAGCAGCACGGTCACCACGGCGTGCTTGCAGACACAGGCAACAGCCGCGATCCACTCCACATCGTCGTGGCGACCGAAACCGTAGTTGAACGTCGAACCGACGAGACCGTCGCCATGGGTGATTTCGATGGCATCCACCTTGGCCGCGTCGAGCGCTGCGGCGATCTTTGTCACCGCGTCGAGGCTGTACTGGTGGCGGATGGCGTGCATGCCGTCTCGCAGTGTCACGTCCTGCACGTAGAGCTTGTTTGGATTGGGACGGGTCATTCTGCAGCCTCCTTCGCAAGAACCTTTGCCGCCCAGTGATCGGCACTGATGAGAGCGGCGGATGTCATGATGTCGAGATTTCCGGCATAGGCCGGCAGATAGTGGGCGGCACCCTCCACCTCCAGGAAGATGGTCGTCTTGAGGCCGGTTACCGGCCCGATGCCCGGCACCCGCACCGGTGCGTTGTCGCCGATCGTTTCGAACTGCACCTTCTGCTTCAAACGGTAGCCCGGCACATAGGCTTGAACGGTCTTCACCATGTCCTCGACGGACTTCTCAATCGCGGCCCGATCAGCCCCCTGCGACAGCACGAAAACAGTATCGCGCATGATCATCGGCGGCTCGGCCGGATTGAGGATGATGATCGCTTTGCCGCGTTCGGCTCCGCCGAGAAGCTCGATGGCCCTGGAGGTCGTCTCAGTAAACTCGTCAATGTTGGCGCGGGTGCCCGGCCCGGCCGACTTCGACGAGATCGAAGCGACGATCTCGCCGTAGATCGTCCGTTTCGAGACGCGGGCGACGGCATGGACCATAGGGATGGTCGCCTGGCCGCCGCAGGTCACCATGTTGACGTTCGGTTCGCCGAGGTTGGCATCGCCGTTGATCGCCGGAATGGTGAAGGGGCCGATGGCCGCGGGCGTCAAGTCGATGACCTTCTTGCCGTCCTTCTGCAGGATGGCGTTGTTGGAGATATGGGCCTTGGCCGACGTCGCATCGAAAACGACCTGGATATCCGTGTATTCCGGCAGCTTCAACAGTCCGTCGATCCCCTCATGCGTCGTCGCCACGCCGAGCCTCGCAGCCCGCGCAAGGCCGTCGGATGCCGGCTCGATCCCTACCATTGCCCCCATCTCGATGTTCTTCGAGGTTCGCATGATCTTGATCATAAGGTCCGAGCCGATATTGCCCGAGCCGATAATCGCGCATTTTAATTTCGCCATTGTCTGGTCCTTTCGAGGTGGTTTCAGGCGCCGACCGCCAGGAGATGGGCGAGTTTTTCGTCATCGTTCAGGAGGTCCTTACTGGATGATCTGTGCACGACGCGGCCGCGATCCAGCACCAAGGCGTCCGCCGTCATGGACAGTGCGAAACGGGCGTGCTGCTCAACGACGATGACCGACAGGCCTCGCTCGCCGATCAGATCAGCGATGATTGTCGACAGCTCCTGAACTATAATAGGCGCCAGTCCCTCCATGGGCTCATCCAGCAATAAAAGACGGGGATTGGTTATCAGAGCGCGGGCAATGGCCACCATCTGCTGCTCCCCGCCGGAGAGTTGGTTCCCCAGGTTGGCGCGTCGTTCCTTGAGCCGCGGAAACGCCTCGTAGATCGCTGCGAGATCCCACGGCCCTAGCCGTGCAACCGTCGTCAGATGCTCCTCTACAGTGAGCGAAGGAAACATGGCGCGCTCTTGCGGTACCCAACCGAGGCCAGCACGTGCCCGGCGATGCGGTGCCCTCGCCGTGACATCAACACCCGCAAACCGGATCACACCGGCATGACGACGGGTCAAACCCATCAGAGTGCGCATTAGCGTCGACTTCCCGACGCCATTGCGCCCGAGAAGTGCAAGGCTTTCACCCGACCGCATCGTAAAGGAGATACCGTCCAGCACGCTTGCCTGGCCGTAACCGGCAGAAAGCCCCTCGACCGTCAACAACTCAGCCATGGCCGCCCCCCCCCAGGTATACCTCGCGAACGCGCGGGTCGCTCATGACGTCGTCGGGCGTTCCCTGGGTCAGAATCTTGCCGCCGACGAGCACAGTGATGCATTCGGAAAAGCGCCGCACCAGATCCATGTCGTGCTCTATGAACAGGATGCTGATCTCCGACGGCAGCTTCGAGATAACAGAAAAAACCTCACTGCTGTCACCTGCTGGAATGCCTGCCGCCGGTTCGTCGAGCAGAAGGATGCGTGGACGGGTCGCCAGCGCCAGCGCGATCTCCACGAGACGCTGCTTGCCATATGCCAGGGTGTGCACTTCCTCGCCAGCCTGTGCCTCAAGGCCAAGCTTGGAGATAAGATCGAGCGCTTCTTCGAGTTCCGCCACATGCGTCCTCAGTGGCCGGAACCAATGGCCGGCTTCGTTCCTCCGCTCAAGGATAGCGAGCAGGACACTTTCCAGAACCGTCAGAGCCGGAAAGAGATTGTTGATCTGAAACGTCCGGGCAATGCCTTTGCGCACCCGCTTTTCCTGCGGATCGTTCGTCACATCCTCACCGCTGAGAAGGACGCGGCCGGAAGTCGGCGACAAGACACCGGTCAGCATGTTGATGAAGGTGGTTTTGCCCGCACCGTTCGGGCCGATCAGTGCATGGCGAGCACCGACGCGCAGCGAAAAATTGACATCACTATTGGCGACGAAACCGCCCCAGGCCTTGGTGAGCCCCTCGGTCGCGAGAGCGATCCTTGCATCAGCAGAAAGAATGCTCGTATCGGCCCTCATTGCGCGCCCCTCCCGAACCTTGCTCGAAGAACGGGAAGATGGGTAAAGAGCGCTCCGACGATGCCACCGCGCGCGAAGAGCACGACCGCCATCAAAAGGACACCCATCCAGAACTCCCAATAGACCGGATCGACATCGGCGAGATATTCGCGGGCAATGATGAAGATCGCAGTGCCGGCAAGTGCGCCATAGAGACGGCCAGTGCCACCAAGCACCAGCATGACGAGGAACTCGGCCGCACGTGGCACAGAAAGGGCATCGACACCCACGAACTGCGTCGTCTGAGCAAGAAGCCCGCCGGCAATGCCGGCGATACCAGCGGAAAGCGTGAAGGCGATGCGCAGGCGGCTGTTCACCGAGGCACCGAGTGCCGGCATACGGTTTGCGCCGTCGCGGATGGCTCTCAGAGACAGGCCAAACGGGGAGGAAACGATGAGCCGCAGGAACACGAAAATCAGAAACGAAACGCCGTAGGCATACCACCAGGCGGTGCGGCCATAGAGATCGAATGTGAAGATCCCGAATATAGGCGCGATTTCGATGCCGGACAATCCGTCCACGCCGCCGGTAATGCTACTCATGCGGTTGGCGACTTCATAAACGACGAGTCCGATGCCAAGCGTCACCATCAGCCGCGAAAGATCCTTGCCGCGCACGACGAGAAAACTGGCGAGATAACCCAACGCCAGGGAAACCGCGCCGGAGAGCAGCAAGCCGGAGAGCGGTTCCCGCCAGCCGGCGACCGCAAGAAGCCCAGCCGTATAGGCGCCAATGCCGAAAAAGGCTGCGTGGCCGAGCGAGACGATGCCCGCATAACCCAGCAAGAGATCGAGCCCCAGCACGGCGACCGCATAGGTCATGATTGAAACCCCGAGCAGAAGATTGTCCGGGAAAAGAAAATAGGCGACCGCCGGCATCAGCCACACCATAAACTCGAACAGGCGCGGGCGCGGGCTGGCCAGGCGTTCGACCGCAATCGATCGATGCGTCATGCGGGATCTCCCCGAGAGTTCGGATATTGATTGGTGTGATTGGGGAAAACGGGCGGTGACGTTCATGCGCGCTTTCCTCCAAGACCGCAAGGAAAGACCAGAAGCAGGACGATCATCAACACATAGATGACGAAGGCGCCGACCTGGGGCACATAGTATTTGCCTGCCACGTCGAAGATCCCGAGGAGCATGGCCGCAATCAGCGGCCCCCTGATGGTGCCGGCGCCGCCAACCACGACGACGAGCAGGAAATAGACCATGTATTTCATCGGGAAACCTGGATCGAGGCCGAGCACCTCCACGCCGAGGGCGCCACCCAGACCGGCAAGTCCGGTGCCAAGCGCGAAACAAAGACTGAAAACAAGACCGACATTGATGCCCAGGCCGTCCGCAACATCCTGGTTGTCGACGGCAGCGCGTACGGAGGCACCGAAACGCGTTCTGGACAGCATCAAATGCAGGCCGACAGTCAGCAGTGCGACCGTCGCGATCAACAACAGGCGGTATTTGCCAAGGTCTATTCCCGCAACCCTGACCTGACCTTG
Organism: Phyllobacterium sp. 22229; assembly: GCF_052056495.1. Taxonomy (NCBI): domain Bacteria; kingdom Pseudomonadati; phylum Pseudomonadota; class Alphaproteobacteria; order Hyphomicrobiales; family Phyllobacteriaceae; genus Phyllobacterium; species Phyllobacterium sp. 22229. Next base: position 242,124 of record NZ_JBQEPA010000008.1, read on the forward strand.
AAGGAACGACGGCATCGGCGCGAATTGCTGGCCTGCCCCGAAAAAATAATGCGCTGCAGCGATCGAAGAAAAGACCAACCCGACCGTGAACAGGACCTGATCGAGATGGGGCGCCTTATAGAGATGCCGGAAGAGGAGCCGCTCGGCCGCAAGCCCGGCCAGTGCCGCGCCGACAAAGGCGAGAGGCAATGTGACCAGAAAAGGCATGCCCACTCTCTGCGACAGGTAGACGCTCAGATATCCTCCAACCATAGCGAAGACGCCATGAGCGAGATTGACGAAGTTCATCAGACCCAGGGTGATCGACAGGCCGACACCGATGAGGAACAGCAGACTGCCATAGGCCAGACCGTCGAAGAGGATACCGAGGATACTTACTGTCATTCCGTCCTCCGGAAGCACATCTTGGCGGCCATGGAAACCGGAGCGCCTTTCGATCGTGCGTTACTGTGTGGTGTCACGGCTTTTGGGAAAATCATGGAATTCCACGTTAGAGAGCCGCCCGTTCACGCGCTCGACCCTCCGGACATAAACGGTTTGCACGATGTCGCGGGTTGCTGGGTCGATCTCAATCGGGCCACGTGGACTTTCGAAGGCTTCACCCTTGAGAGCGTCGGTGATCGCCGTGCCCGACGCATCACCTCCGGTCTTTTCCAACCCACGATAAAGTGCCGCCATACCATCATAGGCAGAGACGGACAGGAAGTTGGGCCATTTGTCCTGGGGATAGTCGGCGAGGTAGGCTTTTACGAAAGTTTCGTTCTTCGGCGAGGCGTGAGCCATCGAGTAATGGCCGGTCGTGACCACGCCGATGCCCGGCTCGCCGGTCGCCTCGATGGTCAGTTCGTCCGTGAGATCCCCGGTGCCGAGCATGGTCACGCCCTCGGCCCGAAGACCTCGCTGATTGAACTCCTTGATGAAGCTGATCGTCGCTTCACCCGGCAGCAGCCAGACGAAGACCGCGTCGGGTTTGGCATCCTTGATGCGCTGAACGAAGGGAGCGAAATCCGGATTCTGGGCCGGAACGCGCAGCGAACCGGAAACGCCACCCCCCACAGCCTGCAGGCCGCGGACGAAGGAAGCCTCGGCGTCGTGCCCGGCGGTAATGTCGGAAACCAGGGTATAGATCGTCTTGTAACCCTGCTCGCCCGCGTAACGAGCCGCCGGCTCGGTAATCTGCGGCAAGGTTTGCCCGACGCGGATCATGTAGGGGCTCGCTGATGTAATACCCGAAGACGAAGCGTTCATAACGATCATCGCTACACCCGCCTCTTTCGCAAGAGGCGCGGCTGCCATTGCAGAAGCGGTGAAGGTAAATCCGGCAAGGATGTCGACCTTGTCGCGCACAAGAAGGTCCTGCGCGGCCCGACGGGCACGGTCGGGGGCAAGGCCACCATCGTCCTTGATGACGAGTTCGATTTTCTTGCCAGCGACCGTATCGCCATGCTCTTTCATGAACAGACGGATACCGTTCTCCATCTGGCGTCCGTACTGACTGAACGGTCCGGACATCGAAAGAACAAGTCCGACTTTCACGGTCTCGGCAGCGTTGGCGGATGCCCGGCCCACCGCGATTGCAGTTATCGCAGAAACTGTTCCTAACAGGAACTGACGCCTTATCATCTCAATTTCCTCCCCTTGACTTCCTCTTTTCGCGGACTTGCTGCTGCCGAACATGCCCTCATCGGAAAGTTCCATAGCGCGAGTGCCGCGCGCGCTTCAGTTCCGCTCTTCACCGAAAGCGGCACGAACCACGCCCAGTCCCTCAATACTGGCTTCGAAATGCTCGCCCGGACGCACCGGGACCATGGGACCGAGCGCTCCACTGAGAATGAGGTCGCCGGCAACAAGCGGTGTCCCGAAGCCAGCCATCTTGCGGGCAAGCCAGAGCGCGGCATTCAGGGGATGTCCAAGGCAGGCAGCGCCGTTACCAGTCGAAACCGTCTCGTCTCCACGCGTCATGGCCATCGGCAGAAGTTTGAGATCGAGACCAGCCAGCGGTACAGGCACCGCCCCCAGCACGACGAGGCCGGACGAGGCGTTGTCGGCGACCGTGTCATTGTAGCGGATGTCCCATCCCGCGATGCGGCTATCGACAATTTCAATTGCCGGCAAGGCAAAATCGACAGCCTGCAATAGTTCTGTCAACGTCACGTCAACGGCAGACAGATCGCGCTTAAGCACCAGCGCCACTTCTGCTTCCACCTTCGGCTGGATCAAGCGATCGGCGGGAATCTCTTCGTCATCGCCAAAAATCATCTCGGCGAAAAGCGTTCCAAAATCCGGCTGAAAGACACCCAGTTGCGCCTGCACCGCCTTGGCGGTGAGACCTATTTTCCTGCCGACGACACGACGACCCTTGCCTTGCCAATATTCGACATTCGCCCGCTGGACAGCGTAGGCAGTTTCACCGCCGTCATCTGGCATGCGCTGGCGGATTGGCGCCATCGCCGTCCGGGTCTCATCAGCCCTTCTTAGCTCTTCGGCGAGTTCGTTCACGAGTTCCTGTGATGCCATTTTCCATTCCTGTGCGTGATCTTGCTTCAGTCGTCAGCCTATTCGGCGGCTACCGACCCGTGCGATGCTTCTCCGTTCCGGGTCTCTGTCCGGGTCGGGCGAGGCGTATAAGAGAGGACACGGGCCAGCGCCTTGGAAACCTCCGTCACCCGCAGGGGGGATGACGTTGCGGCAACGACGCGGTCCGGCCGCAGGAACACCACTGATTCCGGCCAATTGCCGAACCATTCCTTGAGGCGGCCCTGCACGTCACCGATCTCCACAACACCATCAAGCGGATCAGAGCGAAAACCGAGGCCCTCGGCCGGCCGACTGCCAAGCTGAACGTCCGGCTTGACGCTGACAAAAACAGCCCCGAGAGAGCGCCACATCGCCACCTGTTCCGGCTCCATGTACTGGACAGGGTTGTTGCCCCAAGACAGGATCGAAAAATTGGGACCGACTACCTCGTCCATGCGAACGATCTGGTTGGATGTCGTGCGAACCCGCGGCTGAATGAACAGCCGCCCGACGGGACTCTTGCGCACATCGCCGGCTTTGCTTGGCACCACCACACCTTCGGTGAAGCGCGGCATCGGCTTGAAGCGCATCTCCAGCAGGTAGCGTTTGACGGAGGGAACATAGTTCAGGACCTGCGTCACCAAATCACGCACCGTGCCGAGGAAAGCGTATGGCGGGTTGAAGACCTTTCCGACCATGACCGACAGATCGATCATTGCCTTGGCGTGATCGCGACGTTCGGATTGGTAGGTGTCGAGCAACGCAGGTTCGAGCCTGTTTCCCGCCACCATGGCGAGCTTCCAGCCTAAATTGGCTGCGTCGCGAATACCAGAATTGTAACCCTGCCCTTGCCAAACCGGCATGATGTGGGCGGCGTCACCGGCCAGAAGAACGCGCCCAACGCGGAAACGATTGGCGAGGCGAGCATTGTGATTGTAGACACGCTGACGGATCAGCTTAGCCTCTTCCGGCTTTTCGATCACCTTCGACAGGAGCGAACGAATAACTTCGGGCCTGCTGAAATGCGCTTCCTCCTCGTCCTTCATCACCAGAAACTCAAAGCGACGAACGCCGTGCGGCAAGGCCGCCGAAACATAGGGACGCTTCGGGTCGCAGTGGAGATAAAGATTGGGCGTCCCGACCGGGTCGTTCTCGATATCGATGACCATCCACTGGTTGGGAGCGGTTTCGCCCTCGAAAGCAAGACCGAGCGCCTCGCGCACGGGGCTGCGTCCACCATCGGCACCGACCATGTAATCGGCTTCGATCGTGTAAGGTCCGTCTGGCCCCTCGACCTGGGCCAACACGCGGTCGGCGGTTTGCTCCAGCTTCACAAAGCTGGTAGAGAACCGCACCTGCACATTGTCGAAACGGGAAAGCCCCTCGAACAGGATACGGTCGACCTGGGGCTGGATGAAAGCATTGCGACGCGACCAGCCGAATTCGTCCGTGCGCGGTTCGATCGAAGCAAAGCAGCGACCGGAAGCCGTCAGAAAGCGCATCCAGTGAAATGGTGTGGTGTGTGGCTCGATCTTGTCGGCGAGACCGATGCCTTGCATCGTGCGCAAGGCCTCATCATCAATGCCTATAGCGCGGGGATAATCGATAAGTTGAGCCAGGGCTTCGATCACGATCGTCTCGACGCCATAGCCACCAAGATAGTTGGCAAGCGTTAAGCCAACTGGCCCCGCACCGATAATCATTACCTTCGCCTTGTGCCGCGCAGGCCCGACTTCCTTTTCTACTGTCATAAAGTCGCTTGCCGAAGCAGTCATGATATTATCCTGAAACAAACTGTGCCGATGCGACTTGGCAAAGCCGCGAGTGTGCGTTCGTAGATGGCACATTGGTCCACCAAAGCCTGAAAGCTCAACGGAACCGTCCGAGCCTCGTCCCAACACGTCGAAGACAGCCCACAAACAACACGGATGAATACAATTCAGTCATGACGGGCCTCCTCCTCAAGCCAGCCACAAGACAGTCTCCTTCTGTCGAGGGCCACTGCAACATCGCTGCAGAACACCGCCGAAACAATCACCATAACGGTCTTGTGCGCAGAGTGCACAGGAAGCCGAGTGGCATAGAAGGAGTATCAATAGCCATTTCTTCATCAGTACGATGTCGCACCAAGAATTGCGATACAGCAAAGTGGCAGCTTCATTTTCAGAGCCACAGGGGCTGAAGCATTTTCCATTTGCTGTTCGATAAATAAAAGGGACCGGTCTCCCGGTCCCTTGTTCGCCTCACACAAAGGCATCCCCTTAACGATGGAGGCCAGCCGACCCTGTCGTGTCTCGGCCCCGGCTTCCCGGCCTCACGTCAATCGGATCACCATACCAGGTCAGTCCGTCGGCAAAGTTTTCCTTCTTCCACTCGATTGCTTCCCAGTCCGGATCAAAGATCATGTAGCCGCCCGCATAGATTTCGACACGATGGTCTGATCCAGGGTCGAAGACATAGAGATACATTGCCTGTCCGATGCCATGCTTGCCCGGTCCGACGCCGTAGGACACATCGAGATCGCGCAGCACATCGGCAGCGGTCAATACATCCGAAAAATCCTGAGCGTTGAATGCGACGTGATGAAGCTGGGCTGTCTTGTCCATTCCGTTGGCGACGATCGCTAGATCGTGCACCTGGGGCGTGACTGACATCCATGATGCCAGCAGCGTGTCGGGGCGATCCGGAAGATTGGCGAACTCGCGTCGTTTGAAACCGAGCGTATCTCGGGCCCATTGCTCCGCCTGGTTGATCGTCGCGGGCGAAGTTTGAATGTTGAAATGGTCAATCCGGCGTACCCCAAGTCCACGACGCTTCGAGGAGCTTGATGGCAGACGCGAGCGCATATGTTCGGGCGCCAGTGGTTTTTCCATGTCGTAATAAAGCTCGATCGGATGTCCACCGCCGGGTAGCAGAAACCGGATCGCTGTGCCGCGACCGGATTCCGAGCCGGCCGGAATTTCGAGAACCTCGATCTCCTGCCGCTTCAATTCCTGGTGAAAGAGCTCGACATCCTGCGGACGTTTGACCCGAAAACTATAGGCATTGACGATATTTTCTTCCTGCTCGGTCAACACCAAAGAATGGTGCCCAAGTTCTTGATAGCAGCGCAGATAGGAAACATTACCATTGCGCTCCACCTCCTCCATGCCAAGCGTGTCGCGGAAAAAGAAAAGTGACTTTTCGAGATTCTTCGTCCCGAGATTGATAGCTCCACACTGGGCCAACTGCGGTCCCGGATCATAGCGGTCTGACAGTTTGGACATGCAGTTTCCTCCAGAGAATAATTGCAAATGCGACGCGAGGCAGGGCACGCAACGAGTGCGTTGCCAATGGCGTTCCTCACGCTACTGAACGAGGAACTGTTACCAATGGGGGCGACAGGCATACAACGAACAATATGCGGCTGTTCGCAGCGTGCACAGCAAGCTCTGATCTCTATATCGGCGATGCCCACACGAATTTCGTTCGGGCGATGACTATCCATCTGTTCACCTAACGCACATTACGCTGAGAATATTTGCCTCCACACGCCGGTCACCTATACGCAATTGTTAACATGCGGGGTTGGCACGCCCAGCACCGTCTCATGCAGGAAGGCGAACGGCTTGGGCGCATGATTGGACTGCGGAATATATTGCGTCCGCTGTTCGTAGTAGCTCGTACGCCGCTGGTCCCGCTATTTGTGCAATTGAAGAACTGGAGGAGACCGGGATGAGCCAGGAATACAGTGAGACCGATACCAGCCGCTTTATCAGTATTCGCGAAGGCGAAACCGATCTGAACATCCACTACAATGACTGCGATCCTGGTGCTAACGGGGATGTGGTTGTCATGCTGCACGGCTCCGGCCCCGGAGCAAGCGGCTGGGTAAACTTCAACCGCAACGTTGGACCGCTGACCGATGCTGGCTTCCGGGTGATCCTGCTCGATTGCCCCGGTTGGAGCAAGAGCGACACGATCGTGTGCACGGGCTCACGCTCGCAACTCAACGGCCGAATTCTCAAGGGGTTGATCGACGGTCTCGGACTCGATAAGATCCACATCGTCGGTAACTCCATGGGTGCACACAGCACCGTGGCCTTTGCGCTGACGAACCCCGAGAATGTAGGAAAGCTGGTCCTGATGGGAGGAGGAACTGGGGGCGTCAGCGCTTTTGTGCCGATGCCTACCGAAGGCATCAAGCTAGTGCAGGAACTCTACCGGAATCCCACGATCGAAAACCTGAAGCGGATGATGAATGTCTTCGTGTTCGATTCGAGCGAGTTGACGGAACACCTCATCGAGACACGTCTCAACAATCTTCTGGCGCGTCGGGATCACTTGGAGAACTTCGTCAAGAGCTTCGCTTCCAACCCGCGGCAGTTTCCCGACGTGGGCCATCGGCTTGGGGAAGTCTCCGCCGAGACCCTCATTATTTGGGGTCGAAACGACCGCTTCGTGCCTCTTGATGTCGGCCTGCGCCTCGTTGCCGGTATTCCCAAGTCGGCACTGCACGTCTTCAACAACTGCGGACATTGGGCGCAGTGGGAACATCATGCGAAGTTCAATCGCATGGTGATCGATTTCTTGAATCATTGACCGCGCGGTCGGTATGGCGTGCACCGTCAGACGGTGCAGCTCGAATCGCGTTTGATCCTCGGATGGTGCATTCTCGACGCATGGATCGAGAGATACACTATGGGTCAGGTTCTTCACGGGAGCGCCACAACAGAGGCGGTCCGTCAAACGACACATCCCTTGTCGAGCGAGATTAGGCCACAGGCGGAGCGTTACGGCACCACCCAGAATACATTCTCCGCAGCTCTACCGTCCAGGGGAGTCATCAATATGCCTTGACGTACTCGCCCGACGCGTCCGAGATCGGCGCGACTACATTCCTGGCACCAACGTGTCGAGCCGGCTATGCCGGAGTTTTTGGGCGGCTCACGCAGCTACTCAGGCCATTCCGGCCACCGCGCCCACGTCTTGACGGGAGTGCTTACCATCCATCGCTCCGGGTAACGTAGGTAACTTGGAGTTCCTATATTCATTGTCCAGTAACGGAGTTGATAGTGTTGCCGCTTGCTCGTCCCAAACGGTCAAGCTGTTGCCCATAGTTTCGCCGAGTTTGAGGATCGAACACCGCTATTGGCGCGTTGACGAGAACGCTAGCAGTTCCGCCAACTGTCTGCGCAGCGCCAATAGCCACCGCACCAAGGCGATCTCCAACGCCAATTTCCGAATCTGTAATCGTTTGTCCGGTCACCAACCTGGTTCCGATTAGTTTGACAACTTCCGGGCTTTCTGCAAATTTTCCATGATTTAATCCATCACCGCTTTTCAGAGCAGTCAGATCGATGATCGTTATTCCAGATTTCTCAAGTTCCGACTTATAAGGTTCAACGGATGGATCAATCTGTCCAAGCCTATCGATATTCCCTGAAATACGCCGCGACAAGCTTAACGCACGATCGTCTCGCGAAACAAATATTGTCATGTTCGGTCGTTTCTTACCCATAGACTGCCATTGTTTTCCGAACACATCGACGTCGAGATCGGGAGAGGCCAGAATCACATTTTTTATCTTTGAGGCCACATGGCCATCTCGAATAGCCATCTGTCGAAGGGCTTCGATTGTAAGCCAAGAGCCCATCGAGTGCGCCATAATCGTGATTTCCCCCACCGCTGGATTGTCAGCTGTCTGACGCAAGACTTCTTCCAGCGCGTCTCTGGAATAATTGGTGCTTTCCTTATCATAATTATAATCAAAAACGCTGGCACGCGACGGCCACGTAAAGATTAGCGGTGCGACGTCTGCGTCAGAATCGTGCACGATTTGGGTGAAGCGGTAGACAGCGGCTTCATAGGTATTGTTGAAGCCATGAACAAAGATCATCACACGTCGGCTGGCTGGCATATGAGATTTGAGCCAGCTACGAGCCGCTTCATCACTTTCAATCGACTTAACACTAATAGTGGAAAAATCAGTCGCAGGATTGGCGGGAAGCCGCTTCGGCCACTGAACCTGTCCAACCTTTCGGCTCCTTGCCGGTGGAATGGAAACCCTGATTTCGGTAATAGCGAGTTGATCAGCCCTCTCCCCTGTAAAAGCCAAGCTTTTATCGTCGGAGGGTTTTCGTGTTGTGGCGACCAACACATCGACCACTGAAGCCTCTGGTGATGTTTTCCCCGATGGTTGGAGTACGCCTATGGGGCGCCCGGCACAGCCCGTTAGAACCGCCGCAATTATTAGGCCTGTCATAAAAGGCGAACGCTGACGTTTGAAGTGGCTGCATGATGAACAGCACTCAAGGATCATTTGATAAAAAAACATGGTTTATGAAGCCTCTCTGAGAGCGTTTAAACCACGTTCCGTTATTCGATAAACTGTTGGCTTTGACGCAGTGAGCTCGCAAAGCCCTTTGGGTGATAGCCGTGCCAAGCCATCGCGCGCAGATGCTTTAACCAGATAAGGATGACCATTCGGGAGTGTTTTGCTGACATAATTAAGGTCGGCACCGTCAGGCTTTTGCTCGAGGCGCCGCAATATTCTCGACTGCCTGGCGGTGAGCTTTGGTTGCCCACTCCCCACTGTCTCTTGGAGGCGCACGGTGTCATTCATGAAATTTTTGGTCAAGGCTCCATCATCCAATGCGTCAAACGTCGGAACTCCATCCCGCCTCCCGTTGGGATCACGCTCGGCTTCATTGAGAACAACGCTCACTGCGCGAACATATTTCAGCTGTTCCACCACAGCGAGTTCAGTCCAGGAACGCTTGGTTTCGTAACCATAACGGCTTTTGCTGTGATGGCGCCAAAGCTCCACAGTGCATCTTTCGATAAGTTTTTCTGACGATGACATAGCTGGCTTCCAACATATAAACCGTTTTGCTCTTGACTAGCGATAGCGTTGAGAGTTGAGAGTTTGGCCGTAAATAAGCCCGATCATTCAATGCGTTAAATCGCGCCGGAATGAAGAAAACAAACTCGAAACACTAATTTTTGCGTTGGCTACAACACAGTCACTGTGTTCGGAAAGAAGGACTTCTCGCTCAAATCCTTTGACGAGCGAACGCGTCGTATTGGAGCAGGTTTCGGGGGAATGCCCATTACCCAATAGCCCTTGTTCTGCGGCCCGTTGAAACGCGAACTCCGTTGCCCATCTTTCTTCAACTTCCAACTTCCTGATAACGGTTTTCAACGCACCCGGCTCGGCCTGGAGGTCAATGCGTAGGAGGATCGTGAACATCCGTTTCAGATGTGGTATTGTGCCCAGACTATCGAACCATGAGTGAAGTTTGTGCTCGAGGAAGCAAAGCGGTTGAAAGGCTGGGCCCCTGGCGTCTTCCTCATATATTTCCTGCAGAGGATTGACATGGAGGCCGGCAAACAACTCAAGGAGTAAATCTTCCTTACCTCGAAAGTGCCAGTACAAGGCCCCCCTGGTCACGCCGGCCTGAGCCGCGATTTGATCCAGGGTGCTGTTTTCTACACCTTCCCTATAAAAAAGTAGCTCAGCGGCATCCAGTATGGCTGCCCTTGTAAGGGCAGCATCTGATTTAGTTCTTTTCAATCACCCTTCCTCCGTCGTCCCCGGGAACATTCTCAGCGACGTTGTCCATTGAGAAGATCTTCATCACAAAAACGAAGAACACCGGGACGAAGTAGATTGCCAAGATCGTAGCCGTAATCATTCCACCCATCACACCAGTGCCAATCGCGTTCTGGCTTGCAGCACTCGCGCCTTTGGCAATTGCGAGCGGAACAACTCCCAGCGTAAAGGCGAGAGAGGTCATGAGGATTGGACGGAACCGAAGTTTGCACGCTTCAATGGTTGCTTCGAGCAGAGGTTTGCCTTCAGCCCTTAGATCCTTGGCAAATTCAACGATCAGAATGGCATTTTTTGCCGACAAGCCTATAATCGTGATCAAGCCAACCTTGAAGTAAACATCGTTGGGCATGTCCCGCATCATGACGGCGAGCACTGCACCGATCAGCCCGAGTGGAACCACCAGCATCACGGATAGTGGTATAGACCAGCTCTCATAGAGTGCCGAGAGCAGCAGAAAGATGAATACGACTGTCAGGCCGAGAAGGAAGGGGGCTTGCGAGCCGGATTGAATTTCCTGCAGCGACTGGCCGGACCACTCATAACCAAATCCTTCCGGGAGTTGCTGTGCAAGCCGCTCCATCTCGGCAATGGCAGCTCCCGATGAATATCCGGGTGCTGCATCGCCCGCAAAGCGTATTGCCGGATAGCCGTTATAACCGACAATCTGCGCGGCACCCTTCGACCATTCAACAGTTGCAAATGATTGCAACGGAACCATGCCACCTTTTGAGTTGGCAACGTTCAGATTGAGCACGTCCTCAGGCGTCATACGTTTCTGATCGTCGGCCTGGACGGTCACTCTTTGCATTCGGCCGGCGTTTGGAAAATCGTTGATATAGGACGATCCGAGATTGGCAGATATTGTCGCGTTTATTTCCGAAAAAGTGACGCCAAATGTATTGGCTTTTTCCCGGTTAATATTGATGATGAGCTGGGCTGCCGCAGGCATGCCCTCCATCCGCACACCACTCAGCACTCCGCTCTTCTGCGCTTCAGCCATCAACTGGTTCGCTGCACTATTCAGTGCGGTCTGTCCCGCTCCCGACCGATCCTGCAAACGGAAAGTAAAACCGCCTGAATTGCCCAGACCCTGGATTGGCGGAGGCGACAGTGCAAAAGATATAGCGTCCTGTAATTGCGCCATGCTGCCATTGGCTCTCTGGCTGATCATGGCAGCGCTGTTGTTTGCATCTCGCTCGCTCCAGTCTTTCAACGTGACGAATGCAATCGCAGCGTTATCACCGAAGCCGGAAAAGCTGTAACCATGGATAATGGTACGGTCTTCGACCGAAGGCTCCGCGGCAAAAACCTTGTCAATCGCTGCAGCTACAGTGTCGGTACGGTTTGTACTGGCTTCGGGCGGTGTCTGAACGTCCACCAGCACGAAACCCTGATCTTCATTTGGCAGGAATGACGACGGAAGCTGCAAGAAGAGATAGGCAAGCCCGCCCACAATCACGACATAGATAATCATGAAACGACCGGAACGTTGAACAATCCAACTGACACTATTTGAATACCGGCGGGTACCGGCGTCAAACTTTCGATTGAACCAACCGAAAAAGCCCTTCTTTTCGTGATGACCCTGAGGGATCGGCTTAAGAAAGGTCGCGCAAAGGGCTGGTGTGAGCGAAAGTGCGAGAAAACCTGAAAACAGGATGGAAACAACCATCGTCAAACTGAACTGTTGATAGATCACTCCAACTGCGCCCGGGAAGAACGCCATAGGGATAAACACAGCAGTCAGTACGATCGTAATGCCAATGATTGCGCCTGAAATCTGGCTCATGGCCTTCCGGGTCGCTTCCTTTGGTGGCAGTCCTTCTTCCGCCATTATTCGTTCGACGTTCTCAACAACAACAATGGCATCATCGACGAGAATGCCTATCGCAAGAACCATCGCAAACATTGTGAGAACGTTGATCGAGAACCCGCTTGCGAACATGATCGCGCATGTTCCCAGAAGGGCAACAGGCACCACAAGTGTCGGGATGATAGTGTATCGGAAATTCTGGAGGAAGATGAACATCACGATGAAGACGAGAACGATCGCCTCGATCAGTGTGTGCATCACTTTCTCAATGGAAATTTTAACGAAAGGCGATGTGTCATACGGCACCAGATATTCGATGCCGGCAGGGAAATATTGCGATAGCTCCTCCATCTTCGCCTTAACGGCGGTCGCGGTTTCCATCGCATTGCCTGTCGGCGAAAGCTGGACCGCAATTGCGGCTGCCGGTTTTCCATTGATCTGGCTGGAGAAGGAATATGCTTCACCGCCAACCTCAATCCTTGCCACATCCCTAAGACGAACGGATGAGCCATCGGAGTTTGCCCGAAGAACAATAGAACCGAACTCTTCGGGGGTGGACAGTTGCCCTTTAACAAGAACGGTCGCTGAAATCTGCTGATTGATCGGATTAGGACGCGCTCCAATGCGTCCGGCTGCCACCTGAGCATTCTGCGCTGCTATCGCATTATTTATATCTGCGGTCGAGAGTTTAAGGCCAACCATCTTATCCGGATCAATCCAGATCCGCATGGCGCGTTGGCTTGCAAAGACCTGCGCGCGTCCCACGCCCTTGATGCGCTGAATTTCGCCTAGAACATTACGGTTCAGGTAATCACCCAGGCCGATAACATCCGTATTGCCGTCATTCGACACCAGGGCGACCAGCATCAGGAAGCCGGTGCCTGCCTCTTGTACCTGAACGCCTTGGCGAGAAACCACTTCGGGTAAACGGGATTCAACGCGACGAACAGCATTCTGAACGTCAATCGATGCCTGGGACGTATCCGTTCCAGGTTCGAAAGTGACGTTGATCTGAACGGTGCCCGAGGAGTCCGACGTGGATTCAAAATAGATCAGCCCGTCAACGCTGTTGAGTTCCTGTTCAATAGGTGCGGTGACACTTTGATAAATATCTTCCGGGGATGCACCGGGGTAAGTCGTGAAGATCGATATCTGCGGCGGAGCCACATTCGGATACTGAGCGACAGGTAGCGAGGGAATCGCCAGAAACCCCGCAATGATGATGAAAATTGCAACGACCCATGCAAAAATCGGTCGTCCAATAAAGAACTGCGCCATGACGACTGCCTTTGAAGCTTAATTATCGAGACTGACATTCGTTACCGAACAGCAGCAGTGGACTCCGGTGACTTCCATTCGACGGGGTTGACGGTTGCTCCGGCAGCTGTCTTCTGAAACCCTTCGGCAACAACGCGGTCACCCTCATTCAATCCCTGTTCAACAACCCAACGTTCACCGACCATACGACCTACGACAACGCGGCGTTGTTCAACTACATTCTGATCATTGACGACGAGGACATTTGCCTGACCACCGGCATCCCGCTGGACCGCCTGTGTCGGAACCGCCAGTGCTGCACGCTGTATCCCCTGCTCTATCGCGACGCGGACATACATGCCGGGCAACAGGTCACCATCCGGATTTGGGAATTCGCCACGTAACGTGATCTGTCCCGTGCTTTCATCAACAGCTGCTTCTGAAAACAACAACCGACCGTCCAAAGGATAGGTTGTTCCGTCGTCGAGGATCAGATGAACCGTTGCTTCATTCGGGCCGGTCATCAACTGGCCGTCCTGCAATGCCTTGCGGAGCCGTATCAGATCTGCTGCTGGTTGCGTAAAGTCGGCGTAAATCGGATCGAGCTGCTGAATCGTCGCGAGATTTTCCGAACCGTTCGCATTGACGAGCGCACCCTCGGTAATTAAGGCACGACCGATTCGTCCCGAAATTGGAGCTGAGACGTTGGTATATTGAAGATTCAGCTTCGCTTGTGCCAAACCTGCATGAGCGGCAGCAACATCTGCCTGTGCCTGAGCCAGTGTCGCAATTGCGGTCTCGCTATCTCGCTGAGACGCAACATTTGACTTGCGCAACTGCGCAACGCGATCCGCTGATTGCTGGGCCTGCAAAAGGGCGGCTTCAGCGCGCTTAAGCGTCGCATCCGCGCTGTCAACCTGTACCTGGAATTGGGCTGGGTCAATTCTGTAAAGCACATCACCTTTGTTGACAAAGGATCCCTGCTGGAAAACCTGGTCGACAACTATCCCCGTGACACGGGGACGAACTTCCGCTAGCCGTGTCGGCGCAATACGTCCAGGGAGTTCCTTGTTTATCGGCAGCGCTTCCGGGCGGAGCTCAACAACCCCAACATTGGCAGGAGGCGGCATTTCCGCTGCCTGTTCATCTTTCTGGCAGCCGAACAATACGGCCGATAAGGCAAGGCACACCAATATGCCCACGTAACGATTTCTCATTGCTACTCCAATTGCGCGTAATCTGGCGGTCGTAAAATTTGACTGCCTTGCCGTCTTCTGCCCGCTGCTCGCTACGTCGCGCACAGCCAAAAAGGATACGGATAAGTGTACTAATCCAGGTTTGCCATTTGCGCAACTGCTCAGTATACTTTTTTCATCACAAGGAGTTTAGATTTGACTGAAGAAACCTTGCATCTGACAGGGCGGCCAACGAAAGCCCAGATGCTTCAGATTACGGATGCCGTCTTGGACGCGGCTTGTGACTTCTTCTCCGCCAAGGGGTTTGCTGGCGCGTCGATGGATGAGATTGCCGATCGTGCTGGCATCACCAAACGCACAATTTATCGCCGCTATCCAAGCAAACATGCTTTGCTGGATGCGGTTGTCGAGCGCGAGATTTTGCGGTTTCATCAATGGCTGAATGGCGCTGAACCTGGTCAAACTGCAATCGAAAAGCTGAAAAACACAGCCTTTCGATTGTTTGAATATAATACGTGCTCACAAAATACGCGGTTCGCCAATTTCCTGTCGGCTGAAGGGAGCTTCTCAGAAGACTTGCGCGAAAAGGTCATCGAATGGGAAGACGTCGCACTCGCTCCTGTCATTTCCCTCATCGCCGATGCACAAAAGAAAAAATATTTACCCGCAACCGACACAAGCGAACTGGGCTATTTGTTATTGGATCTGATCAACGGTGGGCGCCAGATTAGAAATTTTGATAGGTTAATGAAAGGAAGCACTGCCACCCGGAAACAGTTTTTTGATTATCGATGGAAAATATTCCTGAACTCGACCAGTTCATAATCGTCTCACGTAACGAACGTGGTAACGCAATTTGCCAAAAAATAATGCACGGGTCAGCGCATTGCTGCTTGGCAGAGTTTGATCGATCAGACCAAACCAGGAAGCAGAGTAACGTGTCCATCAGTCCAGCCTGATGCGTGCACGCAAGCGGGCATTGAGGCGATCGACCAACCAGACGAGGCTGCCATTCCAAAAGCCGTGGATGCGAGACTGATGCGCCCGGTAGAGCATGGCATGGCTGAGTTGCGCGAGATGACCTCTGATTGAGCGTCCCTCAAGAAAGCCGAACTTCCCCAAGGAGCCAAAGGCGTCGTACTGGGCAAGAGAAACGAGTGCTCCGAAGTTTTGATAGGCGTAACCGGGCACAGGGGTTCCATTCAGCCAGGTCGGCAGATGACTGATCACATGGCGCGCCTGCTGATGGGCGACCTGGGCAGTGGGCGGCAATGGGCGTTGTTCGCCGGCAGGCGTGAAGCTTGCACAGTCACCCACGGCGAAAATCGCTGGATCGCGCGTCGTCTGCAGGCTTGGCAATACCACAAGCTGGTTGTTTCTCGCCGTCTCCAATCCATCAAGCTCATGGAGAAAATCCGGTGCTTTCACACCGGCGGCCCAAATCATCAACGAGCTTTCTATCAACTCGCCATCTGACAGGCGAAACCCGTTTTCTTCAGCCGCACCAACCGTGGAGCCGGTAAGCACTGTTACGCCCAGTTCTTCGAGGCGGCTCTTTACCGATTGGGAGATATCAGCCGGGAAGGAAGCCAGCAGTCGATCACCGCTTTCAATCAGGCAGACCTTCAATCGGGAGGACATTCCAGCCCCGCCGTACAAATCCGCAGTCTGCGCCAGATGGACAAGTTCTGCCGCCAGTTCGACGCCGGTGGCACCACCACCCACAATGCTGATCGCCAGCCTGCTTTGCTCCTCCATGCTCTGGAGCATTCGAATGCGCAGTTCCTGATTGAAATTGTCAGCCTGCGCGCGCGAGTCGATCATGTAACAATGCTCGAGTACGCCCGGAGTTCTGAAGTCGTTGGCCTGGCTGCCCAGTGCCATTATCAGTACATCGTATGGCAGCCGTCGCCCCTGCATCATCAACCTGCCGTCCGGCGCCAAGATCGGCGCGACCAGCACCTCCCTTGCCTTTCGGTCGAGCCCACACATGGCGCCGGGCTGGTAAATGAACCCGGAATTTCTAGCCTGTGCAGCATATGCGACCTGCTGCTGATAAACATCGCGGGTGCCAGCGGCAATCGTGTGCAGCATTGGCTTCCAGATATGAGCACTGTCTGCGTCGAGCAGAGTTACCTCAATTTGCCTTTTTCGCCGGGCCGATCGCCCCAACTGCGTTGCAATTTCGAGGCCGGCAACGCCGCCTCCGACCACCAAAACGCGCTTAGCGTTTCCCGCTTCTGAACTCATCAAACCGTTCCATCTCCTTTTCTTGCACTGGCTAGTTTCCCGGCGTCATCCTGAGTTCTCTCAATCGAAAAGCTGGCCGTGCCGCCAACCGGAAGGGACTTCATTGCAAGATTGCTGAACACCATGGCTGGACGCACCGCCGTAGCTCTCGCCCATCATCGAAGCCGTTGCGTGCCCCGATGCAAACAAGCCCTCGATAGGAGCGCCGTTGCGCAGCACGCACCCCCAATCTCGTCTGTCACGACGCCGCCCTTGGCCCCGATATCGTTCGGATAGACCCTGACCGCCCAGAACGGAGCCTTTTCGATCTTTCCGAGGTTGGGATTTGTCATGCTGTGATCGACATAGGCTTCCAATCGCGCTTGCGACGTCGCCGCGCCATGATCGCCGACGATGGCCTTCAGATGGGTGAGAGCCTCTTCGCGGCTGTCCTTCAGGCCTTTCGCCTTTCCGAAGCTGTTGTTCGGTATCCATACGCCGCCACCCGAGATCGCAGACGTTCCACCCCAGCGATCGGTACTTTCCAGAACAAGGACGGAATAGCCGCGTTCCGCCGCAGTGATCGCGGCGGTCAGTCCTGCTGCGCCACTGCCCGCTATAACGACATCATAAGTGTACTCATCGCCCGCGATCATGGTTTCACTCTCTCTCGTGACGGGTTGGATCTGCGATGGGAGTAAGCAAGGGCGATCTTCCCTACCGGAGCTACGCAACCGTCGCCCCGCCATCGACGACCAATTCGGCACCCGTGACAAAGCTTGCTTCATCCGATGCGAGGAACAGCGCCCGGCGTCCCGAGGCGGCCCAGATGTATGGCCGCAGCCGTTGCGCTCCTGGAGGCATCATCGGGAATCACCGCCTGCATCATGCCCGTGTCGATGGTTCCAGGATGAATGGAATTGCAGCGGATGCCATAGCGCGCCTCATCGACGGCAATGGCCCTGGTGAAGGCGCGCACGCCGCCCTTCGTCGCCGCATAGGCCGCTGTGCCGGGAACGCCGATCAGGGCTGAGACCGAAGAGATATTGACGATGGAGCCTCCTTTGGCACGCATAAGCGGGACCACTGCACGGCAGCCGAGGAAAGCGCCGCGAAGATTGACCGCCACGAGCCTGTCAAATGTATCGACCGATGTTTCGGAGATAGTATCTCCACGGAACATGCCGGCATTGTTTACTAGGATATCAATAGAATCCCAGCGACCGCGCACCAGTTCAACTGCTGTGCTCCAGGCCGCCGGATCGCTCACATCCATGACATGGACCAGGGCTTTGTCAATGCAGCCTGCCAGTGCAGCAAGGGCTTCATCGAGGCCCTCCTGACTGATGTCCGTGAGCAATACGGCTGCACCTTTTTCAGCGAAGCGGCGCGCAGTCGCAAATCCCATTCCCTTCAGAGACGCTGCGCCTGTGATGATCGCCGTCCTACGTTCCAACCTTTTACCCATGGACTTGCTCCTCCTGCACAGCGCCGCTCAGGACCGCCGGCGACATTCCAACAAAATAAACGTTACACGATGTAACATTTATCGATAAATAGACCTATAGCTTTGCGAACGTCAAGGAATTTCGTGTATGAGTGACGGAGATAAAGGAGACAGTGAACGAGCCAACGTGCAGATGGCCGGGAAAACCGGTTTCGCCTGATCGACGCTGCCGAAGCCATATTTGCGGGTGCGGGGTTCGATGTTCCGCTCGAGGCCATAGCGAAATCGGCTGGGGTAAGCCGCATGACGTTTTACCGCCATTTCCAGCAACGGGAGTCGCTTTGTTTCGCTAATATTGAGCCAAATAACAGTGTCGAAAAAACAATCCGGCCAATTGCGCTGAACCGCAAGAATTTAGTATTCTGTAATTTTGACAGGGGGCGACATTTACGCGCAACGTGGCACCAAAGCATCGGTTATGCTGCAGAGCAAGTTATTCGACCCTCTTGGCGCCGAGATTGCAATTCCCAGATCACGCAGGCGGGCTACATGATCGCACATCGCATTGTGTATTGCTGGCTGAACTATATTGAATAGGCCAGCGGTGACGACGGGTTGATCACCATCGGGCAGGAGCGGGGCGAACCAACGAAATGACGTGGCGGCCACGCCAATTTTGTTTCTCAAGCGCAGCGAGCCGATCGGATTGCGTGCCAGCATCGCCACACCCTCATGGGGCGCCTCACCCGTACAAGCTCCTCCTGCAAGAAGCCGATCCTGTTATCGCCGAAAACATCTCGTTGTTAACAGGTGGATGAACCAAAGACCGTCGCATTCCAACGGTCGCCGTGCAAGGCCACGCTAACCTCGCAAAGATCACGCCCTTTGTTCATTGGGCTATATTCATCTCTTGTAAGCACAACAATTAGCGGGTTTAGACTTATGCTAGTCACCTGAATCTGAAGTTCGGTTCATTGTTTTCTGGCAGAAACGCTTGACCGACGCGAGGATTTGATCGGCAGATTTAACCCATTTGTAGGGTGTGGGGCTTTCGTTGTGTGCTTTGATGAAGGCATTAATGTCAGCCTCGAGTTCTGCTGTTGAACGGTGTGCACCACGCTGTAACTGCTTTCGCGTCAGTTCTGCAAACCAACGTTCGACCTGATTAATCCAGGATGCCGACGTAGGTGTGAAGTGAACATACCAATGAGGTCGCCGCGCGAGCCAGGCTTTGATCCTGGGTGTCTTGTGGGTTGCATAGTTATCCATTACCAGATGCACGTCTGGCCCGTCGGGCAATTCGGCGTCGATCCGTTTTAGAAAGTCAAGAAATTCAGCGGCTCTGTGACGCTTGTAGCAACGACCGATTACCGCGCCAGTGGCAACGTCGAGCGCGGCAAACAGGGAAGTTGTGCCATTGCGCACATAAGTATGCGTCCGCCGTTCAGGGATACCCGGTGCCATTGGCAGAACTGGCTGCTCACGATCCAGCGCCTGGATTTGCGACTTCTCATCTACGCATAGAACAATCGCCCGATCTGGTGGCGACATATAAAGCCCAACAATGTCCTGGACCTTGTCAACAAACAGCGGATCGGTGGACAGTTTGAATGTCTCCGATCGATGTGGTTGCAAGCCAAAGGCTCGCCAGATCCGCCGGATAGTGGTGTGCGAAAGCCCGCTATTGGCCGCCATCGAACGGATGGACCAGTGCGTGGCATCTGGGGGTATAGTGTTCAACGTACGCTCAACAACCTGAGCAACCTGCGCATCGGAAACCGTTCGCGGTCGACCTGCACGATACTCATCTGTCAGACCTTCAATGCCATCCTGTGCAAACCGGCGGCGCCACTTACCAACAGTATGTTCGTGAACACCCAGGCGTTCGGCAACCTCCTTGCTGTGCAGACCCTGGGCGCACAGTAAAATCATCTGGCAACGATCTGACA
>NZ_JBQEPA010000009.1:0-225313 GCF_052056495.1 Phyllobacterium sp. 22229
ATGGTCACGTCAGCCTCGACATTCATCATCACGAGGTGCTTGCCGTGCTCCATGGCGCGAAGGCCGATCTCGGCACCGACCGCCGGAACGCCCGTCGCATCGATCACCACGTCGATGAGGCCGTTTTCGAGGATGAGGTCGGCATTGCCGGTGACGGCGATCTTGCCGCCCTCCATTGCCGCGGTCAGGGCCGAGGCGGTGCTCACTTCCTTGGCATGGCCGGGTTCCCGGTAGGCGATATCGACGGCTTTGAGCGCATTGGGCAGGTTCAGTTCGGAAATCGCGCCGATCTCGACGCCCGGCATATGCGCCACCCGCGTGACGATGTCCGTGCCCATCTCGCCCGAGCCGATCAGCCCGATGCGGATCGGACGACCCGCATCCGCCCGCGCCTGCATGTCCCGCGCCAGTCCCGTCAATGCTACATTGCTCGCCATGCTGAAATCGCTCCTCAAAAGGCAGTTTTGCATTCCGGCATAGGACGGGAGCGGGCGCTTGGCAACAGGTTAGCGGTTGAAGAAGCGGAATTCCGTGTGCTGCCGGTAGGTCTCGCCGGGCCGCAGCACGGTCCTGGGAAAATGCGGCTGGTTGGGGCTGTCGGGAAAGTGCTGGGCTTCCAGGCACAGGCCCGCATGCGGGCCGTAACGCCTGCCGCCAAGGCCGATCAGCGACGGATCGATCATGCGGCCATCGTAGAACTGCAGGCCGGGTTTGCTGGTATGGACCTGCAATTCGAGGCCATTATCCGCGGCGAGCGACGCGGCATGGCGCAGCCCGTCCCCGGCCGCGCCGCTCAACACAAAATTGTGGTCATAGGCCGTGGACGGGTGCGCGCCGATCCGGCGTGACGCGCGAAAGTCGAAGGGCGTCGCGTCGACCGGCAGGATGTCGCCGGTCGGAATGAGGCCGTCCGAGACTGGTGTGTAGCTGCCGGCGAAAATCTGCAACCGGTGGCCGCGGATATCATCCGATCCGTCGAGATTGAAATAGCTGTGCTGGGCGAAGCTGGCGACCGTCGGCGCATCGCTTGCTGCCTCGATGTCCATGCGCAGCGTCGAATCCGCGGTGAAGCTGTAGGTGCAGCGCACCTCCATTGCGCCGGGAAACCCCTGATCGCCATCGGGCAGCCGCAAGGCGAGGGTGACCGACGAGGCGCTCCAGCTTGTGATGGTCCACAGGCGTTGCGACGTGCCCATCGCGCCGCCATGCAGGGTCTGCTTCCCGCCTTCATTGCGGTCGAGCTGGTATTCCCTGCCGTCAAGGGTAAAACGGCCATGGGCGATCCTGTTGGCATAGCGTCCGACCAGCGCGCCGAAATAGGGCGACCGGGCCGGATAGGGATCGAAGCGGTCGAAGCCGAGCACCACCCGTTGCGGCGTGCCATCCGTAAGGGGGATGTGCAGGTCGCGGATGACCGCGCCCCAATTGAGCACATGCGCCAGCGCCCCGGACGGCGACTGGATCGTCGCCTGGAACACCGGTTCCCCGGCAAACAGGGCGAAGGGCTGGGGGCCGAGCAGCGCGCGCACGTTCAATGATCCCGCACGGCCGCATCGCCGCGCGCGGCGAGCTTCGCCTGCAGGACAACGACGATGAGTAGAAACAGGCCGCGAATGACCGATTGCCAGTAGGCGGAGAGTGATATCCAGCCTTTGCCGTTCTCGAAATTGAGAACGTTGAAAAGGATGCCGAGGAGCAGCACGCCCGCCAGCGTGGCCCCGACCGACCCGACGCCGCCGGTCAAAAGGGTGCCGCCGACGACGACGGCGGCAATGGCGAAAAGCTCCCAGCCGACGCCCTCAATCGGCTGGCCTGCACCGAACTGCGAGGCGAGGATGACGCCGGCCAGACCGGCGAGCCCGCCGCTGGCAAGATAGACCAGAAATTTGATCCGCCCCACCGGCAGGCCCATCATGCGCGTTGCATCCTCATTGCCGCCGACGGCCAGCACACCGCGTCCGGTGCTGGTGAAGTTGAGGATGATCCAGCCGGCGACATAGGCGGCGAGCGCAATCCATGCCGGGATGGGGAAGCCGAAAAAGTTGTCCTGGCCGATGTTGGTAAAGCCGCTGTCATAGGAGACGGAAACCGACTGGTTGTCGGCAAGGAGCAGGGCGGTGCCGCTGGCCGCCAGCATGGTTGCGAGCGTGGCGATGAACGGCATGATCTTGAGCCGGGTGACCAGCGTGGCATTGACGAGACCGACGCAGAGCCCGGCACCGACCCCGGCACCGAGGCCGATCCAGGTGCCCTGCGGGCTGAAGAGCGCGGCAACGACGCTGCCGAGCGCCGCGGTCGATCCGACCGAGAGATCGATGCCGCCGGTCATGATGACAAAGCACATGCCAAGCGCCACCAGGGCGAACATCGAATTGTAGCGCAGCACGCTGGAGATGTTGAAAAAGCCGAGGAAATAATCGTAGCGCAGCCAGCCGAACAGGATGAGCAACAGCAGCGCAACCACCACACCGTACCTGCCGAGCAGGGATATCCATCGTGTCCGGGTCATGCGTGCGCCCTGCCTTGCTGCTGGATCCAGACGGCAAGGATGATGATCCCCGCCTTGACCACCAGCGCGGCGGCATCGGGCACGCCATTGGCGAGCAGCGTGTAGCGCACCAGCTGGATCGTCATGGCGCCGATCAGCGTGCCAATGATGGTGGCCTTGCCGCCGCTGAGCAGCGTGCCGCCGACGGCAACCGCGGCGATGGCGTCAAGCTCCATGCCGAGGCCGACCAGATTGGCGTCGCTGGAGGAGTTGATGGCGATGACGACAAGCCCCGCCAGCCCGGCGCACAGGCCGCTGATGGCATAGACCAGCAGCTTGACCCTGGCGACGGCGATGCCCGACAATTCCGCCGCCCGCTCATTGCCGCCGATAGCGATGATCTGGCGGCCAAACACCGTCCGTTTCAGCATCCACGCGGCGGCAAGGACGATCAGCAGCATCAGGATCACCTGCACCGGAATGCCGAGCACCCGGCCAAGCCCGATGAACTGGAACTGCGGCACACGGAATGTCTGCAGATTGCCGTTGGTCATGACCTGCGCGATGCCGCGCCCGGCAATGAACAAAACAAGCGTGGCAACGATGGGCTGGATGCGGAAGGCGGAGATCAGCCAGCCATTGAACAGGCCGAACAGCCCGGCAACGGCGATGGAAACCAGCATCGCGGCGGCAACGGCGAGATAGATATTGCCGATGGGCATGATCTTGCCGAGGAAAATCATCGGCGCCAGGGCGCCCGAGATGGCCATGAGCGACCCGACGGAGAGGTCAATGCCGCCCGTCGCAATGACCAGCGTCATGCCGACCGCGACGATGACGATGGTGCAGACCTGGGTGAGATTGACATTCAGCGTCTGTATCGTTGCAAAATTACGGGTGAATACCAGATTGAACAGGATCAGCAGCAGCAATGCGATCAGCGTGCCGTAGCGCGCGAGGAAGTCGAAGGGATCGAAACGCCGGGCTGTCGTGCGCGTCATGGGGGAGGTGCCGGTCATATCCGGGCCTCCGCGACTACAGGCGCATTGCCGTGGGCCATGGCGCCCATGAGGGCATCTTCCGTGGCGGCGGCGCGGCCGAATTCGGCGACGCTGATGCCGTCGCGCAGGACGAACACCCGATCGGCACCCTCGATGACTTCCTCCAGTTCCGAGGAGATCATCAGCACCGCCAGTCCCTGATCCGCCAGCGATTTGATCAGCGACTGGATTTCGCCCTTGGCGCCGACGTCGATGCCGCGCGTCGGCTCGTCAAGAATGAGCAGGCGCGGATTCATCGCCAGCCAGCGGCCAAGCAGGACCTTCTGCTGGTTGCCGCCGGAAAGCTCGCGCACCTTCTGGTCCGGTCCGGAGCATTTGATGCCGAGCTGCTTGATGAAACGTTTCACGATCTCCTGCTGCGCCTTCTCGTCGATCACCCCGGATTTGGCGAGTTTCGGCATCAGCGCCAGCATCATGTTTTCGGCGACGCTCATATCCGGGACGATGCCTTCGCTCTTGCGGTCTTCGGTGCAGAAACCCATGCCTGCGGCGATGGCGTCGGAGGGCCGCCGGGGTTCAAAACGCTTGTCGCCATAGGTCATGGCGCCCGCCTTCAGGCGGTCGATGCCAAAGACCAGCCGCGCCGTTTCCGTGCGGCCTGCGCCGAGCAGTCCGGCAAAACCGGCAATCTCGCCGCTGCGGATGGTGAAGGAGACGTCCTGAACGATCTGCCCGACGGCGAGATTGTCGGCGGACAGCAGGACCTTGCCGATGTTCTTTTCATCACGTGCGGTGAAGGCGGTGGCGTGGCCCTCGGTCTTTTCCATGCTGCGCCCCAGCATGGACGAGACGAGATCGATCTTTTCAATGTCATCCATGCGGGCCGTCTTGACCGTTCTGCCGTCGCGCATGATCGTCACGCGGTCGCATACCGCATAGAGTTCATCCAGCTTGTGGCTGACGAACACCACGGAAACACCGTCCTGCTTCAACTGGCGGATGACGTTGAAGAGGACACCGACTTCGCGCTCGTCGAGCGAAGACGTCGGCTCATCCATGATGACGAGCTTGGCGGAAAAGCCGATGGCGCGGGCAATGGCCACCATCTGCTGGGTTGCCGTATTGAATTCCATGAGGGGACGGCGGACATCGGCGCGGATGTTGAAGCGCTGCAACAGGGTCTCGGCCTCCCGGTGCATGCTCGCCCAGTCGAGCAGGCCGAAGCGGCGCTTCTCGCGTCCAAGGCAGATGTTTTCCGTCAGGGAGCGGTAGGGCACCAGATTGATTTCCTGATAGATGGTGCTGATGCCGTTTGCCTGCGCCTGCTGCGGCGAGGTGACTTCAAACGGCTTGCCGTCGAACGTCACCTCGCCCGCATCCCGCCGGTGATAGCCGGTCAGCACCTTGATGAGCGTCGACTTCCCCGCGCCGTTCTGGCCGATCAGCGCATGCACCTCGCCGCGTGCCACGGTGAACGAGGCGGCGGAAAGGGCGGGGATGCCCGCAAAGCGCTTGTCGATGCCTGTCATCGACAGAAGAATATCGGTGTCCATTGCAAAGCCGTTTCTGAAATCATCCGGAGCTTTTGCCTGGATGCGGGGTTGCACCAGACATGAAAAAGCCAGCGCCCCATGGAAGCGCTGGCTTCGTCAGATATCAATAGGCGGAGCTCAACAATTTTGCGGCATTGCCGGCATCGTAGAACTGGTCCGGATTGATGATCTTCGGGGCGATTTTCTCCCCGGCGGCATAGGCGGCTGCCGTATCATAGGCCTTGGGACCGAAGCGCGGATTGCATTCGACCACCGCGGCAATCTTGCCGTCGACCACGGCCTGGACCGCTTCCTTGCCGCCATCGATCGACAGGACGAGGATATCCTTGCCGGGCACCTTGCCCGCCGCTTCAATGGCGGAAATGGCACCGATCGCCATCTCGTCATTGTGGGCATAGATGACATTGGCGTCGGGATGCGCCTGCAGCAGGGTTTCGGCGACCTGACGGCCCTTGTCACGGGCAAAATCGCCGGTCTGCGAGGCGACGATCGAGAAATCCGAATGCTTGGCGATGACGTCGTCAAAGCCCTTCTTGCGGTCATTGGCCGGCGAGGAGCCGGTCGTGCCTTCCAGCTCGATGATCTTGGTCTTGCCCTTGGCATTGGCCACGAGCCATTCGCCAACGCGCTGGCCCTCTTCGATGAAGTTGGAGCCGATGAAGGTCACGTAGTCGTCGCCTGCCTTGGCAAGGGACGGATCGACGCTGCGGTCGAGCAGGATAACCGGAATGCCGGCATTCTTGGCGGCCTTGATCGCCGGAATCAGCGGCTTTTCCTCGCGCGGGGCGAGGAAGATCAGGTCAACGCCCTGTGCGATCATCGAATTGACGTCGGCGACCTGCTTGGCCGCGGAGCTTGCCGCATCCGTATAGACAAGCTGCCAGCCGCGCTTCTTGGCCTCTTCCTGCATGCTGGCCGTCTGGGCCAGGCGCCACGGATTGTTGCTTTCCGTCTGGGCGAAGCCGACCTTGTAGGTGTCTTTCTTCTTCAGCGGCGGCGAAGCGGCGAAAACACTGCCCGCAGCCATGGCGGCGGCGAGGCCTGCGGCCGAGGTGAGCAATAGGGTACGACGGGTGATGGACATACGAATTTTCCTCCCAGAAATTCAGAGCGTGGAAATTCCACTGGCCTGATCATCTTCATTTATAAAAATTAGTCAATAATTATTTATGTTGATTAGTCGGTGTTTCGCTGCATAATCTTTCCCATGCCGTCTGATTGATTCAGAGGCGCTGCAGCGTGGCAAAGGGCGATTGTCGAATGAATGATACAGTGGATGATTCGACCACTGAAAAGAGAAAGCCCGCCCGGGTCACCGCCCGGCGCAAACGCGTCAACAAGCGCGTGACGATGACCGATATCGCGCGCATCGCCGGCTGTTCGCAGGCAACGGTTTCCTTCGTGCTCAACAAGACGCCGGGCATCAAGCTGGCGGCGGAAACGCGCGAACGGGTGATCGAAGCGGCGCGCTCGCTCGGCTATGCCGCGCCCAATTTTGCCCATCTGGACAGCCATGATGCCTATGCGCCCGCGGTCGATGGCAAGATCGGCTTCGTGGTCGACCAGCTGGCGACCAGCCCCGAAGCGGTGGTTGCCATTGAAGGCGCGCGGCAGGCCTCATGGAATGCCGGTAACATCATTCTGGTTGCCCAGACACTGAACGATCCCGAGATGGAGCCGCGCACCATCCGCGCCCTGCGTGAGCAGGGGATTTCCGCGCTGATCTATATGGCGATCTTTACCCGCGAGGTGACGTTGCCGGACTACCTCTACACCCTCGATATCCCGCTGGTGCTCCTCAACTGCTATACTGCCGATTATGCCTTTCCCGCGGTTGTTCCGAGTGAGATTGCAGGCGGGCAGCACTCGACCCGCCACCTGATCCAGCACGGCCACCGGCGCATCGGCATCATCACCGGCGAGCCGTGGATGGAGGCGGCAAAGGACCGGCTGCGCGGCTATCGCCGGGCGCTGGCGACCGCCGATATCCCCTTCGATCCGGAACTGGTGATCGAGGGCGACTGGTCGGCAAGCGCGGGCTACAAGGCAACGAAGACGCTGCTGGCGCTGAAAGACAGGCCCACGGCCATTTTCTGCCAGAACGACCGGACCGCCATCGGCTGCTATGAGGCGCTGAAGGAAGCGGGCATCCGCATCCCGGAGGATATTTCGGTCATCGGCTATGACGATGAGGAAATCTCACGGCACCTGCACCCGCAATTGACCACATCCGTTCTGCCGCACCGGGCCATGGGCCGCTGGGCCATCGAGCAGCTCGACAGCTATGCCGCGGGCAGTGGCACGCGCTATCCCATCACCAAGCTCGAATGCCCGCTGGTCGAGCGTCTCTCGGTGACGGAGCGCACCAGGCAGGCATCCGCTAGATCTGGTCCGGGGGTGACTTTCCTTTGACATAATCGGCCCGGTCGATGCCGTGGCGCTGCAGCTTGTCATAGAATGTCTTGCGCGGAATGCCGAGGGCCTCGATTGTCGTCCTCACATCGCCATTGTTGCCCGTCAGGGCCTCGCGGATGAGCCTTGCCTCATGGCGCTCCATCGCCTCGGGCAAAGTGAGCGTGCTGGTCTGCGGCGCGCTCTGTTCGCTGGCCATCTCATCCAGGCCCAGCGCCACCCGCTCGGCGAAATGCGCGAGTTCGCGCACATTGCCGGGCCAGTCATGGTCCATGAGCCGCGCGCGCATCGCCGCGTTTATGTCCTGCGGTTCCGTCTTGAAGCGGATGGCCGCCCGGTGCAGGAAATGCGTGAACAGCAGCGGAATATCCTCCTTGCGCTCGCGCAAGGGCGGTATCGAGACGGTGACGACGTTGAGACGGTAGAACAGGTCCTCGCGGAAATTCGCCCGCTGTTCGGGGCTGCCGAGATCCACCTTCGCCGCGGCGACGACGCGCAGATCCACGGGCCTGTGTTCATTGGTGCCAAGCGGCGTGATTTCCCGCATCTCCAGAACGCGCAGCAGTTTGACCTGGGTGGCCAAGGGCATGCTTTCGATCTCGTCGAGGAACAAGGTGCCGCCGCTGGCATGTTCGATCCGCCCGATGCGTTTGTTCTGCGCGCCGGTGAAGGCTCCGGCCTCGTGGCCGAACAGCTCGCTCTCGATCACCGATTCCGGCAGGGCGCCGCAATTGAGCGCAACGAAATTGCCCTGCCTGCGGCGGCTCCATTCATGCAGGAGACCGGCGGCCACGTCCTTGCCGCTGCCAGTCTCGCCGGCGATCAGCACATCCACATCGGCATTGGCCACATGACGCAGCGTCTTGCGCAGATTCTGCATGACGGGTGTCTGGCCGATCAGCGGCACCGTTTCATCGGAGGCTTCCATGAATTGCCGCAGCTGGCGGTTTTCCATGACAAGCTGGCGCTTGTCTGCGGCGCGGCGGATGCTCTGGACCAGGCGCTCGGCCGGATAGGGTTTGGCGATGAAATCATAGGCGCCTTCCTGCATGGCCTCGACGGCCATTTCTATATCGCCGTGACCGGTGATCAGGATGACGGGCAGGTCCGCGTCCATCACGCGCAGGCGCCGGAAAAATTCCAGCCCATCCACATGCGGCATGCGGACATCGCTGACGACAACGCCCGCGAATTCCGGCGTCAGGAAGCGCAGGGCACTCATGGCATCGGCAAACGGAATCACGCTGAACCCGGCAAGCTCCAGCGTCTGCCTGTTGGCGTTGCGCAGGTCGTCATCATCGTCGACAAAGGCGATTTGCGGCTGGAATCCCATGATCAGGCAACCCTTTTGAGATGAACGGTAAATCGGGTTCCGGCACTGCTGCTGTCCACTTCGATGCGTCCGCCATACTCGGCGACGATGTCGTGGCAGATGACCAGGCCAAGCCCGAGCCCGCGGTCCTTGGAGGTGTTGAAGGGGGTAAACAGCGCCTGCATGATATCCTCGGGAATGCCGGGGCCGTTATCGGCCACGCTCAGTTGCACCTCGTCATCGCCGACGGCATAGCCGACACTGATCCGGCTGGACGGCCCGCCCTCGGTTGCCTCCAGCGCGTTCTGCATCAGATTGATCAGCACCTGTTCGAGCCGGATGCGATTGCCATGCACCTTCAGGCCGGTTGGCGGCGTCTCGGTTGTGATCTTGCCGACGGTCTGGCGGAAACGGCTGCCGAGCAGCAGCAGCGCGCCTTCGATGACGTCGCCGACATCTGCCGGACCAGCATCGCCGGTGCCCTTGCGCGAGAAGGTGCGCAGTTCATCGGTGATGCTGCCGATGCGTTCGGTGAGGCCCGCGATGGCTGACAGGTTTTCCCTGGCCGGTTCGACCTGATTGCGCGACAGAAACGTTCCGGCATTGTCCGCATAGGCGCGGATGGCCGCCACGGGCTGGTTGATCTCATGCGCGACGCCCGCCGTCACCTGCCCGAGAATGGCAAGGCGGTTGGCCTGCACCAGTTCCTGCTGCACCGTTTGCAGCTTGTTTTCGGTTTTCTGCCGTTCCTCGGCCTGCATCACCAGTTCCGCATGGGCGGTGCTCAGCGCTTCGGTGCGTTCCGTTACGCGGCGCTCCAGCTCGAGGCGCGCCAGTTCCTGCTCCTGCAGGCGCTGCAGCGCCAGGCCGCGGCGATGCAGGAAAAAAGCCGTAAAGCCGAGGACAGGCGCAATGACCGCCAGCGCCGCGAGCTGCGCGGCACGGATGGCTTCGCTCACCGCCGCGCCGGCCGGGGTCAGCAGCTGCAGCGTCCAGCTGGTGGTCGGCACGGGAACGCGGACCCGGACATATTCGGCGTCCTGGCTGGAACCCGGCATCTGGGCCGTCACCCTGTCCGGCGTCGCGGTTGTCAGGGCGGGCGCGACGCTCAAGGGTGCGAGCGGCGCGCTGCCGAACTGCAGGCTTTCTCTGATCGGGCCGAGCTGTTCGGCTGGGATTGGTGCCTGCACCATGAAGCGCCACTCGGGAAAGCTGGTGACGAGCACGATACCGCGGGGGTCGATGACATAGGACGGGTCGCTGCTCCGGCGCCAGTCGGCCTCCAGCTCATCGAACTCGACCTTGACCACAATCACGCCGAGCAGGCCGGACGGACCGTCGATACGTCGCGAAATATACAGGCCCGGCCGTTTGCTGATGGTGCCAAGCGCGTAGTGCTCGGCACTGCCATTGGCAAGCGCACGCAGATAATAGGGGCGGAAACTGTAGTCGACGCCGACGAAGCTTGTCGGTTCCTGCCAGTTGCTGGCCGACAGGGCAGTGCCCTTCGCATCGAGGAGATAGATGACGGACGCATGCGTGCCGTCGATCAGGCTTTCCAGCTTGCGGTCGACAAGATGCAGCATGCTCTCGCTGCGGGATGACAGGGCGCTGATGAGGTCACGGTCCTGCGAGAGAACGAAGGGCAGGGAGCGTTGCTTCTCCAACACGGTCCGCAGCAGGACGGCATTGAGCTCCGCCGCGCTTCTTGCCCGGGTTTCCAGAGCGAGATAGGCGCGGTTGCGGCCGTAATCATTGGCGGCCAGCAGGGCGCCAAGGATAATGAAGACAGCCAGAGCCCCGTAGATGATTTTGCCAAACGCGCTGAATCTCCCGGTGCGGGGCAGCATATCGGCATCGTGTGGCGTGGGTCGGTCCATGAATAATTTGTGCATATATCCGCACGATTGGCAATCAGTTTGTGCGAAATTCCGCACATATTCGGGGGATGCCGTCGATGGGTGAAGATAATATATAATAAAATCAATAAGTTAATAAATAGGTCGAGACTGGCACGGTGCTTGCTTATGCCTTTTGAGAGAACGAACTGGTTGTTCTCGAGAACAAGAGGGCCCGGGAGGCTGACAGGGTTTCTGCCAGACGCGGCTCGCACCATGGAGGAAGACATGAGTCCTGTGACCATCAGCGCAGCACCGCAGCCGCGCGTCAAGAAACCTATCTACACCCATCTGTATTTCCAGGTCATCGTTGCCATCACCATCGGCATTGCGCTTGGCCATTATTATCCCGATGTCGGCACCAGCATGAAGCCGCTCGGCGATGCCTTCATCAAGCTGGTGAAAATGATCATTGCTCCGGTCATTTTCCTGACCGTGACGACCGGCATCGCCGGCATGAGCGATCTGCAGAAAGTCGGCCGCGTCGCCGGCAAGGCGATGATCTACTTCCTCACCTTCTCGACCCTTGCGCTGATCGTCGGCCTCATCGTTGCGAATGTCGTGCAGCCCGGTGCCGGCATGAACATCAATCCGGCAACGCTCGATCCGGCCTCGGTCGCCACCTACACGCAGCAGGCGCATGAACAGAGCGTCATCGGCTTCCTGCAGAACATCATTCCAACGACCATCGTCGGTGCCTTTGCCTCCGGCGACATTCTTCAGGTGCTGTTCTTCTCGGTTCTGTTCGGTGTCTCGCTGGCCATGGTCGGCGAGCGCGCCGCGCCGGTCACCAACTTCCTGCATGTGCTGTCCGCACCGGTGTTCAAGCTGGTCGCCATTCTGATGAAGGCTGCTCCCATCGGTGCCTTCGGCGCCATGGCGTTCACCATCGGCAAGTACGGCATTTCATCGGTTGCCAACCTGCTGTTCCTCATCGGAACCTTCTACCTGACGTCGATCCTTTTCGTGGTGATCATCCTCGGTGCAGTCGCCCGTTATAACGGCTTCTCGATTTTCGCCCTGATCCGTTACATCAAGGAAGAACTGCTGCTCGTTCTCGGCACCAGCTCGTCGGAAGCCGCGCTGCCGACGCTGATGGCAAAAATGGAAAAGGCGGGCTGCAAGAAGTCCGTCGTCGGCCTCGTCATCCCGACCGGTTATTCCTTCAATCTGGACGGCACCAATATCTACATGACTTTGGCCGCGCTGTTCATTGCCCAGGCAACCAACACGCCGCTGACCCTGATGGACCAGGTTCTGCTGCTGCTCGTGGCCATGCTCAGCTCCAAGGGCGCTGCGGGTATCACCGGTGCCGGCTTCATCACGCTGGCGGCAACGCTGTCCGTGGTTCCCGCCGTTCCGGTCGCCGGCATGGCGCTGATCCTCGGCATCGACCGCTTCATGTCGGAATGCCGCGCCCTGACCAACCTCGTCGGCAATGCGGTCGCAACCATCGTTGTCGCCCGCTGGGAAGGCGAACTCGACAAGGGTCAGCTTGACCGCGCGCTGCATGGCGGCGTCAGCGAAGACGAGGCGCTTGCCTATGCCGGCTGACCGCCGGTAACGACTGAAAGGGAAAGGCGGGCTTTTTAGCCCGCCTTTTTCATGCGAGGTGGTCCCGCCATATCGCCGCATAGGTGTCGAATGCGGCATCGAGCGGCTGCCCGTTTCCGGCTTCTGCCTGAACGGGGATTGTCGCGCCCGCCAGAAGGGCCGCGCCAAGACTGGTGCCGGTTGAACCGGGCAGGGCTGCCACCCCGCGCCGTGTCAGGTTGCGCAGGGCAGACAGATACACCGCATTGCGGGCGAAGGGACCTTCGACAATCGTAGTGCCCTCCGCCCCGATCAACCCCAGGCTGACATGGGTCATCAAAGCGGCATAGAGCGACGCTGCGGCGGTGCGTTCGGCCGGTGTCCGGGCCTCACCGTTCGGCCACATCGCCTCCCGGTGCGGAAAGGGCCCTGTTCCCCTGACAAGACTGGGCAGCAGCATGATGCGATCGCGGATGATCCGGTCGAGCGTTACGGAATCGGGCGCGACGGCATTGCCACCGGTCAAAAGGTCAAACTCCCGCCCGCCCATGAACCGGGCGGAGGGCACCGCCTTGCTATAGGCGTCGACATTGGCAAGCGTATCGCGCTGCTGATCGAGCCTGTCCAGCCGCCCGCCCACGGCAAACAGCACCACCCATGTGCCGGTCGAGACAACGGAAAACGGCGAGCTGCGCGTCATCAGATGCGGCAGCAGCGATGCATTGGAATCGTGGATGCCGCAAAAGACCGGCACAGGATTTTTAATGCCCAGCTGATGTTGAAGAGGGGCCAGCACATCGCCGATGTGATCGAATGCCCTACGGATCGGCGGCAGGAGCGGGCGCAGGTCGAGCGTGTCGACAAGGCTGGAATAATCACCTTCCCGCGGATTCCACAGATCCGTATGGCATCCGAGCGACGTCACTTCATTGACCGCAATGCCGGTCAGCCGCCACACCCAGTATTGCGCATAGGTCAGGATGGTTCTGACATCCCCGAACCGTTGGGGAAACTGCGTCTTCTGATAGTGGATTTGCGCACCAACATTCAGTCCGCCCGCCAGATAGGGCGAGGCGGTTTCGGCAAAATCCGGCCGCAGCTCCGCATAGGCGCGGCGTACCGCATCGGGATAACTGTGTTCATAGTCGATGACGGGCATGGCCAGGCCGTCATCGCCGATGAGGGCTGCCGCTGCCCCATGGGCGGTGACGGATATCGCATCGAAGCCGGGTGTTGCGGCGAGTTCCGCCAGCGAGGCCAGAAAAAAGGCCCAGAGGGCATCGACGTCGTAATGCGGGTAGGGGCCGCCGGTGAGCACGCGGTTGGGCGTGCTGCGCGCGGCAAGTTCCACGCCGCTCGCCGCATCCACGACAACGACCTTGGCATTGGTCTTGCCAACGTCGATGACAGCGATATGGCGCGGTTTGCTCATGCCGGTTCAGGCCAGATGAAACAGGCAGACCAGATCGGACTGCACCGGCGAATTGTCGGGGTTCGTCACCATGATGTCGGCCATGTGCGCCCACCATTTCTTCATGACGGGATGATCGGGAAGATCAGCCATCCCATGTTTTTTCGGGCGGGTCAGGACACCGAACAGGGTGCGGGTGTCGCGATCAAGGTGGATCGAATAATTCCTGACACCGGCATCGCGCAGGAGCGCGGCCAGTTCCGGCCAGATGGCATCGTGCCGCCGCCGGTATTCCTCTTCCATGCCCGGAAGGAGCGTCATCTTGAATGCATGGGTTTCCTGGGTGCTCATGCGTGTTTCCTGTGCCTGAAGCGGCGGATGATGATCGGCAGGGTGATGGTGATGATCAGGAGCAGGCCGATGAAGATCGACATGACGATACCGGGCACATTGAGAAGCCCGAGGCCGAACGTCACCAGCCCCATGACAAAGGCGGCGATGACCACGCCGCCGATGGTTCCCGAGCCGCCGAGGATGGAGATGCCGCCGAGAACCACCATGGTGACGATTTCGAGTTCCCAGCCTTGCGCGATCGACGGCCGTGTCGAGCCGAGACGCGAGGTGAGGCACACCGCGGCGATGCCGGACATCAGCCCGGTCAACAGGAACAGCGTGAACTTGATGCGCTCGACGCGGATGCCGGAGAACCGCGCGGCAAACTCGTTGTTGCCAATGGCATAGACACGCCGGCCGAAATTGGTCGCATGCAGGAGAATGGCAAAGAGAATGGCGAGGACGGCGAACAGGGCGAATTCAAACGAAATGACCCAGAAGGCATAGCCCTGGCCGAAATAGGCGAAGGAAGCGGGATAGCCGCCATAGGCCTTGTCGCCAAGCACGATATAGGCGATGCCGCGAAACAGGCTCATCGTGCCGATGGTCACGACGATCGATGGCAGGCGCAGCCCGGCCACGAGAATGCCGTTGATCACGCCGCAGCCGATGCCGACCCCGAGGCCTATGGCAACAAGGCCCGGCGTGCCCACGCCCATCTGCGCAGCGGCGCCCATGGCCGTCGAGGCAAGCGCAATGATCGCCGCGACGGACAGGTCGATTTCACCGGCAATGATCAGCAGCGCCATGGCAAAGGCCACCATCGCCTTCTCGGTGAAGTTGAACGTGGCGTCCGACAGGTTCCAGGCATTGAGGAAGTAGGGAGATGCGAAGGAGTTGGCGATGAAGATCAGGATCGCGACAAGCAGCAGCAGCGCTTCCCAGCTGGCAAACAACCGCGTTGCGGAGGTGCCGAGCCGGTCCGGGATATGACGTTTTTCACTGACCGCGCTCATGCGATGCCCTCGATTGTTTCCGATGCCCCGCGGTCACGCAGGATGATGCGGCCGCGCCGCCGTTCCTGCCGCGCGTTGAAGATCACGGCGGCGATGATCACGCCGCCCGAAATTGCCATTTGTGAGAACGGCGAAATATTGATGACCGGCAGGGCATTTTTGATGACGCCGAGAAAGAGCGACCCAAGCACCGCCCCGGCGACCGAGCCGATGCCGCCGAGGGTGGAGATGCCGCCGATGACGCAGGCGGCAACGCTGTCGAGCTCGAAGCCCGCGGCAATGTCCACATAGGCCACCGCATAGCGCGATACCCACAGATAGCCGCAGAGCCCGGCAAGCGTGCCGGACAGGACGAAAGCGAAGAAGCGGGTGCGCCCGACATCAATGCCCGCATAGACCGCCGCCGTCGGGTTGCCGCCGGAGGCGTAGATCGCCCGGCCGAGGAAGGTGCGCGACATGACGATATAGATGATGGCGACGATGACGATGGCGGTCCAGCCGAGCACCGGCAGGCCGAGGAAAAGCTGGCGCGGCGTTTGCAGGAATGGCTCGGTCATCTGGTGGGCGTTGACCCAGCCGCCGCCGGAGAGCACGAAGGCCATGCCGCGATAGATGGTGAGCGTACCAAGCGTGACGACAATCGAGGGAATGCCGAGCTTCCACACGAACAGGCCGTTGATGGCCCCGAGGATCGCGCCGATGCCAAGCGCGATGAGAACGATTAGTGCCAGCGGCAGGCCGGGATGCGCGGCGTTGAGCATGGCAACGGCCATGCCGGTAAAGGCAACATTGGCCGCGACGGACAGGTCGATGGATTTCGTCAGGATGACGGTCATCTGCCCGAGGGCCAGAATGATCAGGATCGACGTGTCGTTGAAAATATTCGACAGGTTCGACGGGCTGGCAAAGCCCGGCGAGCGGGAGGAGAAAACACCGAGCAGCACGGCGATGATCACCACCAGCAGCATTTCGCGAAATTTGAACAGTTGCTTGATCATCCCGATCCTCACGCGTTGCCCGTTGCGGCGCGAACCAGCGTCTCGGCACTCATGCCTGCCCGCTCGAAGAGACCGGCGGACAGGCCTTCGCGCATCACCAGCACGCGATCCGACATGCCCAGGATTTCCGGCAGTTCCGACGACACCATGATGATGCTCAGGCCTTCGCCGGCAAGCTCGCTGATGAAGGCGTGGACCGCTGCCTTCGAGCCGATGTCGATGCCTTTGGTCGGTTCATCGAGAATGAGGATTTTCGGTTGCGTGGCGAGCCACTTGCCGATGACGACCTTCTGCTGATTGCCGCCGGAAAGCGTGCCGACCGGTACCGAGAGCGCTGCAGCCCTGAGATCGAAGCGTTCGGCATATGTGCGTGCCAGCGCCAGTTCTTCGGCAGCACGCAGGAAACCCGAGCGGGATGTCCGGCCGAGCGAGGGCAATGAAATGTTCTGGTAGATCGGCAATTGCAGCACGGCGCCATGGCGGCCGCGCTCCTCCGGCACATAGACGATGCCCGCATGGATCGCATCGCCGGGCGAGCGGATCTGGATCTCCCTGCCATCCAGTTCCAGCCTGCCGCCGGACGGGCGGGTCACACCGAACAGGGACTGGCAGATTTCCGAGCGGCCCGCGCCGACCAGCCCGTAGATGCCAAGGATTTCACCCTTCCTGAGTTCAAAGGAAATGTCGCGGAATTCGGTGGGGTGGCTGTAGCTTTCGACTTTGAGCACCGTCTCGCCGAGCGGGATATCGACTTTCGGGAAGGCGTGCTCGATGGAACGGCCGACCATGAGACGGACAATGTCGTTCTGGCTGATATCGGCGAGAGCCCCGCTGCCCACGGCCTTGCCGTCGCGGAACACGGCGTAATTGTCGGCGATCTCATAGACCTCGTCGAACTTGTGGCTGATGAAGAGAATGGCCTTTCCCTGCGCTTTCAGCCGCTTGACGATCTGGAACAGGTCATCCACCTCCTTGCGCGACAGGGCGGCCGTCGGCTCGTCCATGATGACGATGCGCGCGTCGACCGACAGCGCGCGGGCAATGGCAACAAGATGGCGCTGGGCGATGGACAGGTCCTTCAGCCGTGTGCGCGGATCGATGTTGCTTTCGAGCGAATGAAGAAGGGCGAGCGCCCTGGCGTTGACGCCCTTCCAGTTGACCAGACCCAGCGATGTCTTTGGCGCATGGCCGATGAAAATGTTTTCCGCGACCGAGAGTTCGTCAAACAGCACCGTTTCCTGATGGATGGCGGTCACGCCGTGATCGATGGCAGCCTGCGCGTTGCCGAAGGTGACGGGCCTGCCGTCGATATGGATATCGCCGCCGTCGGACGGGTAGATGCCGGTCAGAATCTTGACAAGCGTGGATTTGCCCGCCCCATTCTCGCCGATGAGCGCCGTCACCTCGCCGGGAAACAGGGCGATGTTGACGTCGTCAAGGGCTTTCACGCCCGGAAAGGTCTTGGAGATGGCCCGCATTTCCAGAATGGGGGTTATGGCGGGTGGTTCAGCAAGGGCTGCGGTCATCATGGGCAATACCGGAGGGTTAAAAAATGCCCGGCAGAAGGCCTGCCGGGCTTTGCGGCGCGATTGCCGGATCAGAAAATCTTGGAGAACTGATCGATGTTCTTCGCGTCATAGACGAAGGGATCAGCCATGGCAGCCTCGCCATTGTCGCCGATCTTGATCTTGCCCATGCGGCCCGCGCTGATGTCGCTGCCGGGTTTGCCATCGGTATCGCCCTTGACGAGGTGATAGGCGATCTGCGTGGCGGAGTAGCCGAGATCGATCGGATTCCAGATGGCGAATTCCTTGGTGGCGCCTGATTTGATGGCGCCGGCCATTTCCGAGGGCAGGCCGAGGCCGGTCACGTAGACCGTGCCAATCTTCTTGGCATCCGATACCGCCTGCGATGCCGCCAATACGCCCACCGTGGTTGGCGCGACAATGACCTTCACATTCGGCTGCGAGGTCAGGAGGCCCTGCGCTTCGCGGTAGCTCTTGTCGGCGAGGTCATCGCCATAAACTGTCGTCACGAGATTGAGGCCGGGAAAATTCGGCAGCTGCTTTTTCATCTCGGCAATCCAGGTGTTCTGGTTTGTCGACGTGGTCGTGGCCGAGAGGATGGCGAAGTCGCCTTTGCCATCGGGCAGGTGGGCGGCGGCAAGCTGCAGGCACATCTTGCCGATCAGCTCGTTCGATGACGGGTTGAGGTGGACAATGCGGCCGTCCTTGGCGACGGCGGAATCCCACGAGATCACCTTGATACCGCGCGCCATGGCCTTCTTCAGAGCCGGGACGACAGCGTCGGGATCGTTGGCGGAAATGGCGATGGCATTGACGTTCTGGGCGATCAGCGCATTGATGACCTCGATCTGGCCTTCGGCCGTCGTCGATGTCGGTCCGGTATAGATGACTTCGACGCCGCCCAACTCCTTGGCGGCTTCCTGCGCACCCTTGTTGGCCGCTTCGAAGAAGCCATTGCCGAGTGATTTGGCGACGAGGCCGATCTTGATCGTTTCCGCCTGTGCATGCGATGCGAGCATGGCAAGGGCCAAGGCCGATCCCAGCGCGAGTGTCTTCAACAGTTTCATTTCATCCTCCCTAGATTGAAATACGCCGCTTCGGCGCCTGGTTTTTATGCGATCGAAGCGGAATCCCTTGATTTGTCCTGAGCCCCCACCTTTGCGACGATGAGCTCGACCCCGGCATCCTCCACCATCTTCCGGTCGGCATCCGCAATGCCGTCATCGGTGATGATTGTTGCAACCCGCTGCAACGGGCACAGGATCAGGCTCGACCGGCGCTCGAACTTGCTGGAATCCACCAGCAGCACCAGTTCATCCGCCTGATTGATCAGCTTCTGTTCGCCCTGAATGATCAGCGGGTCCGATTCCATGGCGCCGAACGGACCGACCCCGACGGCGCCCATGAACATGCGCTTGCCGTAGAAATTGCGGGTCACATCATTGTCGAACGGCGAGAGGATCATGCTCTGCTCGCGATAGATCATGCCGCCCGGTATGATGACGGTGCTCTTCGAGTTCTTCACCAGATGTTCGGCAATGGCGAAGGAATTGGTCATGATCTGCAGGCGGCGCGTGGCGAGATAATGCACCATCTGGAATGTCGTGGTGCCGCCGTTGAGAATGATGGCGTCGCCCTCGCTGCACAGGCCCACGGCTTCACGGGCGATCGCCCGCTTCTTGTCGATGTTCTCGGCTTCCGAGACGCGGAATGGCCGGCCGGCCAGCGCGGTCTGCTGTGGCGGGTGAATGGCTTCCGCGCCGCCGCGCACCCGGCGCAGCTTGCCCTGGACATGCATGGAGGCGATGTCACGACGGATCGTTGCTTCCGACGCTTCCGTCAGTTCGGCAATGTCCTGAATGGTGATGAACGGCTTTTCCTGAACGGCACTCAGGATAATTCGTTGGCGCTCACGTTCGTGCATTTTTCCCTCCACACCGCAAACATTGCGCAAATACAACGATCATGTCAATCAACTTCAGTCAAAATTATTCATATTGCACTGCACAACTGCAATTTTATGATTGAATTTGATCATTTATGATTGACAGCAAATCGCTCCCTGCTTCATAGCTAGAGAAAATTCACATGGCTGCGGCGTGTTGTCAGGCCATCAGATCGTCTTCGGGAGGCAAGCATGGCGAACAAGGTCCAACTTCTGGATAATCGTTGGGATGATCAAAAGGCCGCCACGCTGGATGAGCCCGGCAAGCTGCTCTACCGCTCCAATCTTCTGGGCGCCGACAAGCGCATCACCAATTATGGCGGCGGCAACACCTCGGCCAAAGTGACGCAAACCGATCCGCTTACCGGCGAGCCGGTGGAGGTGCTGTGGGTGAAGGGCTCGGGCGGCGATGTCGGCACGATCAAGCTCGACGGTTTCGCCACGCTCTATATGGAAAAGCTGGAATCGCTGAAGTCCATCTACACGGGTGTTGCGGACGAAGACCGCATGGTGGGTTTCCTGCCCCATTGCACCTTCAATCTCAACAGCCGTGCCGCATCGATCGATACGCCCCTGCACGGTTTCGTGCCGTTCAGGCATGTGGATCACATGCATCCCGATGCGATCATCGCCATTGCTGCGTCGAAGAACTCGCGCGCGCTGACGAAAGAGGTGTTTGGTGATGAAATCGGCTGGCTGCCCTGGCGCCGCCCCGGCTTTCAGCTTGGCCTTGATCTCGGTGCATACGCGGCGGCGCATCCGAGTTCAAAGGGCGTCGTGCTGGAAAGCCATGGTCTGTTCACCTGGGCCGATGACGCCAAAGAATGCTATGAGCTGACGCTCGATATCATCAACAGGGCGATTGTCTGGTTCGACGCCAAGACGGCGGGAAAGCCCGCATTCGGCGGGGAGATAACAGCGAGCCTCGACGCATCGGCGCGCCGCGCCATTGCCGCGCGGCTCATGCCGGAAATCCGCGGCAAGATCGGCGTAGCCGAGCGTAAGCTCGGCCATTTCGACGATCAGCCCGCGGTGCTGGAATTCGTCAACGCCCGCAACCTGCGTCCGCTCGCGGCGCTGGGAACAAGCTGCCCCGATCATTTCCTGCGCACCAAAATTCGCCCGCTGGTGCTGGATGTCGATCCGGCCAATCCCGAAGCCGCTGTCGAAGCACTTGATGCGGCGCTGGAAGCCTACCGCACCGACTATGCCCGCTATTACACCGCCTGCAAGCATGCCAATTCGCCTGCCATGCGCGATCCCAACCCGGTCATCTTCCTCATTCCTGGCGTCGGCATGCTGTCCTTTGCCAAGGACAAGGCAACAGCGCGCATTGCCGGGGAATTCTACGTCAACGCCATCAATGTGATGCGCGGCGCGTCGTCTGTCTCGGACTATCAGGGTCTGCCCGAACAGGAGGCCTTCGATATTGAATACTGGTTGCTTGAAGAAGCCAAGCTGCAGCGCATGCC
Organism: Phyllobacterium sp. 22229; assembly: GCF_052056495.1. NCBI lineage: Bacteria > Pseudomonadati > Pseudomonadota > Alphaproteobacteria > Hyphomicrobiales > Phyllobacteriaceae > Phyllobacterium > Phyllobacterium sp. 22229. Next base: position 20,899 of record NZ_JBQEPA010000009.1, read on the forward strand.
GAAGCCGAAATCGCTGGCGGGCCGCGTGGCTTTTGTCACCGGCGGTGCCGGTGGCATCGGCCGCGCCACGGCGGAACGGCTGCTCGGGCAGGGCGCCTGCGTGGTGCTGGCTGATATCGATGCGGAGGCCCTGAAGGCCGCGCATGAGGATTTTGCCGCGCGCTACAGTGCGGACGCGGTGCGCGGCGTGCAGCTCAACGTGACGGACGAAGCGGCGGTGATTGCGAGTTTCGCCGAAGCGTCGATCGAGTTCGGCGGCATCGATATTCTGGTTTCCAACGCCGGCATCGCCTCGTCCGCGCCGATAGAGGTGACCGAGCTTGCCATGTGGAACCGCAACATGGACATTCTGGCGACCGGCTATTTCCTCGTATCGCGCGAAGCGTTCCGCCTGTTCCGGCGCCAGAAGATCGGCGGCAACGTGGTCTTCGTCGCATCGAAGAACGGGCTTGCCGCCTCGCCCAATGCCAGCGCCTATTGCGCTGCCAAGGCGGCGGAAATCCATCTCGCCCGCTGTCTCGCGCTGGAGGGAGCGGAAGCCGGCATCCGCGTCAACACCGTCAATCCCGATGCGGTGCTGCGCGGCTCGAAAATCTGGAACGGCGAATGGCGCGAACAGCGTGCCGCCTCGTCCAACCTGCAGGTGGATGAGCTGGAAGAGCATTACCGCAAGCGGTCGCTGCTCAAGCTCAACGTGCTGCCGGAAGATATCGCCGAGGCCATCTATTTCCTGGCCTCCGATGCGTCCGCCAAATCGACGGGCAACATCATCAATGTCGACGCTGGCAACGTGCAGAGCTTCACGCGATAAAGACAGTCCTGGGAGGACAACATGGCTGAACAGCATATTTCCGGCGATCTCATCGCATCCGAGAACGACAGGCGCGCTGCGGCGCACAGCAGCGATTTCGAGGCGCTGGGCGCGCATCTTGCCCGCCGCAACATCGATATCGAGGCGATCACCGCCAAGGTGGCCGATTTCTTCGTTGCCGTTCCCTCGTGGGGCGTCGGTACCGGCGGCACACGCTTTGCCCGGTTTCCGGGGCAGGGCGAGCCGCGCGGCATTTTCGACAAGCTCGATGACTGTGCGGTCATCCATCAGCTGAGCCGTGCGACACCCAATGTCTCGCTGCACATCCCGTGGGATAAGGCCGATCCGCAGCAGCTGAAAGCCCATGCGGATGCGCTCGGTCTCGGCTTCGACGCGATGAATTCCAACACCTTTTCCGATGCGCCGGATCAGGCGCATTCCTACAAATACGGCTCGCTCAGCCATGTGGATGCGGCGACGCGCAAGCAGGCCATCGCGCACAATATTGAGTGCATCGAAATCGGCGATGCCATCGGCTCGAAGGCCCTGACGGTGTGGATCGGCGATGGATCGAATTTTCCCGGCCAGAGCCATTTTGCCCGGTCGTTCGAGCGCTATCTCGACGCCATGGCGCAGGTCTACAAGGCGCTGCCGGACGACTGGCGCATTTTCTCCGAACACAAGATGTTCGAACCGGCGTTTTATTCGACCGTCGTGCAGGACTGGGGCAGCAACTATCTGATCGCCCAGACACTGGGGCCGAAAGCCTTCTGCCTGGTTGATCTTGGCCATCACGCGCCGAACACCAACATCGAGATGATCGTGTCGCGGCTGATCCAGTTCAAAAAACTGGGCGGCTTCCACTTCAACGATTCGAAATATGGCGATGACGATCTCGATGCCGGTTCCATCGATCCCTACCGGCTGTTTCTGGTTTTCAACGAGCTGGTCGATGCGGAGGAGCGCGGCGCGGAGAATTTCCACCCCGCGCATATGATCGATCAGTCGCACAATGTGACCGACCCGATTGAAAGCCTGATCTCGAGTGCCAATGAAATCCGCCGCGCCTATGCGCAGGCGCTGCTGGTCGACCGGGCGGCGCTCGATGGCTATCAGGACGGCAACGATGCGCTGATGGCGTCGGATGTGTTGAAGCGCGCCTACCGGACGGACGTCGAGCCGATACTCGCCGAAGCCCGCCGCCGGGCCGGGGGCGCCATCGATCCGATTGCAGCGTACCGGGCCAGCGGCTACCGGCAAAAGGTTGGAAAAATCCGGCCGGCCAGCACGGGCGGCAGCGGCGGCATTATCTGAACGGATAACCGGCCGGTTGCACGATCAAGGCAGCGCCCCTCGCGCTGCCTTTTCTTTTTTGTTTGACAGCGCCCTATACATTTGGTCTTATTCTACTATAAAACATTATATAACATAATAATAGAATAACAAAGGGGACTGTCATGAAATCACTGAAACTCGCACTCCTGTTGGGTTCGGCGCTGGTTGCCCTCAGCCCTGCGGCCTTTGCCCAGACCAAGGGCGGCGTCATCAATGTCGCGACCATCGGCGAGCCGCCGACACTCGATGCCATGGCATCGACGGCCGATCTGGTCGGCATTGTTTCGCAGCACATTTTCGAGACGCTCTACACCTTCGATGAAAACTGGAACCCGACACCATTGCTGGCGGCAAGCCTGCCGGAGATTTCGGCCGATGGTAAAATCTACACGATCAAGCTGCGCACCGGCGTCAAATTCCACGACGGCACCGACATGGATTCGGCCGATGTCGTTGCGTCGCTGAAGCGCTGGACCCAGATCGCCTCGCGCGGCAAGCAGGTTGCGCCTCTCATCACATCCATTGATGCGGTTGATGCCTCGACGGTCCGCATCACGCTCAATGCCCCGCATGCACCGCTGCTGTCGCTGCTGGCGTTCAACAATGCCGCAGCGATCATCCTCCCAAGCGAAAAGCAGCAGAACCCGATGACCGAGCCGGTCGGAACGGGCCCCTACAAGCTGAAGGAACGCAAGGCGGACCAGTATATCCAGCTCGTGCGCTTTGATGGCTACAAGTCTCCGGAAGGGCGCGAGAATGGCTATGGCGGCGCCCGTCATCAATATCTCGACGAAATCCGCTTTGTTCCCGTCCCCGATGCCAATACCCGGGTCGAAGGCGCGATTTCCGGCCAGTTCGACTATGCCGACAGTCTGCCGGTCGAGGCCTATGACCGCCTGAAGGGCCAGAAGGTCACCGAGCCGGTGCTGCTGAAGCCGTTCGGCTGGCCGGTCTTCGTGCTGAACACGGCACAGGGCCTGACCAAGAGCCAGGATATGCGTCTGGCGATCCGTGCTGCGCTCAACGTCGAAGACATGCTGGCCGCCGCGTTCGGCAGCAAGGATTTCTATGCGCTCAATGGATCGTTCTATCCGGCATCCTATAGCTGGGCCAGCGATGCCGGCGTCAAGGATGGCTATAATATCGGCGATCCTGAAAAGGCGGCGGCGTTTCTGAAGAAGGCCAATTATGACGGCAAGCCGGTGCGCATTCTCACCAGCCGCCAGTATGAATTCCACTACAAGATGGCTCAGGTCGCGGCGGAATATCTGAAGGCCGCCGGGATCAATGTCGATCTGCAGGTCGTCGACTGGGCAACGCTGACCCAGCGCCGGGCCGACCCTACGCTTTGGGATATCTATATCAGCCACAGCCCGTTCCTGCCGGAGCCTGCCTTGATCGGTGCGCTGTCGACCAGTGCGCCGGGCAATTGGGATACGCCGGCCCGCAAGGTGGCGGTGGATGCCTTCAATGCCGAAACGGACCCGAAGAAGCGCATCGCATTGTGGGCCGAGGTGCAGAAGGTGATCTACGCGGAAGCACCGATCATCAAGATCGGCGATTTCAATGCGCTGTCGGCCAAATCGCCCAAGCTGGAGCACCTTACCCCGGCGCCCTGGCCCTATTTCTGGAACGTATCGCTCAAGCAGTAATCCGAGGTGAACAAAGGCGGGCGGCGCAAGCCGTCCGCCGGCAGTCCATTCTCATCGCTGTAGCAGGATAGAACCGACCCAATGCTTCGTTACATCTTCCAACGCTTTGTCGGCATGATTGTCGTGATGTTCCTGGTGGTGACCATCGTGTTCATCATCGTGCGCGTCACGCCGGGCGATCCGGCGGCCGTCATGCTCGGACCGGAAGCAACCGCCGCCGATATCGCGCAGCTGCGGACAGCGCTCGGGCTCGACCGTTCCATCCTCGTCCAGTACGTCTATTTCATCGGCCAATTGCTGCAGGGCGATCTCGGGCGGTCGATCTTTCTCGATCAGCCCGTGCTGACGGCATTGGCGCAGCGCGCCGAGCCGACGTTTTTCCTCACGGTTTTCTCGATCCTCATCGCCAGCGTCATCGCGATCCCCATCGGGGTCTATGCCGCCTACCGGCGCGGATCGGTCTTTGATCAGGCCGCAACGGCGCTTGCCATGCTGGCCGCCAGCATTCCCAGCTTCTGGCTCGGCCTGATCCTGATGCAGGTCTTTGCCGTCCGTTTCGGCATTTTCCCGGTCTCGGGCTACGGCGGACCGGACACGACGCTGGGCGTGCGGCTGTATCACCTTGTCCTGCCGGCTTTTGCCCTGGGAATCGTTTCATCGGCGCTGATCATGCGGTTTACCCGCGCGTCGATGCTGGACGTGCTGGGCGATGACTATATCCGCACCGCCCGTGCCAAGGGCGTTGTCGAACGCAGCGTCGTTCTCAAGCACGCGTTCAAGAATGCGCTGATCCCGATCATCACCGTCGTCGGCCTGACGGCTGCCGTGCTCATTTCCGGCGCGGTGGTGACGGAGACGGTGTTCGGCCTGCCCGGCGTCGGCAATCTGGTCGTCTCGGCTGTGCTGCGCCGCGATTACCCGGTCATTCAGGGCGCGCTTCTCATCATCGCCGGGCTCTACGTCCTCATCAATTTCGCCATCGACATGCTTTACCTCGTCGTTGATCCAAGGGTGCGCTACTGATGACCGATATCGTTTCACCCGTTCCCGCCAGCGAGCGCAGCAAATTCCTGCGGGTTCTCCTGCGCCGCAAGACTGTCCTGTTCGGCCTGATCGTCCTGGCAATCTTCATCACGCTGGCCATTCTCGCGCCGCTCATTGCGCCCTATGCGCCGAACAAGCTGTCGATCGTCAACCGGCTGAAACCGCCAAGTGCCCAATGGATTTTCGGCACCGATGAATTCGGACGCGACGTGTTCTCGCGCACGATCTATTCCGCCCGGCTGTCGCTGCTCGTTGGTTTTGCCGTGGTGGTGCTCGCCTCGCTCATCGGCGTGACCCTCGGCATTCTCGCCGGTTTTTTCCACAAGCTCGATGCGCCGATCACCCGGCTGATCGATGCGATGATGGCATTCCCTGACATCCTGCTCGCCATTGCGCTGGTTGCGGCGCTGGGTCCATCGCTGACGACGGTGATCATCGCGCTGAGCATCGTCTATGCGCCGCGGCTGGCGCGTGTGGTGCGGGCCTCGACACTGGTCATCCGCGAATTGCCCTATGTGGAAGCCGCCCATGCGCTCGGCATTTCGACGCCGCATATCCTGACGCGCCATATCCTGCGCAATCTGCTCTCGCCCATCCTCGTCCAGGGAACGTTCCTGTTTGCCCATGCCATGCTGGCGGAGGCGGGCCTGTCCTTCCTCGGTCTCGGTGTCAGCCCCGAGGTGCCGACCTGGGGCACGATGATTGCCGCCGGCCGGCAATATGTCGGTCAGGCCGACTGGATGACCCTGTTTCCCGGCATTGCCATCGTCCTCTCCGTTCTCTCGCTGCAAATGGTCGGCGATGGCTTCCGCGACCTCCTAGACCCCCGCCTCAGAAAGGATCTCTGATCATGCCCGCCCCCTCCGCAACCGATGGCCGTTTGCTGCTGACCAATGTCAAACCGGTTGCCTTTGGCCCCAACACGCCTTCCGGCAGCATCGATATCCTGATCGGCGCAGACGGAAAAATCGCCGAATTCGGCCCCTCCCTGAACGTCGCCGGCGACATCAGGCGCGTCGACCTGAAGGGTGCCTGGATCTCGCCCGGCTGGACCGACCTGCATGCCCATGTCTGGCATGGCGGAACCGATATCTCGGTTCGCCCGCAAATCTGCGGTGTCGAGCGCGGCGTGACGACCATCGTCGATGCGGGCTCGGCCGGTGAAGCCAATTTCCACGGCCTGCGCGAATACATCATCGAACCGGCGAAGGAGCGCATCAAGGCTTTCCTCAATCTCGGCTCGATTGGTCTTGTCGCGTGCAACCGCGTCAGCGAACTCAGCGATATCCGCTCCATCGATCTCGACCGCACTGTCGCCTGCGTCAATGAGAACCGCGACCACATTGTCGGCCTGAAGGTGCGTGCCAGCCACGTCATCACCGGCTCCTGGGGCGTAACGCCGGTCAAGGTCGGCAAGAAGGTGGCAAAGATTCTGAAACTGCCGATGATGGTGCATGTGGGCGAACCGCCCGCGCTCTACGACGAAGTGCTGGAGATTCTGGGACCGGGCGACATCATCACCCATTGCTTCAACGGCAAGGTCGGCGCCAGCATCATTGAAGACGAGGATCTGTTCGAACTGGCGGAGCGCTGCGCCGGAGAAGGCATCCGGCTCGATATTGGTCATGGCGGCGCGTCGTTCTCGTTCCGCGTGGCGGAGGTTGCCATCAGCCGCGGCCTGCTGCCGTTCTCCATCTCGACGGACATCCACCTGCACAGCCTGAACTATTCCGTGTGGGACCTGGGAACGACGATGTCGAAGCTCCTGAGCGTCGGCATGCCGTTCGACAGGGTTGTCGAGGCCGTGACGCTTTCGCCGGCATCGGCCATCGGCCTGCCGACCGACAATCTCCTCTCCGCCGGCAAGCCGGCCGAGTTCACCATCTTTGAACTGGTCGATTCTGATCTCAGCGTCATCGATTCCCTGGGCTACGAGGCGACGCTGCACAAACTGTTCGAACCGCGCATGGTGGTTCTGGGCACCGAAACCATCGCGGCGAGCCGCTATCAACCGGTGAAGCCTGAGCTGGTCAATCACCGCCATACCCATTCATACCGCTAAGGAGCTCGCGTGAATCCTTCATCCAGTCCGGCTGTCGACGCCGGCACATCTCCTTACACCAGGCTGAAGGCGCTGGGCATCGTGCTGCCGCCGGCACCGCGTCCGATTGCCAATTTCGTCACCCACATCCAGGAAGGCAACATGCTGTACCTGTCGGGCCAGGGCCCGCGCGAGGATGACGGCTTCATGCATACGGGCAAGGTGGGCGAGACCGTCAGCATCGAGGACGCCTATGCCCATGCCCGGCTGACCGGCATCAACCTGCTGGCGGTCCTGCATTCCGCCCTGGGGGATCTTGGCCGCGTCAAGCAGGTGGTCAAGCTGCTCGGCATGGTCAATGCCGTGCCTGACTTTGCCGATCATCCGCTTGTGATCAACGGATGCTCCGATCTGCTGATCGACGTGTTCGGCGACGCGGGACAGCATGCCCGCTCGGCCGTGGGCTTCGGCTCGCTGCCGGGCAACATCACCGTGGAGATCGAGGCGATCATCGCCTTGAGGGACTAGGAATGACTGCGCCAGCCCATCACCGTTTCGATCCGTTCGGCAGATGCCTTGACCTCGGCCGTATAGCGCTCGGGGTCGTCGGCAATCTTCTGCTCGGGCAGAACGATGGAGATGGTGGCAACGCAGGTGCCCTTGTCGTCGCATACGGGCGAGGCAACGCAGGCAACGGCGTAGTCGGATTCGCCCGCCTGGATGGAAATGCGCGATTGCAGCGCCTCGGCAGCGGCTTTCGACAGCGCTGCCGGTTCGATGACGGCACGGCCGGTGGGCGAGGATTTGGCGCAGCGCTTGAACAGATCAAGCCGTTCGGCTTCCGGCAGATGGCCGACAAGCAGGCGGCCGGATGCGGTCCAGTTCAGCGGCACGCGGGTGCCGACGCGCGAGGTGACATGGAAATGACCCGGACCATCGGCCATGGCCAGAACCATCATGTGATCGCCGTCGCGGCCGCACACCTGCACCGTTTCACCCGATACGCGGCTGAGATTGTGCATTTCGTGGTTGGCGACGTCGAGAAAATCCAGCGAGCGGGCATAGGCGAGGCCGTAGTGATAAAGCCGTGCACCCAGCCAGACGGAGCCGTCATTGTTGCGGGAGAGGAGGTTCTTCTCAACCAGATCGTCAATGATGACGTAGACGGTCGACAGCGGCGCCCCGATGGCCTTGGCAATGCCGTAGACACCGGCCGGACTGCCGGTTTCGTAGAGGTAATCCAGGACCTGCAAGGCACGGTCGATGCCGCTGACACGGGAACGGCGGCCCGTCGCTTCCGGTTGTTCGGTTGTCTCAAGACCGGGGGCAGCGCCCATGTCTGATGTCTTTGCGTCCACGTTCAGGCTCCTGGCAGGCTCGATTGATGTTCAAACAGCTTATTACATTATAATGGCATATATGCCTAGAAAATGGAATGTGTTGCAAGCGGCAACATTTCGAGGAGATTAGCATGACAGACTCTCACAACCCCGACGATATTCGCGAAACGCTCGGCTTGCGACCCGTTATCAACGTGTCCGGCACGATGACCTCGCTGGGGGCGTCGATCGTGGTCCCGCAAGCGGTCGCCGCCATGACAAGCATCCTTCCGCAGTTCGTCGAGGTCAACGACCTGCAGAAGAAGGCAAGCCCGGTGATTGCCCGGTTGACAGGCGGCGAAGCCGGTTTTGTCACGGCGTCCTGCTCCGCCGGCATTAGCCTCGCGGTGGCGGCGGCCATGACGGGAAATGATCTTGCCGCCATCGAACGCCTGCCCGATACCACGGGCTTGAAGGACGAAGTCATCATCCAGATGGGCCATGTGGTCAGCTATGGCGCGCCGGTCGATCAGGGTATCCGGCTCGCCGGTGCCAAGGCCATTCTGGTCGGTCAGGCGACATCCTGCTATCCCTATCATCTTGATGGGGCGATCAACGAGCGCACCGCTGCCGCCGTGTTCGTTGTCTCGCATCACACCGTCCAATACGGCCTGGTTGCGCTGAAGAAATTTGCCGAAGTCTGCCATGCCCGCGGCGTGCCTGTCATCGTCGATGCGGCCTCCGAATACGACCTCAGGATCTTTCTGGAGCAGGGGGCGGATATCGCGCTCTACTCGTCGCACAAGTTTCTCGGCGGCCCGACGGGCGGTATTGTTGCCGGTGCCAAGGATTTCGTCCGCAACACCTTCCTGCAGAACATGGGCATTGGCCGTGGCATGAAAGTGGGCAAGGAGAGCATTCTCGGAACCATCGCCGCGCTGGAAGCCTGGGAAAAGCGTGACCATGCGGGTATCCGTGAGCGGGAAACCGGTTATCTCAACCTCTGGCAGCAGACGCTTGCGGGCAAGCCGGGCGTCACGGCAGTCATCGAACCCGATCCGACACACAATCCGCTCGACCGCCTGCGCGTCACCATCGATCCGCAGGCCGCTCATATCTCCGCCTGGGATCTCGCCGATGCGCTGGCACAGGGCTCGCGCCCGGTGATCGTCCGGGACCACGAGGTTGAGCACGGCTATTTCTATATGGACCCGTGCAATTTGCATCCCGGCGAAGAGGCCATTGTTGCCAGCCGCCTGACCGAAGAACTCGGCAAGGCACGCGCATCCAACGCGATCATCTCGACCCCGGTTGAAAACCGCTACACCCGCCGCATGGCCGGTCTCATGCGCTGGCCCGATTGATCAGCGCGTCGCCCTCAGCCAACGGAAAGGATTTATAAGCATGGAAAACCGTCAGCCTTCTCCTTCTGACAAGGGAAGCAATGCACTTGCTCCGGTCCTGTCGGTTTCCAATCTGACGACATCCTTTCAATCTGACGGCAAGTGGCGGCCCGTCGTGCGCAATGTGTCGTTCGACGTGGCGCCGGGAGAGACGGTGGCCATCGTCGGCGAATCCGGTTCGGGCAAGAGCGTGACATCCCTGTCCATCATGCGGCTGTTGCAGAAGGACAAGAGCCGCATCGAGGGCCGGATCATGCTGGGCGGCAAGGACATTCTTGCGCTGCCTGAAAACCAGATGCGGGCGGTGCGCGGCAATGACGTCGCCATGATCTTTCAGGAGCCGATGACCTCGCTCAATCCGCTGTTCACCGTGGGCCAGCAGATCAGCGAAGCCCTGCTCTGCCATTCCGCCATGTCGCGGGCGGAAGCCAAGGCCGAAACGATCCGGCTTCTGGAAAAGGTGCGCATTCCCGCCGCGCAATCGCGCTTCGACGAATATCCGCACCGCTTCTCCGGCGGCATGCGCCAGCGCGTGATGATTGCCATGGCGCTGGCCAGCAAGCCGAAACTGCTGATCGCGGATGAGCCGACGACGGCGCTTGACGTGACGATCCAGGGCCAGATTCTCGACCTGATCAAGCTGCTGCAGGAAGAGGAGGGCACATCCGTCCTCTTCATCACCCACGATATGGGCGTGGTCGCTGAAATCGCTGACCGCACCGTCGTCATGTATAATGGCGAGGCGGTGGAAACCGGAAAAACCGAGGATATTTTTGCCCGTCCCCAGCATCCCTATACCCGTTCGCTTCTCTCGGCTGTTCCCATTCTCGGCTCGATGAAGGGGCATAAACGTCCATTGCGCTTTCCGGTGGTGGACCGTGCAACCGGCACGTCGGATGTGCCTGTCGAGGCCGCCGATACTGTCAAGGCGGATGTCAGGCCATTGCTTGAGGTGAAGAATCTCACCACGCGCTTCAATATCCATTCGGGGATGTTCGGCCAGCTGGAAGGCCGCGTGCATGCGGTGGAAAACCTGTCTTTCACCCTGCAGCCGGGCGAGACGCTGTCGCTCGTCGGTGAGTCCGGATGCGGAAAGTCGACGACCGGGCGTTCGATCATGCGCCTGGTGCAGCCGCTCAGCGGCGAGGTGCTGCTCAACGGTGAAGACGTGCTGACCATGGAGCCGAAGCGGCTGCGCGATATGCGCCGCACCATGCAGATGATCTTTCAGGACCCGTTCGCCAGCCTCAATCCTCGCATTACCGTCGGCGCGGCGATTGGCGAGCCTTATCTCGAACACAGGCTGGGAACGCGCACGCAGGCCCGCGAACGTGTCGCCGATCTCCTCGAGCGGGTCGGGCTGACGGCGGATATGGCAAGCCGCTATCCGCATGAATTTTCCGGCGGCCAAAGGCAGCGCGTGTGCATTGCCCGGGCGCTGGCCCTCGATCCGAAACTGATCGTCGCCGATGAATCCGTCTCGGCGCTGGATGTGTCGATCAAGGCGCAGGTCATCAACCTTTTGCTCGATCTGCAGGCAAGCCTCAACCTCGCCTATCTCTTCATCTCGCACGATATCGCCGTGGTCGAACGGGTCAGCCATCGCATTGCGGTGATGTATCTCGGTGAAATCGTCGAGATCGGATCGCGCGCAGCCATCTTCGAGAATCCGCAACACCCCTATACGCGCAAGCTCATTTCAGCCGTGCCGGTGCCCGATCCGTCGCGGCGCGGCATCAAGCGGCCGGTCTCCAATGACGAGATCAAGAGCCCGGTGCGCACGCCGGACTTCATTGTGCCAGTGCGGCAATACAATGAAGTCTCGGCGGGGCATCTGGTTCAGGTGCAGTAGCGCCCTTACTTCGATTTCTTGGAGCCGACCAGTTCGTCCCATTTGCGGAAGGCGAGGACCATCTTGTCCGGCTTCAGCGGCAGCTCGATCGGGTTGTTGGCGATAAGCCCGGCATATTCCTCCCGGCCGAACTGCTTGATCACGTCCTGGCTGTGCTGCGGTGCCATGGACAGCGGCACGTTCTTCACCGCCGGACCCGGATAGAGATAGCCCTCATCATAGGAATAGGCCTGCGCCTTGGGGGTGAGCAGGAAAGCCATCAGATCGAGGACCACGGCCGCCTTGTCGTCGGCGATGCCCTTGGGCATGCACATGAAGAAGGCGTCGGAAACCCAGTGGAACCCCTTGAGGGTGCCGATCTTCGCCGTTTCGGGCACGATGCCGAGCGCGCGCGGATTGATGTCCCAGCCGGTGGTGCTGATGATGATGTCGCGCGATCCCTCGCCGAATTCCTTCATCGTCGCGCCGGTTCCAGCGGGGTAATAATCGATGTACTGGCCGAGATCGGCGAGATAGGCCCAGGTCTTGTCCCAGCCATTGACCGGATCCTGCGGGTCCTTGTCCCCGAGAATATAGGGCAGCCCCATCATGAATGTGCGCCCGGGACCGGAATTGGTCGGGCGGGCATACATGAAGCGGCCGGGGTTTTCCTTGGCATAGGCCAGAAGTTCTTCCGCGCTGGCCGGGACCTTCTTGACCCGTTCCGGATCATATTCGATCAGCGGGCCCGAGGGGTAATAGTTGACGACGACGCCGTAGCCGTCGCCCTGCGCCTTGTGCAGGGCGAGCGCGGCGGGTTCGTAGTTTTCCTCGATCCCCGGAAACGTGTCGGCGAAATCCGGCAGGATTTTCAGCCATGTTTCATTGGCAAGCCCGGCCGCCAATCCATCGCTGCCGGTCAGAACGATATCGATATCGACGCGGCCCGCGCTCTGCTGCGCCTTGAGCTTGCCGGCAAGTTCCGTCACCGGCGCCTTGGTGAAGATGATCCGCGATGCCCGTTCCGGATAGGTCTTGGCATAGTCCTCGAACGCAGGCTGGATCAGCGCCAGCGCACCGCCCACATCCATCACGGTGATGACAACCGGTGCCGCGGGCAGGGCGGGCGCCTTGGCCCAGGCGGGCATCGCGCCTGCCATTGCCGATGCGGTCATGCCGCCGAGCAACACCCGGCGGTTTATTCGAAACTGGTCATTTCCCATTTGCATTCCCCTTTATTGTTCTTGGATATTTCAGTGGTAATTTCTGATCTCGTCGCCGATGCGGACGCTGCGGATGGCCATGCTGTCCGACCAGTCGATTTCCGCATGCGGTAGGGCGATGTTGTGGGCACGCAGGGCCGGTGCCAGTACAACCAGCAACCGCGTCGATGCCATTTCCACCGCCTGTTCGAAGGACGCGATGCCCCAACGGACAAGGTTGCGCACCCCGTCATCGAGACAGAGGGAGGATCCGGCAAGCCCTGTCGTTCCGGGCAGGCGCACCGTGCCGTCTGCGGTGCGCTCGATGCGCATGCCGGCGAAATCATAGGTGCCTGCGGGAACGGCGGCTGCGGCGACGGCGTCGGTCACCAGGGCGCAACGTTCGAAGCCCTTGGCCCGCATCAGCGATTTCAACGCCTTGGGTGGCAGATGAATGCCGTCGGCAATGAAGGTCGCCAGAAGCCGGTCTTCGCCAAGCTGGGCAAAGAGCGGATTGTCGAGCTTGGGCATGATCTGCGGCAGGCCATTGCCGAGATGGGTCGACAGGTTTGCACCGGCCAGCGCCGCCGCTTCGACCGTGGCGAAATCCGCAGCCGAATGGCCGATTGCAACCAGAATATCCCGCGCCGCCATGGCCCGGATGAAATCGAGGCCGCCGGATATTTCGGGCGCGAGGGTCACGAGCAGGATGGGCCGTTTGATCCTGTCCTGCAGGCGCGTGACCAGCGCGGGATCCGCCGATGTCATGGCCTGCGCGGGATGGCACCCGGAAAAGCCCTGTGCCGGATTGAGGAACGGCCCCTCCAGATGATAGCCCGGACACATCAGCGGGCCGAGACGGCTCGTGCTGACGCAGCGGTCGAGCGCGGCAAAGCGTGCGTCCAGTTCATCGGGATGGGCGGTGATGATCGTCGGCAGGCATGTGGTGACGCCCGTTGCCAGCATGGCCTCCAAGGCGTGATCAAGCGCGTCCGGCGTCAGGTCTGCGGCGTTGAAATCCACGCCGGCAAACCCGTTGACCTGGATATCGACGAGGCCCGATGTGATCATGACAGTTTGGATGCCGAGTCCGGATCGAGCAGCAGGATTGTCTGCGGATGGGTCTGGACGATCGAGGCGGGATGGCGTGGGTCGACTGGACCTTCCAGTGCGTCCTTGACGGCCTGCGCCTTGCGCGCGTCGGGCACGGAAAGGATGATGAGGCGGCTTTTGAGGATTTGCCGGATGCTCATCGAAATGGCCTGCTCAGGCACGGCATCCAGCGACGGGAACCAGCCTTCACCCATCTGCTGCCTGCGGCAGGCCTCGTCCAGTGTCACCACAATGTAAGGCTCGTCCGTTTCGAAGTCGGCGGGCGGATCGTTGAACGCCAGATGGCAGTTCTCGCCGATGCCGGCAAAGCAGACATCGATATCGTGTTCGGCGATCACAGCGCCAAGGCGCGCCGCTTCGGCCCGCGCATTGGTTTCGGCATTGACCGGATGAAACGTTACATCGCCGCCGAGCGGTGCGATAAACCGCTCCTGCAGATATTTGCGGAAGCTGGCGGGGTGGGTGATGTCCATGCCGACATATTCATCGAGATGGAACGCCGTGACCCGCGACCAGTCGATGCCCTCCGCCGCGACGAGATTTTGCAAAAGTTCGAACTGGCTGGCACCGGTTGCCACAATGATCGACGCCTTGCCCTTCAGCGCAATGGCCTGGCGGATCGCCGCTGCGCCAAGCGCGGCGCCGGTCGCGCCGAGGGCCTGCTTGTCAGATAAAATACGCGTATCGACCATGGGCTTTACCAACCTTCTTGCATATGCTTTTCACCGTGGGCGCCATTGTAAGCATAGCTGTCCATGGCACTGCAAGGTATTTTAGAATAATATTGTTCAAAAATAAGAATGAGGGCGTTTCCGCATGATCCTGACGGTTGACGAGACACATTATGACGATGCCCACCAGCGTGACTGCGCCCGGGTCGTGGCGCTTGTCTCCGGCGGTGGTCAGCATTCCCGCCCCGGCATTGCCGAAGCGCTCGACATGACCTCGACCACGACATCGAAGGTGGTGGGGGACCTGATCGCGCGCGGCCTGCTGGTGGAAACGGCGGGCGAAAAAAGCGGGCGGGGCCGCCCCGCCATCCGGATCGGCCTCAACACGCAGCGTTTCGCCGCAACGGTCATTCACGTGTCGAGCCGTTCGCTGCGCGGCACGCTGGTGGATTTCGGCGGCCGGACGCTGGAACGCCTCAGCCTCGATATGCGGGCCGACGCCGACCGCGACCAGATGACGGCCGCCATGCGTGATCTGGTCACGTTTCTAGCGGGCAAATGCCCGGCTGATATGCAGCATATCGGGACGTCCGTGTCGGTGTCCGGCGTTGTCGATGTCGAAAGCCGCACCTGGCTGCTCACCTCGCGCTGGCCGAAGATTCGTGATTTTGACCTGGCGGCGGCGCTGGCGCCGGTGACCCCGGAGGTTCTCGTCTGCCGTCATCTTGATGCCGAACTCAGTGCCCGCATGCTGCAGGACCCCATTTACGGCACCGACAATACCTTGCTCCTGCACTGGGGCTGGGGCATTGGCCTGGCCTACAGCGTGAACGGCGATCCGTTCATCCGTGCGGGCGGTCCGTTCGGTGAAATCGGCCATTGGCGTTTCAACCGGCTGGGAGAGCGCCCCTGCGGCTGCGGCAATCATGGCTGTCTTGAAACGGCGGCATCGCTCTGGGCGCTGCTGCCGCGGATGCTCGAACGGTGGCCGTCCCTGTCCGAGAACGAGGAAGTGCTGGCCGGGCAAATGGCCCGGCGGCCCCTGCTCGACATGGACGATATGCGCACCGGGGTCGAGCTGATGGCGCGATCCCTCGCCAATGTCTGCCGCCTGCTTTTTCCCAAGCGGGTTATCGTGACCGGACCATTCATTGCCAATGCGGATGTCTGGCAGGCGTTCGAACAGGCCTTTCGGGCGGAAGGGCTGATCGGCACGCTGGAACTGCCGGTTCTGATCGCGGACAAATCGAGCGAGGAGTTCGCCATTCTCGGTGCCGTGCGGCCGCTGTTCAATCTGGGGCTTGAGACATTCATCCGATCGTGAGATGACACTGGCTGCGAACATCCGATTGCACCAACGCCACGGCTCGTCGCCGGAAGAACACAGCAGGACACCACACGGATCATGACCCAGCAATTCATCGATCACCTCACGAGCGAGCTGAAAGGCTTGAAGGCGTCCGGGCTTTACAAGTCCGAACGGGTCATTACCTCCAAGCAGGCCGGGCAAATCGAGGTTTCCGGCGGTGCCAGGGTCCTGAATTTCTGCGCCAACAACTATCTTGGTCTTGCCGACAATGAAGAACTGGCGCAGGCCGGGAAAGCCGCGCTCGACCGTTACGGCTATGGCATGGCTTCCGTCCGTTTCATCTGCGGCACGCAGGAAGAGCACAAGCAGCTTGAGTCGCGTATTTCCAGCTTCCTCGGACTGGAAGACACGATCCTTTATTCCAGCTGCTTTGACGCCAATGGCGGCCTGTTCGAGACCCTTCTGGGCGAAGAGGATGCGATCATTTCCGATGCGCTGAACCATGCCTCGATCATTGACGGCGTGCGCCTGTCGAAGGCGAAGCGCTTCCGCTATGCCAACAACGACATGGCGGCGCTGGAAGAAGAACTGAAGAAAGCCGAAGGCAGCCGGTTCAAGCTGATCGCCACCGACGGCGTCTTCTCCATGGACGGCATTATCGCCAATCTCGGCGGCGTCTGCGATCTCGCCGAAAAATATGGCGCCATGGTCATGGTCGATGACAGTCATGCGGTCGGCTTTGTCGGCAAGCATGGCCGCGGCTCGGCCGAACATTGCGGCGTCGAAGGCCGGGTCGATATCATCACCGGCACGCTCGGCAAGGCGCTGGGCGGTGCATCCGGCGGTTATACCTCCGGGAAGGCCGAGGTGGTCGATTGGCTGCGCCAGCGGTCGCGGCCCTATCTCTTCTCCAACACGCTGGCGCCGGTCATTGCCGCTGCCTCGCTGAAGGTCTTTGACCTGATCGACGGGGGTGCCGGGCTGCGGGCGCGCCTCAGCGCCAACGCCGCGCATTTCCGCAGGGATATGAGCAAGCTCGGCTTTACCCTTGCCGGCGCCGATCATCCGATCATCCCGGTCATGCTGGGCGATGCAGCGCTGGCGCAGGACATGGCGGCGCGCATGCTGGAAAAGGGCGTCTATGTCATCGGTTTTGCCTTCCCGGTCGTGCCGAAAGGCCAGGCGCGCATCCGTACGCAAATGTCTGCTGCCCACACCACCGAAGATGTCGCCCGCGCTATAGACGTCTTTGCCGAAGTCGGGCGTGATCTCGGCATCATCAAATAGGAAACACACCATGTCGAACATGATGAAGGCACTGGTAAAGGCAAAGGCCGAACCCGGCATCTGGATGGAACACGTTCCCGTGCCGGAGCCCGGTCCCAACGATGTGCTGATCCGCGTCAAGAAGTCTGCGATCTGCGGCACTGACGTTCATATCTACAATTGGGATCAGTGGGCGCAGGCGACGATTCCGGTGCCGATGGTTGTCGGGCATGAGTTCTGCGGCGAGATTGCCGACATCGGCTCGGCGGTCACAAAGTATAAGGTCGGGCAGCGGGTTTCCGGCGAGGGGCATATTGTCTGCGGCACCTGCCGCAACTGCCGGGCGGGCAGGGGGCATCTTTGCCGCAACACGCTGGGTGTCGGCGTCCATCGTCCCGGCTCGTTCGGCGAATATGTGTGCATTCCGGAATACAATGTCGTGCCGATTCCCGATGATATTTCCGACGAGATCGCCGCGATTTTCGATCCATTCGGCAATGCGGTTCACACCGCGCTGAGTTTCGATCTGGTGGGCGAGGACGTGCTGGTCACGGGCGCCGGGCCCATCGGCATCATGGGTGCGCTGGTTGCCAAGCGTTCGGGCGCCCGCAAGGTCGTCATCACCGACATCAATCCGTCCCGCCTTGCGCTTGCCAAGAAACTGGGCATCGATCACGTGGTCGATGCATCGAAGGAAAACCTCACCGACGTCATGCGCCAGATCGGCATGACGGAAGGTTTTGATGTCGGCCTCGAAATGTCCGGCGCCGCGCCGGCCTTCCGCGACATGATCGACAAGATGAACAATGGCGGCAAGATTGCCATTCTCGGCATCGCGCCGACGGGCTTCGAGATCGACTGGAACAAGGTCATTTTCAAGATGCTCAACCTGAAGGGCATTTACGGCCGGGAAATGTTCGAGACCTGGTACAAGATGATTGCCTTCGTGCAAGGGGGGCTTGATCTCAGCCAGATCATCACCCACCGCCTGCCGATCGATGATTTCCAGGCGGGTTTCGATGCCATGCGCTCGGGAAGCTCGGGCAAGGTTGTCCTGAGCTGGCACTGAAATAGTGCCCTGTTTCGCAATGACGCCATTTCATGGCGTCATGATCGGCGCAGCAATGCGCCGATACATGTAGTTCATGGTGCATCCGGAGGTTTTTGCCCATGACCAAGATGCTTGCCACCGTCCGTAGTCCTGAAGAAGCGGATATCGCCCTTCAGTGCGGTGCCGATATCATTGACGTACCAGCATCTGATCTGGAAGCGCTGCAGCCCTATGCAAAGGCGGCGCGCGGCAAGGCCGTGCTGTGTGCAACGCTGCCACAGGCGCCGCTTGCATCCCGTGCCGAGGAACTGGCCGGTGCAGGGCTCGGTTTCATTGGCATTCCGGTCGAAGCGTCCACGCCGCTCCATTCGCTGCCCGATTTACCCGGTTCGACACGATGGATGGCGGTCGTTCATGTGGACCGGACGCGCGATCTGCCTGATATATCCGGCCTGTCGTCTCGGGGCTTTGCGGTGATCATGCTGGATACCAGCAACGGATCGCGGCTTTTAAACCATGTGTCGCTTGCCCAAATCGATGCCTATGTGCGCGCGTGCCATGCGCTTTCGATTCTGGTCGGCATTGCCGGTGCGCTTGAAACACCGGATATTCCGCGGCTTCTTAGCTTCCAGCTCGATATTCTGGGTTTCAGGGAAGCCCTTTTCGACACGGCACATGCGGGCGCGATCAGTGTTGAGGCGGCGTCGCGAATCCGCGAACTCATTCCTCAGGAGCGGCAGGGCAGTCTTGCGCCGGGTGTCGACTATCAATTGCTGGCCGCGCGCGGCTATTTCCCCGATCCGGCCGAAGAGGGGCTTGGTACGGACAAGATTTTCGTGCGTGACTTCGTCCTGCCTGTTCATATCGGCGCTTACAGTTTCGAGCACGGCATTGCCCAGAAGATGCGTTTTGACGTGACGGCGGAAGTCCTGCGTGTCACTCGCAACCCTGAGGACATGCGCCATATCGTGTCCTACGACCTGATCATGGATGGCATTCGCGCCATCGTTGCCCGTGGTCATGTCGAGCTGTCGGAAACACTGGCCGAGCGTATTGCCGCCTTCATCCTCGAGAATCCGCGTGTCACCCGCGTGGTGGTGCGAGCCGAAAAGCTGGAGCTGGGGCCGGGGGGCGTGGGTGTCGAGATCGAGCGCAGACGCGAGACGCAGATCGCGCCGGTCCTGCCTGCCAACGTGCCCGCATCGCACCGCAGGCGCGATCATTGAGCATCAGGCTTGCGCTATGATTTCAGGCTGAGTATCTCGGCAGCCGTCGGACGGCCCGTTATGGCGCGCTGAATGGCTTCTTTTGTCGCCTGGTAGTTGTAGTCGTGTATCCTCCTGTCGTCGCGCGCCTGCCAGTGAATGAAAACGCCGACGCAGATAAACAGATTGTCGGCTTCCTCGAGCGGGATCACGCCTTCCGCAACGCAATCGCGCACCGCCTTGGCAATGCCCGATTGC
This sequence comes from Phyllobacterium sp. 22229, assembly GCF_052056495.1. NCBI lineage: Bacteria > Pseudomonadati > Pseudomonadota > Alphaproteobacteria > Hyphomicrobiales > Phyllobacteriaceae > Phyllobacterium > Phyllobacterium sp. 22229. The sequence continues at coordinate 40,410 of NZ_JBQEPA010000009.1, forward strand.
GCCGGCCCGAACAGCTGCATGGCCTGACCGGATCCGCGGATCGTAACCTTGTTGTACATCACTGTATTGGGCTTGCACGGCAGGTTCGGCTCGATCACGGCAAGCACCGAGGTGAACCCATCTTTGTTGTTGGTCAGGGCGTTGCAGAACGCGGTTTCCACCGCGCTGCCGCGCGGGCCGATCAACAGGTCGATATGGGCAACCTCATTGCCTTCGCCGACCAGGGATTCTCCCACCATGACTCTGTTGATGATCTGCATGCCGATTCCTCCATCTCGCGCAGCTATAGCCCAAGATGCCGATGCGGGAAACGGCTTGTATTCGGCCGCCCGTCAGAGCGTCAGATCGAGTGCCTGCAGCCGCCGCGCGATGTCCGGCTTGCGATCGGGATGGACGGCGAGGATGTTCGCCACGTGTTCGGCCGGAAAAGCCATACTCGCAGCATGGGCGGTCGGCAGGGGCGCGAGTGCTCCGGGACGAACCTCCCACATGTCGTAACCATGATCGGCCAGTTGCTCGAAAATCCTGCCGGGTGTCGATTTTGACAGATTGGCAAGGAGTTCACGATTGATCTCGACAAGGATCACCGGCTTTGAAGCGGCTATCGTGGCGGCGGCGCCGGCGAAGAACAATCCTTCGGCGCCCTCAATATCAACCTTGATGGAATCGGGTTTGCGTTTCTTTGCCATGGCATCGAGCGTTTCAACCCGCGTGCTGCGTGCGCAATCGGTATCCCTGGAACCGGGAACAAGGCTCGTCGCCCCGGCATTGATCGTATATTCGGCATCATTCAGTTGCATGATGCCGGGCGCGTCGGCAAGTGCCAGCTTGTGCAGCGTTATGGTCTTTGCAAGCCTGTTTTCAGCAATCGATTTGCTGAACAGATTCCACAAATGCGGCAATGGTTCAAACGCCAGGATTTTGCCGCGGAAGCCGGGTTTGCTTGCCAGCGACAATGAATAATATCCGACATTGGCACCCACATCGACGAATAGGCCGTCATCCGGCGTGATCGCCTTGATGATCTCGAGGTCGAATTTCTTGTGCTGGCCGTTGAAAATGCCGAATGTCATGTAATACTGGCGAAGATCCAAATAAATTTTGAAGTTATTTTTTGTTTCATAGAGTATCTCCACGCTTTCGCGCACGAAGTTCTCGAAAACAACATCCGCATGCCTGTGGTGGAATTCCGGGGATGACAGGAAGCGCCGCCTGTGCTCGTCAAATGCTATATCCGAGATGTCGAGTAAATTATCGGTAATTAGTTTTATTTCTTCCGCATTTGCTTCACGTCCAAGGATAAATTTGTAGCAACTCATAATGTCATTGTAACTCGTCATGACGCCTTCACATTCATTCGGATTGACCTGCTACGGAAATGAAATTCAACCTGCTAGCGCGCAGTCTGAACAGCACTTGCCAACAATTCATCCAATACTTCAAAATGTCCACTCCAATCTTGCGATGCATGACGCGATTGACTGCGGTATTCACGGGTATGCGCTTCAATCGCCGCCCGCCAGCCCAGGCCGTCGCAGGGATCGAGCAGCGTTGCCTGGTCGCCGACAATTTCCTTATGGGAGGGAATATCGGATGCGATGATGGGTGTGCCCGTGGCCATGGCTTCGGCGACCGGCATGCCATATCCCTCAACGAAGGACGGGGCGAGCAGGGCGGCGGCACCGGACATCAGATCGGCCAAAGCTGCATCCCCCAGATCCGACACTTCGATCACCATATTGCGCAACTGGGGGCATCGGTCCAATGTGGCAAAGACCTGCGCGTTTTCCCAGCCGCGTTTGCCGGCTATCACCAGGCGCGGCGCGCTGTCGCCATCGCGGTCGACGAGCCAGCGCCATAATTGCAGAAGCAGGATGTGGTTCTTGCGCGGTTCAATGGTTCCGACAATGACGAAATAGGGATTTCGGGTACGGGAGACGCCCGCACGGCGCACCTGGCGAAAGCTGTTCTCGATGCCCGGCGGCAGTATCGCCGTGGGCGGTGCGACGCGCCCGCGTTCGTCGGCAAACGAACGCAGCGAGCGGGCTGTTGTCTGGGAATTGCACAGGACGAGACCGGCATGCCGCAAAACAGTCTCCATCCGCTGCAGGTGGCGCTGGGGTTCGTTCTTGCGGACGAATTCCGGATGGGTCACGGGGATGAGGTCATGGACGTAGAAAACGCCGCTGCGGCGTTTGCCGTCGAGCCATGAAAAGGCGGCAGGCCTGTCGAGATTGGTGTGGGATACATGGACGAAAGGGGTGTTGCGCACCATCGGTCCGGCCGGAAGCAACGTCCGCAAGGTCTTTCTGGCCGCCAGCGCCCATTGTTTCGCCTTCGCCGGTTGCGATCCGGCTGGAGCAGGCCTGATATCACACCAGGAAATGCGGCCATCGATGGCCGCGTAAATCTGTTCCAGCTCGGCGGACTGCTTTGGGCTCAATGCCGTACCGGACCAGCGCGCGCTCAGGTCGGTTATCAATCCCGCCGCACGCCCCTCATTGATCGCAATCGGCTTGTTCCGGCCCATCTCGACAAAAAGCGAGCTGCGTGCTCTCGCCCAATGCGCGTATTGCAGTTCAAAACGATCAATGCCAGTCGGCGTCGAATAATGCGAGCGCCCGATCAGGCGCGAGATGTCCATGGCTATTGCATTCATCGTGCCCACCCAATCCGGCGTAACGACCGGCGCAAAAGGCCAGTCTTGTTGTGTCGTGTCGCGTGAATTTCATCGATAATGTCTTCCACCTCGCAGGGCAGACCGGTGTCGCCGGAGAGATAGCTGGGATAGAGAATGAGGACCCCTGCAATGAGTGCATCGAGCGGGAGCGCGCGCCGCGGGCGCAGCGGCGTGACGGCGTCATGGGTCAGGCCCCAGCCCGCGTAAAACGGCAATCCGTAGCACCAGACCGGCCGTTGCCGGATCAAGGCTTCAAAGCCCAGCTGCGACGTGGCGACATGCACTTCGTCGCTGGCGTCCAGAAGGGCGTCGAGCCCGACATTGCCTGCGACAAGGTCGGCCAGCGTGTCAAGCGCGGCGGCATCGCAAAGGCCCTGCCGCTTTCCCGCCAGCAGATCGGGATGTTCCTTGTACACCAGGAACGCGTCCGGGCGGCGTGCCCGCACCATCTGCAGCAATTGGAGGTTCGAGAGGCCGCCGGTGAGGCCAAACCGCAGGGAGGCGTCGTCCGGCACCTGTCCGGCCACGGTAATGATGCGGCGACCGGCGGCGAGCGTGCGATAGTCCGGCGACGCGGTGGCGTTGAGATTGTATTTGCTGATCCCGTATTGAACGATCCGCTGGCGCAGTCGGGCTGCCCGTGCAAGCAGCAATGGATCGAACGATGCCGTGCGCAACAGCCTCTCCAGGCCGCTTTCGCGGGTGGCATCGTAGTAGAGTGCCTCCCGGTCGATACAAAGCGAAGAAGCTGGTGTCAGCTTGGCGCCAAGTCCGGCGGAACGGATGAAGCCATCCTCGATATGCAGAACAGGCAATGTGGCGGCGTGGGCCTCGCCCTTTCCCGGCATCTCGGCATTCTGGCCCCAGCGCACGAGATAGTCTGCCCGTGCCAGCTGCTTTTTCGTCGGCTTGTCGCTGCAGAAACTGACGGTTGACCAGGGGCCCTGCAGCAGATGCCTGATCGTGGGCCGCTTGTGACGCGAGAACCCCGCACAAAGATAGATGCCGCGCCGTTGCAGCGCACGGTGCCGCCAGGCGACCAACCTGTCGATGGCCTTTTCGGCTGTGGTTTGCTGCTTTGTCACCGGGTCGACATAGCGGGCATACTGGAGCAATGTTGCCGCGACAAAGGCATCGAGACTGACCGGGCGCCTGCGGCGGTGCAATGCCGCGTCGGCAACGGCTCCCTCGGCCCAGTCCCGCGTCAGACCCCAGCCGGCGTAAAAGGGAACACCAAATGTCGTGACGGGGATGGACCGCAATATCGCATCGAAGCCGAACTGGCTGGACACTGTCCAGACTTCATCGACGACGTCGAGCAAGGCATGCGGCGATACGGCCTCATCGATAAAGCGGATGTTCGGCCTTCCTGCGAGATGGCCGAGATATCCCCTGGAATAACCGGCAGCAATGTCCGGATGGCTTTTGACCAGGACCGTTGCCCCGGGCACGGCGCAGGCTTCATTGGCCATATGCCGGAAGGCATGTTCATCGGCACCCGCTCCCGTCACCGAATAATCGCCGGCCACCTGATCAATGAGCAGGATCCGCCGGCCATGGGTGGCGGGCAGGGCAATCTGTTGGTCAGGAAAATGATTGTACTTGGTCAGCCGGTGTTCAACGATCATGGCGCGCAGCATGCGGGCGCGGGCGAGATCCGGCTTGCCGGCACCCCGCTGCAGCAATTCTTCCAGGCGCGATGGCTGCGCGGCATTGAAATAGATGCCGAGATCGTCCGCCACCATGGAAACCGGAGGCGCTCCGGCCTTGCCGAGGCCCACCGACCGGAGAAAGCCGTCTTCCAGCGACCAATAGGGAATGCCGCGCATGGCTGCCAATCGTCTACCGAGGCGGGCGAGCGGCTTCTCGCCCCAGCCGACAACACCATCGGCGCGGCTCCAGGCAAGTTCCGCCGGTTTTATCGAGGCGGCACCGAGCGCCGGTCCAATCAGCGGGAACCGCAAGCGCGTCGGCAGGAATGCCAGCAGCGTGGCACCCTGCGGCGGCAGCCAGTTCGCCTGTTTCGCCGCCGCAATTGCTGCCTCGCCGGCGTTTGCCAGTCCTGCTGCGTGGAAGGGGAGCGACCGCACAAAATTCATGGTGATCCGTTCGGAATATCGGGCGACAGCGGGGGGAAGGGTTCGCGTTGTGGCGAGGGTCCCGCGATTTCGGTTGGCTTTTCCGCCAACGGTTCGGAGGACGGCGAGGGGATATCGACAGGGATCACCTTCAGGTCCCGCTGAATGCGCTGCACGACGCGCTTGCTTGTGGCATCGATCAGATTGCGCAGGTAGAAGCTGCCATTGACGAGGCTTTCCTCATGCATGCGCGCATTGAATGCCTTGACGGCGTCGCGGCGCGGCGGAACCGGATATGTCCAGAAATCATCCATTCCGGCCGTATCGTCCAGGTTGCCGCCGTGCCGGCCCCAGACCAGATCGCGCTTGTTGTAGATCGCTTCGCCGAGGGAAAGCACGGGTTTGCCATGGTTCAAAGCCAGCAGCCCGGAGGTGCTGTTGACCGTCACCAGGCCCAGGGAATGGCGTATCAGCAGGCCGATGGAACCATCGTCGACAATATGGACGCGCTCGGCACAGCCGGCGATCCGCGCCAGTTCCATGGCAAATGGCCGGTAGCTCTTGTGGCCGCGGTCCATCGGATGCACTTTGATCACCAGATGATGCGCCGGGGCGGCATACCGCCGGAATGAGCGGATGCTTTCGGTGATGAGCTTTTCCATGGTCCAGCCGCGGCCATGCCGCAGGAGCTGCTGGTCATCGTGCACCTGCAAGGCAACGACGAAATACTGATTCTCCAGATTCTCGATCAGATTGAGCATCAGCTCGTTGTTTGCGGGATAATGACGGATCTTCCGGTAGAAATTCCGGGTCCAGAGAATGGTCTCCGACAGAATGCCACGGCTGCGATGATGGATATTGCCGCGAAAGAAAACGGCGCCGGCCGTCTTTGCCAGGTAATAGCGGACGGCAAACAGCGTCATGGCGCGGAAAAGGTTGCCTCTGACGGGCTCCACCGGGAGTGAGGACGATGCGGACCGCGCAGGCTGGGGTCTGCGGAGAGGTGACAGCGCATTGTTCCCATCCCATTCGCAGGTGATGAAATTGGGGCGCACATAGCCTTCTTCAAAACAGGAGACAGGTACGCCGGCGCGCAGTGCAACCATGATCGCTTGGCGGTGGTAGGGCCGGCTGTCGCCGAACAGGACGATTGCCTCCGGCCGCCTGCTGCGGATGAACGCCGCCAGCCAGTCTGACCACGCATCCATGGAGCCGCAGAAGTTCAGCGTTCCCGGCCCGTGCGAAAACAGCCAGTCCCCCCCGTTGAAGTTGACCTTGAGGACATCAAAGCCCTCCGCTTCAAATGTGCCGGAAAGGGTGCGGAAAAAGGGGCCGACGGGACCCTGAAGCAGCAGGATAAGGGGCTTTTGCGAGGAGATGCAACGGCTTGTACGTCCGCGGATCGGAAATGGAACGATTGTGCCAGATTGCCCGGATTTCTCCTTCACAGGTCGTCACGCCCCTTCGCAATCGGTTCACAATTGACGTTACGCCAACAGAACCCAAAACAAACGCAATTTCAGATAGTTATTTCATTGGGATTTTTGCGGCGCTATACTAATTCCGCCAGAACAGATATATTTACGACAATAAGGTGTGTATTTGTTTTTTGATGGTTGCTGTTGTACATTTGTATTCTAATAACTTTAATTATACCAATAGTTACATGCAGTTGTAATTGCGGAATGTTTATTTTCACTATATCTTGGTCTTGTGATGGATGGCATGAGGCTGCTGGCGGAGGCGACGATGGGTTTGGCATTATCCGGCAAAGATTCTGAATCCGGACTCTCGGCAGCCGGGTGCCTCCTCGCATGACGCGGCTCAGTCCCAACGACGAATTCCTTGATTACCTGACGCTGGTTGATCTCAGTCAGTCCGAGGTCGAGCAGCCGCGCAAAGACCACTGGACGATACGCCTGGTGGCACTGTTGCGCCGGCATGCATTGCTGGTTCTGATGGTGATACTCCCGACGACGCTTGCCACGGTCTATTACGGTGTCATTGCTTCACCCCAATATGTATCGGAAACGCGCTTTGTGGTGCGCAGTCCCAATAGGAATGCAGCGGGTCTCCTGAGCGGATTTCTGCAGAGCACGGGCTTCGTTCGCGCTCAGGACGATAGCTACGTGGTGATGGAATATATTGAGTCGCGCGCAGCCGTTGCCACGCTCGAAGAGAAAACAAATCTGCGCGAGATATTGTCCCGGCCCGGCCTCGATTTTCTTAGCCGGTTCCCCCGTATCTGGGGCGATGCGACGGAAGAAGCGCTTTATCAGCACTATCTCAAAATCATGAAGATCGATACGGATTCCGGCGGCGGCATAACCACCCTTGAAGTGCGCGCCTCCCGCCCGGAGGACGCGCAACAGCTGGCGGAGGCGCTGCTCGATGGCGCGGAGGCTTTGATCAATCAGCTCAATGAGCGGGCGCGTCAGGATGCCATACGCTATGCCAAGCTTGAGGTTACCGACAGCGAGGGCCGGATGACGCAGGTGCAGAAGTCGCTGACGGAATTCCGCAACAAGGTGGCCATGATCGATCCCAGCAAGCAATCGGCGGCCATGCTCGACATGATTGCGAAGTTGTCGGATGAGGTGGCGAAGAACAAGGCCCAGTATACGGCGCTTATCCAACAGGCGCCGCAAAGTCCGCAGATACAGTCGCTTCGCAGCAGCATCGATGCAATGGAGACGCAGATCAGCATGGAGCGGGCCCGGGTCGTGGGCGGCGATGCGTCCATGGCGCCGTTGATCGCTCAGTATGAACAACTGCTCCTGCAGCGCGAACTCGGCATGCGCATGCTGGAATCATCATCGGCGTCGCTTGAGAATGCCAAGATCGAAGCGCAACGGCAGCAGCTTTACCTGGAGCGGATCGTCAACCCGAATCGACCGGACTATGCCTTGTATCCAAAGCGCCTGCGGTCGATCCTGCTTACCTTCGTGATGTGCTTTGCCGCATTCTGGATCGTCCGTTTCATGTTCAACCAAATTTACGAGCACGCCGAGACATGAACCCTTTGGACACCCTTACATTCTCCAATCCTGGCGATGTGCCGCCTCAATTCACGGCCAATATCCCATCGCCCGGCGGATTGTCGAAGGACGGCACCATCGGGGTCTATAATCTGGTCAAGGAATATCCGGTCCATGGCGGAACCCGGCGCGTCCTCGACGATATCAGCTTCGAAGTGCGCCCCGGTGAGAAGATCGCGATACTCGGCCACAATGGCGCGGGCAAATCCACACTGGTCAGGTTGATTGCAGGTATAGAGCCGCCTACGGCTGGCCGCGTGGTGCGTTCCATGTCGCTGTCCTGGCCTATCGCCCTGAGCGGCGGTTTTGGCGGGTCGATGACCGGCTTCGACTGCATGCGGTTTCTCGCGCGCATCTATAACAGGCCACTCGACGAGATTCGCGATTGTGTCGAGACCTTCAGTGATCTCGGCAAATACCTGCAAATGCCGATCAAAACCTATTCTTCCGGGATGCGCGCGCGCCTGTCCTTCGGTCTGTCCCTTGCGATCGATTTCGACTGCTATCTCATCGATGAGGTCATTGCCGTCGGCGACCAGCGCTTTCAGCGCCGGTCATTTGATGAGCTGTTCGTCAAGCGCAGGGATCGCGCGATGATTATCGTTGGCCACAGCCTGGATATCATCTCGGACCAGTGCAAATCGGCGCTTGTCCTTAAAAGCGGGCGAGGGCGGGTCTTCGACGACGTCAAGTTCGCCTTCAGTATCTACGCTTCATTGTAAGCGCCGGGACGGCACGTCAAGCGCGCCTGGCAATGAAGTAATAGGCATGGATACCGGTTGTCGAATGATCGTGAAGAAGGTGGACATTTGTCATCTGGTTCTTGTGGAACAGGGCCAAAACCGTATTCGCGTCATAATCATACATCTGTATGTCCGGGTGACTGTAATTATCCCGGTCAACAAAGACTGTTTCGTTCTTGTAGTAGTCATTGCGAAAATACATGACCCGGTCATTGTAATATTCGGCCCGGTTCGCGGTCTTGAACAGCGGGATGTGCAGTGAGGCAACCCCGCCGCTTTTCACGCATTGCAACAGGTCGTTGATGATGAAATAGCCGCGGCGCGGCTCAATGTGCTGCAACACGATGTAGCTGTTCAACCAATCGACTTTGACGCCTTCCCTGACGAGCGTTTCAGCGCTTTCAACGCAACGGACATTATCGAGGCCGTGGCGGGCAACGTTCTGCAGGGTGATCGAGCGCATGGTCTCCGAGATATCGATGCCGATGGCGCTTTTGGCTTGCTCGGCCAGCGGAATGAGCAGTCGCCCGACGCCGCAGCCGAAATCGATGACGGATTCCACCGGCGTCGAAAATGACGGAATGAGGCTTTTGATCTTCGCCCTGAGATTCGCGATATCGGCGCGGCCCGTGGCAAAAAACGTCTGCAGATGTTTCTTCGTCAGTTTTTTCGATTTGAATTCGTCTTCGGTCAGTACCGCCCAATAGGCATTGTCTTGCGCTAGTTTTTCCCAATCTTCATTTGTATCGCGCATGGGATCCTCCACAGTTGCTGTTGAAATTACCTGGCAAAACGGAAGCCTTTGCCATCATTCAAACTTGATATGTGCCTTAACGCGTTCAACGAGGTAGAGGCCCACCGCGTTTGTGAGCAGGCACGCCGTGAAAATGTATGAGACATCATAAAAGGGCTTGATTGTATTGCCAAAAGTGCCCGCCCGGAACATCTCGTAGCAATGCACAGTCGGCACATAAAGTGCGAGCTTCTGGGCATCGTGGGGGAGCCAGGAGACCATGAAGAACATGCCTGAAATAGGCAGCATCAGATACTGAAAAGGTGCGACGAGCTTTTCAATGACTTCAAACATTTCCGCCAGTGCCGCCAAGACAAGCCCGACGGAAAACGCGAACCATGCCATGAAGAGCCAGCCGGCCAGAATGAGGCCAAGATCGGCAAATGGTTCGATGAACCCCGCCAGATAGGCACCATAATAGACAACCAGCAGAGCGAAAGTCGTTCCGCCAATCTCCAGAAGGGCCCGGGCAATCAACGCATCGGCGAGACCGATCTGCCGGTGATACATCAAAGGCAGGTTTTGACGCAGGCAGCTGACCATGTAAGACGACACGTGCCGCCACAGGGTCAGGGGCATGTATCCGCTCAAAACAAAGGCGATTACCGTCAGGCCATGCGCTTCATGACGCATCAGGGTCCACACGATCATGACGCCGCATGTCAGAATCATGGGCTCAAGTATCAGCCAGAGAAAGCCGATATTTTCACGCCCATAACGGGTTATCATCTCGCGCATGACCAGTGCGCCCAAGACACGCGCCTGCGCGCGCAACCCCGTCAAAAATAGATATCTTTTGTTGGGTTGAGACAAAACAGCCTTCATCGAATGTCTTCTTCAAATTATATCTACTGAGCGTCAAAATAAACAATATACGTTCTTTCCGATGACGCAAGGTCGATCTAAATACTTCACAAGTCATATGTTTTAGACATATACTCATTTTGTTTCATTTTGAATGAAATGGGGTTCTGTAAGATTTTGCTCCATTGCTGCAAAGGATTAAAATCATAAATAGTCTGGCGCCCAGTTCTTTCGTTCCGGCATCAAGAAGTAAAAACCGGCGCATATTTGCCAAGTTATGGCAAATTCGATTGCCCTTGGCCGTCATTGTGCTTCCCGTTCTATTGGTCAGCATCTACTACGCACTCATCGCGGCGCCGATTTATGTTTCACAATCATCCTTTGTCGTGCGCGTTTCAGCACCGCCCTCATCGTCGAGTTTTGGCAATCTGCTGCAGAACAGCGGGATCACGCGATCGCAGGACGACACATTTTCCGCGCAGGAGTACATACGGTCCCGCGACGCCCTGCAGCGGATGAGCGATGACCTGCCCATCCGCACCTATTTCGATCGTCCGGAAGCGGATGTGCTCGCGCGTTTTCCAGCGCCCTGGCAAACGGGACTGTTCGAGGAACTCTACCGGTATTTCTCGCAGCGCGTGCAGGTTATTCACAACGACACAACCGGCATCACCGTTCTCAAGACATCGGCATTCCGGCCGGAAGATGCGTATGAGATGAACCAGAAGCTGATTGAGCTGGGCAGCGAACGGCTCTCGAAAATGAACGAGCGGGCTCGCGGTGATGCCATTCGCTTCGCCGCTACGGAAGTGGAAAATGCCGAGCGCCGCATGATCGATGCGCAGAAGGCGATCACGCTGTTCCGCAACAAGGAATTGATGATCGATCCGGGGCAGAATTCCGTATCCCTGGTTGAACTGATGAGCCGGCTGAGCGCCGAGCTGGCCGCCTCGCGCGCCAGTCTTGCCGAGACGCGGGAAACGGCGCCGGATTCCAGCTCCATACCGTTCATCACCAGCCGCATCAGCGCCTTGGAAGAACAGCTGAAACTCGAACAGCAAAAAGTTGCGGGAACAGACGGCTCCATCGCTCCCAGGATCGCGGATTATGAGGGGCTGATCCTGCAGCGGGAGTTTTCCAACAAGGCACTTCTCTCCGCGCTTGATTCACTCAAGACCGCAAGAGCCGATGCCAGGCGCCAGCAGCTCTATCTGGAGGTTGTCGTGCCTGCCAATCGTCCTGACAAGGCGGAACTGCCGACAGCAATACGGAACATCACGATCGTTCTGCTTGTCACGTCTATCGGCTATCTGCTCGCCTGGCTGCTGCTCACCGCAATCCGCGATCACAGCAACTAGGGTGTTTCGAGCTTAGTGCCCAATCATGCGCCTGCCGAAAAGCAGGTGTATATCTCGCTGATGCAGGCTTGAATTTCGTGCTCATGCGACGATGATGGATCAACGTAACCGGCACGTTTGAACTGATGGTTGCGGGCCTTGATGTAGTGCGCGAGGGCTGTCCGGTAATCGCCGGCAATCTTGTGCAGATGCCCGAGCTGAATCTCCACATCTTCCAGACTGTCGGGGTTGAAGGAATTGGCATAGTCGCGGTACTGGCCATAAAGCGTCAGCGCCTCGTCAAAGTCTCCGTCTTCCTTCGTGACATTGGCATAAACGGCAATCATGTCGATCTGGCCGTTGCCGACGACCAGTTCACGCAGGGCGGCGCGGGCCTGTGACCATTTGTTTTCCTCCACGAGCCGCATGGCATCACGGCGGCTCTGGTCGAGACCGGGGCGGCTGGAGCCATTGCGCGCAATATTGACGTGGCGGACGATTTCCCTGTCATCGGGGGCGAGCTGAAGGGCTTTTTCATACCAGGTGAACGCAGCCTTCATGTCGCCCTTGCGGTTGAAGAGATGGCCGAGCTGAACGTGAATATCCACATTGCGCGGATGCAGGCCCTGATATTTGCGGTAAGCCGTTTCTGCGCGGTCGTAGTTTCCAAGTTCCTTTTCGGCGTGCCCGAGTTGCACAAGCAGATCCGTGCGTGCCGGGCTGTCGGCAACGGCGCGCCGGTAGAACGTCGCTGCATTTTGCCAGTCACCCCGATTGCGGGCGGCGTCAGCCTGCGCCACGGCGGTCTGCGGCATCTCGGCTGCCGTGCCGTTGTCTGCCAGTTTGGGTTGGCGCCTGGCTGCTTGCCCGGAGAATGGCAGGCGGATCATGATTGTACCTCACGAACCATCGATATATCACGCAGCCGCACCCAGGACGTCTCGCTCCCGGTGTCGATAACTTTTACACGCAGCTCAACAAAGCGGTGTTCGGCGCGGATTTCGGTTGAAAGGTTGCCGGTGAACGATCCTGCTATGGTGACTTCCTGGAGAATATCCAGGCCGGAATTGGCAACCAGCTGTATGGCCAGCTTGGCGTTCAATTCCTGAACCAGATCGATCTGAATACGCCATGGTCCCGCTTGAAAGCCGCGTTTTGGCCCGACGAGCAGCCAGCCGGAGCTGACCTTCCATCCATTGTCGGCAACGTTGACCGGCTGGCGCAACAGATCAGGCCCGATCATCCAGCCGGATCCCGGAACTTCGCGCACGAAAATCAAGGTTTCCTGTCCATTCAGATCATAGGAAAGGCCCGCAGGCATGGTTCGCGCGGCACTGCTGTCGTCCTGCATCGCTTGTGCCTCGCCGGTTTCCGCAAGGGTATCCCAAAGTGAAACCCGGCCGTCGCGGCGGGCGATTCCCACAATCATCTTGATGACGTCTTCGCGTGTCGTCGTGCCGCGTCGAAGGTCGAACTCGAATGCAAGCCGTTCCTTGTCGCTCGGCTCGCGCCCGAGAATCTTGGAGAAGCTGTAGCGCAGAAATGCCACGTCGCTGTCGGGTGCGAAACGGGCAAAACTTTCAATCAGGGCGAACTGATCGGCGGGCCGGCGTATGACCTGTGCCGAGAAGTCGCCAATCTTCCCAGTGGTCTCGGGGGCAGCTGACCGAAGTGCGTCGATGACTTTCATCCTGTTGGTTCCATTGCGAATGGCCTGAGCCAGATCATGCCGTTCATCGGCGCTCAAATCCGTTTCTGCCAGGTTGAACGCAGCCGCCCAGGCGTCGACGAATGCGTCCGCCGGCAAAGAAAATACGTCCTTGGGCAGGGCTTGCAGCGGTATCTTATGCAGCTCGGCGATTGTCATGTTTGCGTCCCAACATCTGTTCGATAATCACAACGTGCCGCGCAGCCACGCGCGGATAGGAATTCCATTCCGTCGCCTGCCGGCGGTCGGCATCGCGCAGACCCAGAAGGTCCGGGTTCTGGGCGAGACTGACCAGGGCTTCGGCAACGCAATCCACATCCACCGAGCGCACGACGTGGCTGATGGGCCACATGTCCCGCAACACGGATGAACGGGAGCACAGGAGAGGGCGATCCGCCGTCATGGCGATCCGGGCAGCGCCCGTCGCCGTCTCGGTTGAAGCGCCGTAGAGGAAGGCCAGCAGGTTGCATTGAGCCAGCTCATCGCTCAGCTCATTCTCATCGATGAAATCAAAGCGGGCTGTTGCAACGTCATGCAAGCCAAAGTGGGTCAGGAGATTCTCGATCAGCACCCTGGATGCCCGGGATTCATCGTTCGGAACCATGCAATTGAGCAGTTTGAGGCGCAATCGCGGTTCGAAAAGACGCGCTTTTGCAAATCCCTGCACCAGGATATCGATGTTCTTGTGCGGCATCAAAAAGCCAAACGAGCCGACGGTGAATGCAGACGGATCCGGTTGCAGCTCTCCGTCGCCGGCCTCACGCACGCCGTGGGGAACAACAACGGCGTTGGGGTGTCCCGCCTTGGCCAGAAGGCCCGCATCCTCGGCGGAATGAACAAACACGACGTCGAAACTCTTCGTCCAGTCGAGATTGCCGCCGCGAAGCGTTTCCTTCACGCTGTGCATGGTTATGACGCGCAGTTTGTGACCGGTCTGCAGCAGGGTTTTCAGCAGCAGTTCCATGTCCGGCGTCGAGAAGTGGCCGGGATGATGCTGCATCCACAGGACGTCACCCTTCGCCTCTTCGATTTCCGCGATAAACCGCATGAGCGAGGCGAGATCATAACCCCATGGCCGCGACGTGATATCGGCGGTTTCAGCCGTCTTGGCGGCTGCGCTATCCGGCAGGGCATCGTCGAGAATGCGGCGTGCATAAATATGCGAGAAGCGGCCGGACAGTGCGGGGGTGGAAAAGAGGTGTCCGGAATAGGTGGCAAGGCCACATTGCTGTTGCCATGATGAGACGAGGTCGACGGTCCATGGCCGCTTGGGGGAGACGATCAGCTTCACCGGTTTGGCGATTGCCGCAAGAACCCTGGCAGCCACCGAGTTCCATCCGGTGTGCTCATCCAGAAATCTTTGCGCATTTTTGCTGCGCATGCGTGCCTCCTCCTCATTATTGAGCGCCGCGCGCATCTGGGCGCCGAGATGCACGGTTGAAGGCTCGGCCCACAAACTCAATGAACCCGATACATGGGCCAGCGACGGCGCCATGTGATAGTCGACCAGCCATGCGGTGGAAGGGGTGCAGAAATCCACCTGGCCGCTATAGCCGGTAGTGACGACGGGGATGCCCAGCCGCATCGCCTCCGCCAGCGGCAGGCCGAATCCTTCGCCTCTGCTTGGCGCTACGACAAGCGACGCGGTCCGGTACAGCGCAAGCAGCTGCTCGGGATCGCAATAGTCTTCGATCAGAATGACGGGTGGCGCCTGTTTCAACTGCTCGTCGAAGCGGGCCATGACGGATTTGAGGATATTGTCCGGGTTGGGAAAGGTTTTGATGACGAGCTCGACGGGCTCATCCTGTTTGAATGTCCCGGCGTAAGCCTCGATAAGCGCGTCGACGCCCTTGCGCGGGAAACAGGATGACACGTGCAGAATCCGTGCCTTGCCATTGGGCGGCAACGGCGATTCCGCGGCAAGTCCCGCATGGGCCTGGATGTGGTCCGTCCCGTTGCCGACAACTTCGACCGGAATGGTCAAGCCGGATTGGATGAAGGCCTGTTTGACAAAGTTGGACGTGACCATCAGCAGGTCGAGATCACGGTTGAAACGCGAGACGAGATATTGCGGAACTTCCAGTTCCTCCCAGGCGAAATTGACATAGGCGTTGAACCGCCCAATCATGTCATGGGTCGCCGGTGGCCAGGTATTGCGCAGGTGGATATCGAATGTTTCGCCGGCCGGATAATGGGCGAGCAGCCGGCGCTTGACCTCCGGCATGGCATCCAGACGGGTATCGGTTTGCCAGTCGGATTCGTGCGTATAGCAGGCGACTTCAACGCCGGTTGCAATCAGTGCTTGTGCCAGGCAGCGGTTGACGATGGCCAGGCTGTAGTCGCCTTTGAACACGCCATCAAAAAAAATGCGCTTGCCCGCAAACTTGCCAAGCAAACCTCTCATATCGTTTATATTTTCATCGAGCGAGTAAGGTGAAGCAAATAGTTCACTGCGCATTCACTGCTCTCCAGGGCATATCTGAAATTTATTTCATACTGAAAAATAGAGTTTGTAAATGGATTATATTACTTGTTGTCAGAAGATTATTATTGGTTTTGGTTAAAATGACAGATCGCAGCAAAATATGTCTCTGCGATCTGTACTTTGTATTGATATCAAGACGCTTTTGCTTTGTCTGTGATGTAACCAAGGGCAATTTCACGTTCAGCCAGCAGCGCGCGTGCTTGGTCAACCGCAGGCCCCCAATATGCCAATGGATAGCAGGCCTTTGCCTGTTTTGCCTTGGGGGAGGTGAACTGCAGAACACCCGGCTCAAGGAACGCGCTCTTGTTGCCAAGATCGAGATAGGTCTCGGTTTGAGCGCCTTCTGCCCAGATCACATCGTGCTCCTCAAGTTCGACATGATAATAGTCGACCGGAGCGAGGGTGATTTCCTGCGTGATCGTCGTGCCATTGATCAGAAGTTTCGCCGGTACGAGCGAGCCCTGGATAAACATGCAGTGGTCGGGAGATACCAGTAGATCTCGCTGCGGAACGTTGTCGGCGATAGCACCGGCCCGGATACGGACAGGCAGTTCATCGCGCGGCTTGTCAACGGTTTTGGGATCAATGGTTCGAGATCCAAGCCAGGTCACCGGTACTGCGCCATTATTGAGGCTGAGTACGAGGTCGCCCAATTTCAGGAATTCAACAGGTACTTCACCATCTGGCGTCGCAATCATTGTGCCGCGAACAAAGCAGGGTGTTATAAATGTGATGGTATTGCCTTGCGCGTTGGTGGAATATGTGGCGCCGACTGGAATTGTGTACGAAACCGTGGAGAGGCCGAGCAAGCCGACACCATGGAATGTCACCACATTTCCAGACTGTGTGACGCTGGTTGCTCCTGTAACAGTTACCGTGTCGTTCGCCTGCACATTCACGATTGTTGGTATGGAGCTGAGCGGTAGGCTTAGCAACGTAGAGGGAGAATAGGTGAAGTGGCCTGATCCGTTGGCATTGGCAAAGTCAACGATCGTCGTTTGCAGAACATCGACGTTCAGGGCGGCAGCATTGATCGTCAATGAGCTGCCTGCGCCAATTTGATAGTTGAACGTCGAGCCTGCGCCAACAGAAGAAAGCTGTGCTGTGACGGTCAAGTTGGCGCCATTGATCACATCAATGGTTGTACTGGTAACGCCGCTAACACCAGCGAACGACGTGATGTTCGCAGTCACGCCGTCGACAATGAGTGTGGCGTTGGACACCAGCCCCAAATTGATCGTGTCGCCTGAATTGAAGTTGCCGGAATTGATGGTCGTAGTGGAATTCTGAATAAGATTAATATTCACGAGAGCCATGACAAATCCCTCTCTGTTAAGAGCTGAGTGTTCGTTTCTTGTATTCCCAGAGCGGGCGGATCAGAACTTGTAGTTCAGACCGACGCGCACGCTGTGGAAGTCAGACGTTGCGTCTGTCGAAATAAAATCATTCCCGACCGTGTGCGTGCCGAGATTGATGTACTGGTATTCGAGTTTGGCTGTCAGGTGGTCTGTAAAGGCATGTTCGATACCGGCACCTGCGACCCAGCCTGCCCGTGTCTTGCTCTCGCTGGCGGCGTTGCCGGCATTGTCGGAAATCGAGTATTTCACGTTGCCGTAGGCCAGGCCGCCCGTTCCGTAAATCATCGTGCGGTCAAATGCATAGCCAAGACGCGGACGAACGGTGCCGAACCAGTCAATCTTTGAATGGGCATTGAAGTTCAGATTGCCTAGCGGACCGGAAATACTGTCGCTGATGTCGCCGCCCTGGAAATCCGCTTCCAGGCCGAGAACGAAATTGTTGATCTGATAGTTGTAGCCGACCTGCGCGCCGCCGAGAAAGCCGTTATCTTCCAGGGTGCCGATGCTGCCGAGGAAGTTTCCGCGCTCACGGAATCCAACGCGATCATTTCCAGAAAATGCATAGCCAGCGTTCACACCGGCATAGAAACCCGTCCAGGTAAAAGCCGGTGCCGTGAACACTGCTTCCGGAGGAGCTGTATCAGTGACGGCATCGGCGGCATAAGCATTGCCCGATAAAACTGCGGCTGCAAAGAATAGACCGATAGGACCAAATTTCTGCATAACTTTCACCTTCAAGAGACCAACTTCGAGGTGAAGATTGCCATAGATTATAATTACGATATATACTTTAATTACATTGATTTATCTAAATATAGTCGTTGTATGTCTATGTTTGTCGTGTTCTGTATTGCATTGGCAAATAGCGCGTCAGTTCTGATGGTTAACGAATTCCTGTTCCATTGCGGGCGCATCCCGATCGGGTTCCGAGCCCGACTCGAATTGGCTGTCGTCCGGAGCAATGATTTCGTTATCAATTGGCCGCAACTCGACATGCCAGTGCGCGATTGCGCCTTCGATGGAACCTGTTTCTGTAAAGAGGCGGATTTCAATTGGCGCTTTTGGCCGTTCTATCCGGAAGGTCGTTTCGGCTGCAAACGACCCTGTTCCCGATGGCAGGATGCGGATTTTACCCAGTATGTCTTCGCTGAAGACTTCGATTGTAAAAATCTGTCCGTAGATATTCTCATCGATATCCAGGAAAAATCTGGCGTTCCATCGGCCGGCCGGAAGATGAAAATAGGGGCCATAGACAAGGCAACGGGCCTTTCCGACAAGTTCGATTGCGCCAATGGCCGTCTCGCCTCCCTTGTCGGCAAGCAGGAAGCTTTCCTGTGGCCAGGTGAGAGAGGAGACCTGTCCCTTAAGTATTTTACCATCAAATGGTTCAATCGCGTGCCGTGCAATCGTCAACAGACCTTCCAGCTTATCCGGCTGATCCTCACAGGGCGGGCCGATCTTGGCGGCAGACTCCTCAAGGGTCGGAATGTGCCCGGTTTGCGTGGCTGAACCGGCGCTGTCCATGCCCAATTGTTCCAGGCACCGGATCATGCCGGCGGGTGTCAGCGAGACACCAAGCTGCCGGCACATTTGAGCGATGATGCGGTGGATGCGCACATCACCGATTTTTGAGCGGTCCAGATGGACGAGAAAGGGATGCGGGTGCATTTGCGAAATGCAGGCAATGCTGGCCGAAAGAGAGCGAACCAGCGCTATATCCTCCTTCGCAAACTGATGGATGAGGTGTGTAATGGAGTCCAGCGCGCTCTCGCTAAAGATCATGTAGGGAGTCTTGGACCGGCATAGAAACGCGCACAAATCCGCATCGGGATAGAGTGAAGACAGAATGACGTTCTGGCTGCTCCGGCCTGTCCAGGCATTGCGCATGTCGTCCAATGTTTCCACGGACGCGTAACTGTAATCATCGAATGCTTCGTCAGCTATGACTTTCAGGGCATGGATTCCCCAGGTCGACATCAGACCTGGTATCCCCAAAACAATCTGAAGCGTCATCTGGCCTGTTTACCTCCCGCCGTTGAAGACGTTGTCGTACAGCGAACTGACAGCCTGATGATAACGTTCAGGCGAGAAAAGTTCAGCCTGTTTCGGTCCGAGATCGGCTAGATGGTTGCAGAGATCGTCATCGCGGGCAAGCGCCTTGACCGCATTGCGCAGGGAATCGGTATCATAGGGATCGATCAACAGGGCAGCATCGCCGGCAATTTCTGGAACGGATCCTTCGGTCGATGTCAGAACCGGTGTACCGAGCTGCATGGATTCAAGGACCGGGAGACCAAAGCCTTCGTAGAGGGATGGGAAGAGCACCGCGCGGGCACCACGCACAAGACTGATGAGAAGAGAATAGGAAACGAAGTCGAAGCGATGGATGCGGCGGCCAGGAACAACCCGGTTTTCGACTTGTGTGTAGAAGCGAAATCGCTCGTCGTCGATGAGGAGCTGTGTCTGGTCGCCTTTCCAGCCTGGCGCGCCGACGATGATCAGGGGAAAATCCACCTTGGCTGACAGATAGGCCTCAACCAGTCTGGACAGGTTTTTCTTCGGTTCAAAGGCGCCAAAGAACAAAAAGTATTTCTTCCAGTCGAGATTGAAGATGCCGGCAATTTCATCGGCCGCTACGCTCTCCGGCTTTTCACGTAAATCCAGAGGGACGTGCACGGCCTGATACGTATTGGTGATGCGTTTCTCGTCTACCCCGAGAATGCGAATGATGTCCTGCTTGGAGGTCTCGGATACGGTGACGATGTGATCGGCCGATTTGGTCAGATGGCGCAGCAGCTTGTAGTGGTATCGCTTATTGTCCTCGGTCAGATAGGGCAGGCGCAATGGAACCAAATCATGAATGGTGCAGATGTTCAGGCTTTTGCGCGCTTTGAGCGGCAGCGGGTATGTGCAGTGAAGGAGATCAGGAGCCTTGTCGAACGAAAGCGGCAGGCTTTTCCCGAAAGTCTTGAAGTGCTGACGGGCTAACGCAAAGATATCATTGTGCGCATAGAGAAACTCTGAATCCATCAGGTTTCCCTGCAGCGATTTGACGATGACCGTGCCAGTTAGCGGAATGGGTGTAGGGGTCGCCCCCAGCGGGGCGCCAATCTGCCGGCGCAGCCAGCGCTTCGCCAACGCAACCGGCGCCAGTTTTCTGTTTGAATTGTCGTCGAAAAGGATAACTTCCCTCAGTGCCAGATCTTTGGGAAGCTTTCCGCGAACCGAATGCACAATGCCCGTCTGGTAGTCGAGCTGGCGCGCGGTTTGAATCAGACCGCGTGTATAGGTGGCCACGCCTGTGCCCTTTTGCATGGAGAGATTGAGACCATCATACAGTATGGTTCTTGCCAAATCGGCTTCCTTTCAGGGCAGCACAGACATGCAAATCAGCCCAAAATCGCGCAATCATGCCGGTTCATGGGCAGACAATACAAGCAGCCAGTCATCGCCAGTGTCGTTTGCAGAGAGCTGTTCAAGTGTCACAACATGCGTCTGTCCTTTGAAATCGAGGTGCCGCAACGTGCCGTAAACCGCCTTCAACCGGCGAGCGAATTCAACGCTGTTTGGATACCGGTGCACGTTAAACTCCATAACAATCATGGGCTTATGGCGCTCTATGGTTTCTTGCATGGCATCAAAAATATGTTCCTCTGCGCCTTCTGCATCGATTTTTATGAAGTCCACCCGCTCGCAGGACTGACAAAGCTGATCGAGTGTCGCCGTGCGAACATTGATGAGCGATCCCAAGACAGCGTCTGCGACGAAGCCGGGTTCGACGACCGACGCGTTCTTGGGCTCATTATGAGGGATGTAGAGGGAGGCCAGCTTGTCGTTCGTATCGTTGAGGACGACTTGTTCGAGGCGGGTACGGCGCAAGAATCCGTTGAGATCGATGCTGCGCCTGAGAAAATCCATGGCATGGGGATTGGGTTCGATCGCAAGCAGATGTCCCGATGCGCCAACAAGCTCCGCCAGCAGGACCGAGTAATAACCGAAATTTGCCCCGACATCGACAGCGACCATTCCGGCACGCACGTTGCGCGCGCAAAACTGCGTCAACCAGATTTCCCAGTACCCGTCCAGGAGAAGGTGTGATCCAAAACCGCGGTCCCGGGTGTCGATATAGAATTTGTAGCGGCCCAGAATGCGCGCAACCGCCGTGTAGTCGCCGAGATAGGCGTTGCGTGCGAGCCGTTGAACCGCCAGCTCCAAATCCGGCCGCTTGAGGCTGGCGATCTCATGCAGGTGAAGCAACGATTGGGATGACATTGTTTACTCTCATGACAGCTGTTCCCCGAGGGGGAATAGGACGGTAATGGTCTCGATTGTGCCGGTGCCCGCACATCAACGGATCAGATATCACTCACTCCTGTCAGCTTCATTTCGTTGCCGCCGCTGCACTTATGCCAATCGAGGTGGCAGACAGGGCAGGGGATGCCACGCCCTGGAAGATGGCCATGACCTTCTGCCATTCGGCGCCGGATGCATTGGCGATGTAGATGACATCACGCGGCTGCATTTCGAATCTTTGCATCGCCAGCATCGTGCTCGTGTTCTTCATGTTGAAGCGGTACACCACGGGGATATATTCCCCGGAGTTGAGAAGTGGGCTGCCGGCGGGAAGAAAACGTCTGGCAACGGAAGCCAGTTCATACCGCAGGATGAAGACGCCATTGGCATCCGCGCGATTGTCATTGAGGCCTGCCGCCTTGGCCAGCGCATCGGCCATCGAAATCCGCGATGCTTCAAACGGAATTTCCGCATTGCGCCCCGCCGCACCCAGCACGAGAATGGTACGTGGTTCGCGCACGACGGTGATGAGGTCCCCGGATTTCAGGCGTATGTTTTCGGCCGGGTTTTCGATAAGTACGTCGAACGGAATGCGGGCGGTCACGCCGTTGCGCGTCAACCGGATGATGCTCTCGCTTGCCGCGGCCCGGATGCCGCCCGCCGAAGCGATGGCATCGAGGATGCGCTCGCCCGCCCCGGTCAATGAAATCCGCGCACCGGAGGCAACTTCACCGGTGACGGTGACGGAGTTGGCTGTGCTGCGCTGAATGGTGACGAGAGCCTGGGGTTGAACCGCCTTGCCTTCGAGGGCCGCTGCAATCTGGCGCTCCACTTCGGATGGCGTCCGCCCGGCAACGGCGATGCGTCCGGCATAGGGAACGGCAATCGTGCGGTCGCCCGAGACCGTTTGGGGGGGGATGACCGTTGACCCGCCGGATGATTGTTGAAAGCCTGCTGCGGTGATATTGCTGCCAAACAAGCTGCCGGGAGGCGCTTCCCACAGATTGACGCCCACCACGTCACCCACGGCGATACGAAGATCGCTTGTCCGCGGCCCCGCGCCAAAGCGATTGATGAGGCTTTCGCGCGGCCGTGTTGCCGCATAGGAAAGCACGGCGTCGTTGACATCAACCATGGCATAATTGGTGTGGGTTTCGGTCTTGCGCTGTTCAATGATCTGCTTGGTCGAAGGGCCGGAACCGGGAAGTGCGCAGCCGGAGAGGGTGCCTGCAGACAGCATGACGAGAACCAGACCGGCCGTTGCCGACCGTCTCACGTCAAAATGCCGGTGTAAGGGAGAGAGCGGCATCATGTTGCTTGGCAGTGAAAGTCCAACTTGCCTTTTCAGCATGTCTTACGCGCTCTTTTCATGAAATCGCATCATTGCCGACGGGCTCATTCCATAGGCATTCCGATACAGGGATGAGAAACGCCCCGGATTTGAAAACTGCAGGTGCATGGCCAGGTCGGTGACATTCCGCGCACTGCCGCTGACGATTGCGTCATGGGCCGCCGATAATCGGTACTCGCACAGAATATGCATGGGGCTGGTGTCGCGATACTCCTTGAACATCCGTTGCAGCGCGCGTGAACTGCAGCCCGCTGCCGCGGCAATTTCATCCAGCGTAATCGAATTGTGAATGTTTTCGCGCATGAAGGCTTCGGCGCTCTGCAGATAACGCGGCGAAATTCTCCGGGAGGACTGGTTGCTCAAGGCGTTGACATTGTCGGGCTTTGTCATGAACAGCTTGGCAAGCAGCAACCGCTCATACACGCCGGCCAGCACATCGCGGCCCGAATTTGTGGCTGCCGCTATATCTTCACTCACGTAGCAAAGTGTCTGATAGAGAGCGGAGGCGCTGCCTGTGCGGAAATCATGCAGCGGCGAGAATGCCAGCTCCTGAAAATACGGGCGGCGCATCAAGCGTTCGAAGTGCTCGCGCAATGTCGGCACCGGAACCAGATAACTCACCCAGGAGCTGCCGGAGTACAGCTTCGCCTTAACCCCCGGGCGGTCAAACACGCTGGTGGCGCTTCCCGCGGCAATATTCTGTATTTTGCGATTCTTGGTATCGATGAGATCAACCGCACCCTTGAGCATGAATACAAAGCTCAAGGTCGCTCCGATACCATTGGAGGCGACTTCCAGCCGGCCACTTGTTTCGCCGTAAACGATGGATGTCTGCTGTAATGTACACACCTGGCGTTTGAAACCATAACGACCCTGTTCGTCGGGGAAGCTCGACCAGCGCCAGTTCTCGTCCATCTTTTCAACGTTACTGGACGTATCATCGCTCGAGCTCGAAAGAGATCTGTATTCAGAACGTTCCATCGGATTTTTATACATGTACTCCCCCAAAAAACCCAAATACCTCAAGCAACTCCTGAAAAGGTAGTTGAAGATCAACTTTAGACGTTCAAGGTAATTCAGATTACGAGAAGTTTTGCAGAAATAGCAACTAAAGAAATCACATTCACAAGTTTTTCATTTTTTTTGATTAATTTGAAATTTAAATACAAGTTTACATATCCCATACAATACACAACAATTGTTCAAAGCATGAGATTTTTGAACATTCTTTTCAATATATATATTAGTGTAAACGGGAAGAAACTGACGTTTATTATATCTGTTTGTCGCGATGTGTATAAATTACACGCGTGATACGACACCGCGCGCGATGCGGGCGGCGTCATCTTGTATGGATGAAATGCTTGGATGGTCCATCATGGCGGCACCTGCCGGTGCTCTGTCGGGTTCATTTTGCATGATGAAAATATCGGCGCCTTTGAGCGGCGGGGGCGCCCGACGGCGCCGATTCTACTGGTCGAGGACCCTAGAGCTTCCCGTTCGGATTGAGAGGCGACGCATCGACAGCTGCCTGAATTGTTCGTGACGTGACGGACGGGCGCGCTCTGTTGGCGGCATCAATCATTTCATTGGTCGGATCCCGCATGACATTATACACGATGGGAATCGCAGCCTTGGCATATTCCCGGTATGTCTGACGAACAAAGTCCGGAATGCTGTCCCAGTTCTGGTTCCCAGTATATTTCTGGGCATGGATAGCCTTTGCCATGGATTCGATTAGCTTTTCATGTGTACTCATATATTTCTTCTCGCTTCTTTGATAACTCCAAGGCAAAATGAATAATCAATATGTAATTCAGTTATACATTTGAAGAGAGAGTAATCCTATATCGGAGTAAACATCGGAAATTAACTGCATTGCCGCAAGGGGTTTCCATAAATGTCATATAGGAAATGGGATATATGGTTAGCGCAGCTTTCGGATATCCCAAAATCCTATGCTTTCGAATCAATTTGGCGATGTTATGTTCCTTGATGCATCCTCCGCTTTCCCGCGGCTGCAAGCTCATCTGTGCGTGAGAGACGGCCATCGGCCCGTGTTTCCGCGGCCCTTCCGGTGTCGCGGATAATAAATATTGACCAATACAGTCATGTTTAATAACAGGGTGGCCGTGTCTACACTTTGTAGACTGGCAGAATGACGGAAGGATTTTCCGTTCTCCACGCAAGATACGGACCAATGACAGCCTTCTCCAATTCATCACCGGCCATGATTGGCAACACCACCTTTCACGACGTGGTCTCGAACCGGAATGGCCTCGTGTACCGCATTTTCGTCTACCGTCCCGGCGGGGAGCCGCCAAGCGATGGATGGCCGGTGCTTTATATGACCGATGGCAATGCGGTGATCGGTACGGCTGTTGACGCGATGCGGGCGCAGGCGAGTTATCCCAGCGGCACCAATGTGGCTCATGGCGTGATTGTCACCATCGGCTATCCCACAGACGGCGCCTATGATCCGTTGCGGCGTTCCTGGGATCTCGGGCCGCCCCCCGGACAAGCCTATCCACCATTCTATGAAAATGCTCCCGAGGTGAAGACCGGCGGCGCCGAGGAATTCCTGTCGTTCATCGAGGACCAGATCAAGCCGATGATCGAGGCGGATGTTTCAATCGACCCCAGCCGCCAGGCGATCTTCGGCCATTCCTTTGGCGGGCTGTTCGTGCTCTACAGTCTCTTCACCCGTCCGTCGGCCTTCACCACATGGATCGCGGCCAGCGCGTCGATCTATTGGGAGAATTGCGCAATCAACGCCTTTCTTCCCCAATTCGAAGCGGCACATGCAACCCGGCCGGGAGCTGCGCTTTATCTCTCCTGCGGCGAGTATGAAACCGGTAAGCTGGCGCCGTTCCAGCGCGGTGCGGCCGATGAGGCGGAGCGGTTGGCGCAGAAGAAAATCACCTTGAATGACGATCACTCCATTGAACTCATGCGCCGGTTGAACGCCCTGCCTGACCGGCCGGTCAGAACACAGTTCGAGATTCACGCCGGTGAAAATCACATGTCTCTGCTGCCGGTGGCGGTCAATCGTGCCATTCAGGCTGCCTTCGCCGTTGCAAAGCCGCGCCAGGACGGTTGAACACCGCCGTTGGAGGGAGAAGGCCCGATGCTGCCATACGATCTTCTCTCGGATTTGCCGGAGGCCAGCCCGGCCCGGATCAGCGGGCAGCAGCCAACGATCGATATCTGGTGGTGGGCCTATGCCGAAAGTCAAACGGATTGGGAAAAGGTCAAATCCACACTCACCGCGCGGGAACAGGAGCGGGCGTCGTCTTTCAGGTTCGACAGGGATGCCATCGGGTTCATGGCCGGTCGCCACCTCCAGCGCAGCGTCCTTTCACTCTATACGGGAAAAGCAGCGGAGAATTTGAACGTCGTTACCGGCGACCACGGCAAACCGTATCTTGCCGGAGAAACGGCGCTGGCATTCAATCTCAGCAATACGAGCGGCCTTGCGGTGCTCGCGGTCAGCCGCGCGTGTGCGGCTGTTGGCGTGGATGCCGAGGCGCATTTGGTCGCGCTGGAGGCTAGAACGGCGGAGATCATCTGTTCGGCCGCTGAATCTGCGATGCTCTCGATGCTTCAAGGCGCCGAGCGGCAGGCGCTGCTGCTCGCCTTCTGGACGTTGAAGGAGAGCTTTCTGAAAGCGACGGGCCATGGGCTGACTGTCGAACCGCACCGGCTGACTGTGCGGGTTGATCCGGCAAGCCGGGAAATCCGCATGGAGCATGATCTGCCGGGCGACGGAGCAGGATGGCACCACCGCCTGTTTCGATCCCCAAGCGGGCAGATGATTGCGGTTTCCGCGCAATCGGATCGGGCAGGGCTGGTCTTTCGCCAGCAAAGCCTGCCCGATCCGATTTTCCGGTTCTAATAATCTACGGCAATGGACTGGCCGAGAGTCTCATGTCCGCTCGACAGCCAGTTGACCTGCGAGTCATGCGGCTCCAGATCAAAGTGCTCGTGGCCTGTGAGCGTATTGATGATGTGGGCGCTGCGCCACGCCATCAGACTTAATTGAGAATCGGCGATGCCATGGCTGTAGCGCCCCGCGTTCTGGGCAAAGATGCGGTTTTGCTTCGGACCGTTCCAGTTGAGGCAGTACTCGTCATTGAGGGCGGGGCGACCGTGACGGTCGAACTGGATACGGTCCTGCAATCCGCTGAGTGCTTCGGGCAGTTTGAACTGGTAACCCGTGGCGAGGACAATGGCATCGGCGTGGGCAACCTCGACACCGCCGTCAAAGCGGTTGCGCACGATCAGCCGGTAGCCGTCCTTGTCCGCTTCCACCTGAATCACATCGCGATTGGGCGAAAGCTTTGCCTCGATGCTGCGGCCTTCGAGATAGCGCAGGCTGTAAAGGCGCCGGTAGATCGCATTGATTGTCGACAGGGAAAGCCCGTCGCTGGTCAGGATCGAAGCCTTCAATGCTTCGAGCTTCTGGTCATTGTTGAGGTTGAGATAGGCATAGACATATTCCGGCGAGAACACCTGATTGGAAAAAGCCGTGTCATTGATCGGTTCGAAATTGTGCCGGCGGCTGAACCAGTTGAGCTGTTTCAGATTGGCTTTGGAGTTGAGCAGGGATTCAACCACTTCGCCGCCGCTCTGGCCGCCGCCAATCACCGCGATCCGCTCGGCATTGAGCTCCGGCAGCCGGAACTTTGCTTCGGAATTGTGGAAGCAGCGCTCGCCGAGGAACGGTGTCGCCCATGACGGGACAAAGGGGCTGGTTCCTGTTCCCAGCACAATGTTCTTTGCCGCCACACTGCCATTGTCGAACTGCACCACGAACCTGTCCTTGTCGTGTTTGACCTCGCGCACGGCGGCATCAAATGAGACATTGTCGAGCTGTCCGGCGACCCAGGCGAGATATTGCGCGAACTCCCGGCGCGGCACGGCGTCGTAATGGGCATTGAGGAACGCATAGAGGCGCTTGTGCGCGACGAGATAGGACACGAACGACCATGGATTCGTCGGCATGACCGGTGTGACCAGATCCTTCAGATAGGACGACTGCAATTCGACGTCGGGCAGCATCATGCCGGGATGCCAGTCGAAATTTGCCCGGCGCTCGTAGAAATGCGCCTTGAGGCCGCCGACGCTGTCGAGCAGCGCCGCAAGGCTCAGGTTGGAAGGTCCGACACCGATACCCGCCAGATCAAGGGTCTCGTTCGGCTGGCGCGTATGATCATTGTTCGCAAACATGGCAGTCATCAGAATTCCTTTCCGTGATCTTGATTCCAAAGGGCCCTAGCGGGCCTCGTCCAGCCGGTGGGAGAGACGGCTGTGGAATGCCTGTGATCCGATTACGTGCAGATGGTTGGTGCCAGAGATGATTTCCGCCGGATTGGCCCGGGGGGAGTAGCGCCGCCAGTCGATGAGGTTGAGACCCCGATTCAGGCTGTCGTCGGCGGCCCAGGAATGGATCGGCACGTCGTGCGGCTTCAGTTCGTGACGCCTGAAAATCAGGGCATTGTCGATCAGGATCCAGAACGTATGTTCGCGGCTGCTGATATCTGGACCGTCCGTCGGCAACGTGTCTTTCTCGTCGCCGACAAAGCGCAGGAACTGCTCATAGGTATCCTCGTCCATGACGTTGAGCAGGCGATCCCATTCGGCGCGCATGGCGGTGTGCGACAACCATTCCTGCACGGTCGCATGCAACTGGTCGCGTTCGCCCGGCTTGAAGCGCGGCTTGGCGCCGATGGCGAACTCAGTGCCCAGATCGCAGACATCGACCATGGTGATCAGCCGCAGGTCGATCTCGTCGCCGAGCTTGCGCGCAGTTTCATAGGCCAGCAGTCCGCCCCAGGACCAGCCGAGGAAATAGCAGGGCTGGCCTTTGCTCTCGCGGCGGATGTAGTCCACATAGCCCTGAATGATATCGTCAACGGATGAGCCGATTTCCTTCTGTTCGGAGAGCGAATAGCAGATGAAGCCTGTCGCCGGTTGATCGGCGCCGAGATAGTCGACCAGCTTGACGTATTCGCGCGTGCTGACGAGAAGGCCGGGGAAGCAATAGAGCACGGGCTTGGTTCCCGATGCGCGCAGGACGATGACTTCGCTGCCCGCCTCGCTATTGCCGTTTTCGACGACCTCTGCGAAGGAGCGGATCGTCGGATTGTTGAAGAGATCGGCAATGGTCGTGCGGTTCTGCGGTTTGCGCTGCCGCAGGGCCGTCAGGATGCGGATGGCGCCAAGAGAATTGCCGCCGATGGCGAAGAAATTGTCCTCGACGCTGATCGGGCCGGTTTTCAGGATGTCCTGCCAGATATCGCGAATTTCTGTCTCGATGGCGTTTTCCGGTTCGACGATGTTGCGCTTCATCGGTGTTGGCGCGGGCAGGGCGAAGCGGTCGAGCTTGCTGTTGGGATTGATCGGCATGGCTTTCAGCGGAACAATGGCCGAAGGCACCATATAGGCGGGCAACATGCGTTCCAGCGCCGCGTGCATTTGCGCCACGTCAAGCTCAATGCCCTGTTTCGGCACGACATAGGCCACCAGCATCTTTTGCCTGGTGGCTTCGTCGTCCCGCAGGACCACAAGCGCCTCGCCGACGCCCTCAAGCTCAAGCAGCGCTGCTTCGATTTCACCAAGCTCGATGCGGTAGCCGCGCAGCTTGACCTGATGGTCGACGCGGCCAACGAATTCTACGGTGCCGTCTTCGCGCCAGCGGGTCAGATCGCCGGAGCGATAAAGACGCCCGCCTTCCTTGGAAAACGGGTCCGGAATGAAGCGGTCGGCGGTTGTATCGGCTTTGCCGATATAGCCGCGGGCCATGCCTTCACCGGCAATATAAAGCTCGCCCGTCACGCCGATGGGGCAGGGATTGAGGTCGGGATCGAGAACATAGACGCGCCGGTTGCCGACGGCACGGCCGATCGGTGCATAGGTGCCTTCGAACTTCTGCCCGGCACGTACTTTCCAGACCATCGGGGTCATGATGGTTTCGGTGGGGCCGTACCCGTTGATCAGCCATTCAGACTTCAGAGCCGTGGAGAGGAGATCGAAGGTCTGCTGGGCAAGTCCTTCGCCGCCGAAGGAATAGAGCCGCATCGGCGGCGCGCTGTTGGTAAGATCAGCCCATTCCGCCAATTGCTGCAGATAGGTGGTGGGAATACTGGCATTGTTGGCGCCGTGCTTGCGCATGGCGGTCAATGTTTCCTCCGGGGTCCACAGGGGCTGGTCCGGCAGAATGATGCTGCCGCCTTCCATCAGCGGGTTCATCCAGCGTTCGTGTCCGCCATCGGAGCTGAAAGGCAGGAACGGCAGTTCGCGCGAGTCCGCGCTCATGCCGTAGACGCGCGATGTGTTCTGCATGTGATGGGTCAAGGGGCCGTGCTCGACGGCAACGCCCTTGGGCAGGCCGGTCGAGCCCGATGTATACATGATGTAGGCGAGCTGATCCTTGTGGATTTTGACGTCGGGGACGCTGTCCGGCTCGTCCGACAGGTCGAGTTTGTCGAGTTCGAGGATGACTGCATCAAGGCCTTCCGGAATGCGGTCAAGCAGCCAGCTGTGGGTGAGGATGACCTTCACGCCGCCATCGCGCAGGATGTGGTGGTTGCGGCTGGTGGGATGATCCGGCTCGACGGGGATATAGGCGCCGCCCGCCTTGAGCGTGGCGAGAATGCCGACGATGGCTTCGGGGGAACGCTTGACGGCAATGGCCACGCTGATGTCGGCACCGATGCCGAGCTCGATCAGCCGGTGCGCCAGCCGGTTGGCGCTGCGGTCAAGCCTGGCGTGGCTCCAGACCTCGTCGGCAAAGATGATGGCGGTCTTGTCAGGCGTGCGCTGGGCATGGGCGGCGATGTGTTCATGCACGGCGCGATCATCATTGATTTCATTGTCTTCGTAAGGGGCGGAAAGCACGTCAAGTTCATCCTCGGCGATGAGGTCGATATCCTTGATGCGGACCTGATCCCCGGCAATGGCCTGCGAGAGAACGCGCTGAAAATGAATGGCGGCGCGCTCGATCAGTGCCGGCTCATAAATGTCTTCGGCATAATCGAACAGGCCGGCAAGCGCACCGTCCGCCTTCGGGGTCAGCACCAGTGCGAGTTCCGCATCCGAGCGCGGCGCGACGGCCGGCACATGGTCTTGCGCCATTGCGGAATGCCGGGGCGGCTGGCGGAACTCGAACAGGGATTTGACGATGGCGTCCTGTTCGCGTTCCTCATGCGTCTGGATTTCCTGCACGAGACGCTCGAACGGAACAAGGTTTTCCGTTCCTAGGACAACCGCCGATGCAAGCGCCTTGCAAACATCCAGGAAGGCAGCGCGGGACGTCAGCTCAAGCTTCAACGGCAAGATTTGCTCGCTGCGCGCTACTGTCTGCCCGATCGTGGATCCAAGCAAAATGCCATATTGCAGCGAATAGGTGCCGCTGTAGCGGGCCAGGAGAACGGCAAAGGCCGCGGAAAGCAGATGCTCGGCGTTCAGACTTTTGGAACGGGCATAGGATTCGACGGTTGCCCAGAGGTCAGCCGCCACCGTGAACGGGATGCGTTTGCGTCTGGCACCGGCATATCCGGCAGCATTGAAGCGTGTGGGCAGGGTCGTCGCATTGTACTCCTCGCCAATCAGATCGCGCCAATGCGCGAGGGCCGCCGCAAAGTGCGGCGTTTCCAGCGCTTCCTCTTCGCGCATGCCGCGCTGCAGGCTGTCGCCAGGAAGTATGGGCAATTCCTTGCCCTCGGCCAGCGCGATGAGATCACTGCGCAGGGTGGCAAGTGCTGCCTCATCGCAGACGATGGGATGCAGCACGATTGTCGAGATCAGTTGGCCGTTGTTTCCGGCAATCAATTGATAACGGGCGGAAACACCATTCAGGAGATCGAAGGGGCGGGCAATGAAGCCCGCCTTTTCCGTTTCGGCTTCCGTCGCGCTCAGAGGATTGCTGTCACTACCGACAATCTCACCGGAGGGAACCTCGCCCGGCACGGAAAACTGCTCAATGCGGCCGCCGGCAAACCGGCGAAAGCGTGTGCGCAAGGCGCTGTGCCGCTGCGCCAGCCGGTCGAGGGCGCTCTGCACCTGATCAGGCGTAACGCCCTTTTCCCATTGCAGGCAAAGCACCTGGAACGGAAAAACCGTTGCGTTGCCGATCTGCTCCAGCGACCAGATGCGCTTTTGCGCGAGGGTCAGTGGAAAGCTTTCGACCGCACCGCTGGCGATGCCGTCCACGCAAACCGGTTCATTGGTTTCGGGTTGAGCGAAGAGTTTGTTCATGGTGTCACCGATCTGTTGTCTGAAAGGGGTGTCCGGCAATCACGCCATGGCTTGCCGCAGGGCAAGCGGCCGCGGATCAACCCAGATTTTCTTGATTTCGCTCAGGCATTCCTCGCGGGTGCCGCTGAAGCTTTCCTTGCTCCAGCCGGCCGGGAGAGCCTTGTCATTGGACCAGACGGAATAGCGGTGTTCCTGATCGCGAACGATGCTCCAGGTTTCTGGCGACGTCTCGGTATTCGACATCATGCGGGCTCCTTGCAGAATAAAGACATGACCAAGAGACGGATGAACCCGCAGCCGATTTAAGCGGAACGGGAGAAAAATTTTTCAAAGTTTTGGCTAAATCAGCACCTGCTTCAGCCGTCTCTTTGGAAACCACCCTGTCAAATCTTGCCAGCAAACGGGCTGCGGAGTGCACCATGACCCTCGTTTCCAATGTTTCCAGAGAAACCGATGTTTCGCCTTTTCCGGCCTCGGGTCTCTCGTGCTTCCTGAAATCTGCCGAAATGAAAACGCCGGGTCAGATGCTGATCTCGACCGTGGCGGGGCGCTATCTCGCGGATGTTGAGCCGGGGGCCGGACGTGTCCGGGTTCGTTTGCCGGATTTGAATGCCGACGAGACCGTTTCAGTTCTGGCCTCGGCTATCGAATTTCTGTCGGCGCAGTCGCGCAATATCGGTGTGGTGGACGTCGACAATGTGCAGCCATCGGATTTTCCGTTGGGGTCGCGCAGCGGAAACTCCTTGACCGTCGATACCAGGGAATTCTGGCAATGGCCAATGCCTTGGATTGCCAATCCCGCCTGGCCGCAGCCGCAGGTGCATGTCATGACCAATGGCCAGTATCACCCCAAACGCCGGCGCAAGCCGGTCGGCGTCGTCTATGAACGCTACATTCCCTGGCTCGATCAGGTGCTTTCGTTCCGGGCTGCGGATCCGCAGACGGATCTCGAGCATTTCCATCGCTGGATGAATGATGAGCAGGTCAATGTGATCTGGGAAGACGGCGGCGACAGGGAGAAGCACGCGGCCATTCTTGAGGAGCGGCTGCATGATCCGCATGTGCTTGCGCTGATCGGTTGTTTCAACGGCGTGCCGTTCGGCTATTTCGAAGTCTATTGGGCCAAGGAAAACCGTCTCGGACCCTATTACGATGCGCAGGATTACGACCGCGGCTGGCATGTGGCCATTGGCGAGCCGGCCTATCGCGGCAAGCAATGGATCACGGCGTGGCTGCCATCACTGATGCATTTCATGTTTCTCGATGATCCGCGCACCCAGCGCATTGTCGGCGAGCCGCGTGCCAGCCATGAGCAGCAGATCCGCAATCTCGACCGCTCGGGTTTTTCCAAGGTGAAGCACTTCGACTTCCCGCACAAACGGGCCATGCTGGTCATGCTGCTGCGCGAACGCTTTTTCGATGACAGGCTTTGGGTGCCCGCACCATGAATCCCGAAGAAATCGGGCTGGAAAAGCCAGGGCGTGCCTATTTTGCGCCCGACGATCTCAACGATCCGGCGCTGACACGCCTGATCTTCCGGCTCGGCCTGCCGGCCGTGGCGGGCCTGTCGATCAATGCGGTGCACCACACGATCAACATGGTGTTTGTCGGCATGATCGGCGCCCATGAGATTGCGGCCATCACCGTTGTCCTGCCGATCCTGATGATGATCGGCGCCATCGGCGAGGGGCTTGGTGTGGGGGTGGCGACCGCCGTCGGGCGTGCCCTGGGCAGCGACAGCCCGCAGCGCGCCAATGTGACGGCATCGACACTCATGGTTCTGACAGTGCCGCTCGGTATCGTGCTCACCGCAGGCATCCTTGTCTTCCGGCGCGAATTGCTCGGCCTGTTCGGTGCCAGCGAAGCGATCATGCCGCTGGCCGAACACTATCTGATCATCGTCGCCTTCTCGGTGACGCTGACGATGCTGCAGATACTGTCGGATTTCATCGCCATCTCGGAAGGCAATACGCGTTTCAGCATGTGGACGCTGCTCGGGTGTTTTGCCCTGAACATCATTCTTGATCCGATCATGATCTTCGGGTTTGGCTTCGGGCTTGCAGGCGCAGCCATGGCAACCATCCTCTCGCAGATTGCGGCAATAGCGGCCTATGCGCTGTATTTCCGCAAGCGGATCGGCACCTTGCACCTGTCTGCGCGCTTTGCCGCGTTCCGGGCGGATATACTGAAGCCGGTATTGTCCATCGGCCTGCCGACGACGCTGACCAGTATGCTGAGCAGCATCAGCTTTGCCGTGCTGTTTACCTATGCCGGGTTCTATCGCGGCGACGCCGGTGTTGCCGGTGTTGGTATCGCGCTGCGGGTTCTCACTTTGGGCATGCTTCCCGTCATCGGTCTGTCGCTGGGCGGCCAGGCGGTCCTGAGCTTTGCATGGGGCGCGGGGAAGACGCCGCGATTGCTGGCGGCATCGAACCTGCTCCTGCTGCTGACGTCCGCTTTCTGCGTGGCCTATGGGCTTGGTGCCGTTCTCCTGCGCTATCCCATTGCAGCCATTTTCACCGATGATCTGGAGATCGCCCGGATCGCCGCGCTGACCATCGTCGTCACCCATATTCCCTTCATCTTTTTCGGCATGCGGCAAATCCTTGTCGTTCTGCTGCAGGCACAGGGCAGGGCGCGGCTCGCCGCCACGATCAGCATTGCGCAGAACGGCTATTTCCTCCTGCCGCTGCTGTTTGTCCTGCCGCATTTCCTCGGCTTTGAAGGCCTTCTTGCCAGTCTGTTCCTTGCTCCGGCGCTGACCGCACTTCTCTCCGCCGTCATTCTTTTCACCACGCTGCGCCAGCTGCGCGGCGATACCGATCTTCCCATCGCAACCTTCACCAACACCGTGTCTGAGAGGGCATCATGAACAAATCCATGCCACCCCATGAATTCGACCCAATGGAAATGCCGGACGATCTGTTTTCGCCGGTCGATACCGCTGCCTTCAATGCGGTTTCGCCGCCGATCTTCCAGACATCACTCTTCACCTATGACACTTATGAAGCCATGGAAGATGTGTTTGCCGGGCGCGCGCGCAATTACATCTATTCGCGCGGCGACAACCCGACCGTGCGCGAATTCGAATTGCTGACCGCCCGCCTGGAGGGCGCGGAAGACGGCCGCGGCTTCTCCAGCGGTACGGCCGCGATCACTGCGACGATTCTCAGCCTCGTCGAGTCCGGCGACCGCGTGGTTGCCGTCCAACATCTCTACAACGATATCTACCGGCTGTTCGTAAAACTGCTCGCCCGGTTTGGCGTCACGGTGGATTTCGTCGATCCGTCCAATCATGACGAAGTGCGCGCCGCCTTGCCCGGTGCGAAACTGCTCTATCTGGAAAACCCGACATCGATGGTGTTCGAACTGCAGGATATCGAAGCCCTGACGGCGATGGCCAAGGAATATGGCGTGACAACGGTCATCGATAATTCCTGGGCAACGCCGCTGTTCCAGAAACCCATTCAGCACGGCGTCGACATCGTCATCCACGCCGCTTCGAAATATCTCGGTGGACACAGCGATACGGTGGCGGGCGTTGTTGTCGGGCCGCGTGACCTTATCGCCAAGATCAACAGCTCGACCTATCCCTATATCGGCGCAAAGCTCTCGCCGTTCGAAGCGTGGCTGCTGCTGCGCGGCATGCGTACGCTGAAAGTCCGGCTGAAGGAGCACATGCACAACGGGCTCGTCCTTGCCAAGCACCTGCAGCAGCACGACGACATCGCCCTTGTCCGTCATCCCGCTTTTTCAGACCATCCGGGCAAGAAGACGCTGACGGGTTTTTCCGGCCTCTTTGCCTTTGATCTGAACCCCGACATCGATGTCGCGCGTTTCGTCAATGCGCTGCGCCACATCCGGCTCGGCGTCAGCTGGGGCGGACCGGAAACGCTGGTGGTCCCTGCCAAGGCCGCCTTGCAGATTCCCGACCGGATGACCTCCTTCGTGCGCTTTGGCGTCAATCCGCAGACGATCCGCTTCGCTGTCGGTCTCGAAGAGCCCGAGGTCATCTGGACCGACATTCAGCAAGCCCTCCACACCGCCAAGTTGTAAGCGAGGCACTGGCAAAACAAAGTTGGTCAAGGCGGGTGAAAAAGACGGACATTTCGTCGAACGTGCCTTGACTCCGGCAACATGACAAATGTAGTCATGTTTTGAATATGAGAATAATACTCATATTAAATATCAAACAGTCTCAGGGTTTTAACGGGGGTTAGGTCATGCGGGGTTGCAGGACGATGATTTGGAACGGGGTCAATTCAACCGGACGCAAACAGCGTTCGCACAAACGTTTGCTGGTGACCACATCGCTGGCAACGCTCATGACTGCCAATCTCGCCTCTGCGCAGCAGGCACCGACCATCGAGCTCAATCCGATCATCATCAACAGCGGCGACGATGCAACCGGCCCCGGCAAGGGGTATCTTGCCAACAGCACTTTGACAGGAACAAAGACCAGCACGCCGCTGCGCGAAGTTCCCCGTTCTGTTTCCATTATCACGCGCGAGCAGCTCGACGACCGTCCGTCGCAGCGAATCGAGGACGCGCTGGCCTATACGGCCGGTGTCACCAGTTCGCCCTGGGGTGTTGACGAGCGCTACAACCAGTTCATGATCCGTGGTTTTGACGTCGGCCCTTATTCCGTGTTCCGGGACGGGTTGCCACAGAGAACTGTCGATTTCTCCGGTTTCAAGGCCGAGCCGTACGGCCTTGAGCGTATCGAGGTCATCAAGGGCGCGGCATCGGTGCTCTATGGCCAGAACGGCGCTGACGGTCTCGTCAACTTGACGACCAAGCGGCCGACCAAAGATCCGCTGTATAGTGCCTATGCCGGCTACGGCTCGCACAATACCTACGAAGTCGGTCTCGATGCCGGCGGTCCCCTGGACAAGGAAGGTGTGTGGACCTATCGCCTGACCGGTCTTTTCCGCGAGGGGCATGAGGCGATTGATTTTTCCAAGAACAACCGTGTGTTCATCGCGCCGGCGATCACATGGTCGCCAAGCGCCGACACGTCCCTGACGGTCTTCGCCAACTATCAGTGGGACAAGCTTCCGCCCAACGCGTTCCTGCCCGTTGCGAGCCCGCTTCATCCCAATCTGCCGAAATTCTCGCGCAATTTCACCACGTCGGACCCGGATTTCGACCGCTTCAACGCCAATCATGGCTCGATCGGCTATTCCTTCGAGCATCGGTTCAACGATGCATGGACGGTTCGCCAGAACCTGCGCTACACCTCGCAGGATACGGATTACCGGCACCTGTATTACACCCAGATGCTGGATGAGCAGACTTTGGGCAGAGCCGCCTTCACGGTTGACGAAACGGCGACCATCTTCAGCGTCGATAACAGCGCCCAGTACGACTACCAGTCCGATCACATCAAAAACACTTTGGTGATGGGCCTCGATTACAGCCGTTATACGGTTGACGGTCACAACGGATACGCAGCCGGCCCCGGTCTCAATTTCGAGAACCCGGTCTACGGCATCGATGTGCCGATGCCGGGCACGATTGTCGACCGGAAGACCACGACCGATCAGATCGGCATCTACGCGCAGACGCAGACCAAGATCAACGATCACTGGCTGCTCAATCTCGGCGGGCGGCAGTCCTGGTTCGAGGAAAGGACGGATGACCGCCTGAGCAATACGAGAACGGATACATCGGACAATGCCTTCACCGGCAATGTCGGCCTCGGCTATCTCTTCGACAATGGCATTACGCCCTATGCCAGCTACTCCACCTCGTTCGTGACCAATATTGGCCAGGATGCCCTGACCAGTTCACCTTTTGCACCGTCAAAGGCGCGGCAATACGAGGTCGGCGTCAAATATGATCCTGATTTCATACCGGCGCATTTTACGGCCGCCTTGTTTGACATTACCAAAACCAATGTTCTGGCCTTTGTCAGCGACGGCGCATATCGCCAGATCGAGGAAGTGCGCCATCGCGGTTTTGAATTCGAATCCACGGTGGATCTTTTCCACAATGTCAGCCTGACAGGCAGCTACACCTATCTTGACGCTGAAATCACCGCGAGTTCCCTGCCTGAAGTCGGCAATAGTACGCCGATGGTGCCCAAGAACCAGGCCTCGCTCTGGGCCAAGTACACCTTTGACTCCGGCCTTCTTCAGGGGCTCAACGTCGGCTCCGGCATCCGCTATGTCGGCAGTTCCGTCGGCAGCGGCGCCAATGGCAAGCAGGTGAACGTTCCTGACTATACGCTGGTCGACGCCGCCGTCAGTTATGAGAAGAACGGATGGAAGGGGGCTCTCAAGGTCAGCAATCTCTTCGACAAGGGTTACTACTCCACCTGCTCGACCGACTATGACAATGCACCGATGTGCATCTATGGCGAAGGCCGGACAATCAAAGGGACCTTGTCGGTCAAATTCTAAGGTCAAAGATAAAATGAACGGAACGTCCTTTTCCCTCAGTGGTGTCGGTTTTGACATCGACGGAAGAACTCTGCTTCATCCGCTGACACTGGACGTTCCGAAAGGGGAGGTCGTCGGCATTCTGGGCCATAACGGTTCCGGCAAGTCGACGCTCCTGAAAATCCTAGCCCGGTTCCAGGCGCCGACGCGGGGGCGGGCTGACTATCGCGGTCAGCCGCTCACATCGTTCCGCCCCAAAGACTATGCCAGGAAGGTTGCCTATCTGCCGCAGCAGACGCCGGACACCGATGGCATGACCGTGCGGGAAGTGGTTTCGCTCGGCCGCTATCCATGGCACGGGGCGCTTGGCCGCTTCTCACTTACCGACCGGACCAAAGTGTCCGAAGCCCTTGACTTGACGGGGTTGACGCCGTTTGCCGATCGTATCGTGGACACGCTGTCCGGCGGCGAACGGCAACGCGCCTTTCTCGCCATGCTCATTGCGCAGGATACGGAGTGCCTGCTGCTGGATGAGCCGATCTCGGCGCTCGATATCAACCACCAGATCGAAGTGATGAGCCTCATCCGCATGCTGGCGCATGAGCATGATCGCTCGGTCCTGATCGTCCTGCATGACATCAACATGGCCGCGCGTTTCTGCGACCGGCTGATCGCCCTGTCGGGCGGCAGGCTGGTGGCTCACGATGCAACTGATGCACTGATCACGGCCGACAAACTCAATGCCATTTACGGGGTCCGCATGGGTATTTTCCGCCATCCGGAAACGCAATCGCCCATAAGCTACGTTCTCTAAGGATCGGATATTGATGATGGCCGCGCTGCGCCGCCGTGATTTTCTGTTCGGCTCAAGCCTTCTGCTCGCATCGCCATTCTTCATGCGCGCCGCCAGGGCCGCGTCGCCGCGCATCATTTCGCTGGACTACGGCCTGGCGCAGACGCTGATCGAATTCGGCACGCCGCCCGTCGGCCTGATCGACACGCCGGGCTGGTATGACTGGGTGATGGAGCCGCCCCTGCCGCCGGGCATCGCCAATGTCGGTTCCAACTACGAGATCAATATGGAAATGCTGCAGCTGCTGCAGCCCGACTTGATCATTTCGACACCCTATCTCGAGTGGATCAGGCCGCAGCTTGAGACAATCGCGCCGGTCAAATCCTTTCCCATCCACGCGGTGGGGTCGTCACCCTATCCGCATATCATCGCGGCAACGCTGGAGCTGGGGCAGATCGTCGGGCAGCCGCAGCAAGCGCAGGCCCTGATTGACCGCACCGAGCGGGACCTGCTGACGGCAAAGGCGGCAACCCGCCGTCTTGCCGAGCAGAAGCTGGCCATCATGACGTTCATGGATGCCCGCAACATTCGGGTTTATGGTCCTGGCGGTATCTTTCAGGACGTTCTCGACCGGCTTGAGCTGCAAAATGCCTGGACACGGCGGACCAATGAATGGGGTTTCAGCGATGCCGGGCTTGCCGATCTCATCGGCATCGGCGACAGCCGTATTTTCTACATGGACCCGGTTCCAGCGGATGTTCTCGCCGGATTGGCGGGAAGCCCTTTGTGGCAGGCCATGCCGTTTGTTCAAAAGGGCCATGCGCAGCGCATGGCCAGTGTTCTGATGTTCGGTGCCTTGCCATCGGTCTCCCGCTTCGCCCGTCTCCTGGCAGAGGTCAAGGTCTAGATGCTGCGCACATCCTCATCTCAACGGCTCGTCTGGACATGCCTTCTATGGTCGCTTGCGCTTGGAGCCGCGGCATTCAATCTGTGGCCGATGATCAACAGGCTTGGCGTTCAAGCAGTCTTCCTGCCTCCATTGGCGAGCGATGGCGATGCTGTCCTCCTGCATTACAGCCTGCTGCCGCGTCTGGCCATGTCCGTTGTGTGCGGCTTTGCCCTCGGGCTTTCCGGCGCGCTTTTCCAGCACGTATTGCGCAATCCGCTGGCATCGCCCTCGACGCTGGGTATCGAGGCCGGGGCGCAGCTGGCGCTTGGCGTGGCGATCCTGTGGTTTCCGGCCCTGCTTGGCTGGAGCCGGGACCTCACCACGGCCATTGGCGGGTTCGCCGCCATGGCCGCCGTCTTCGCCGTGGCCTGGCGTTTCCAGTTCCAGCCGGTCACCGTTATCCTCACGGGTCTCGTCATGGGGCTATATTGCACCGCGATCACGACCATCATGGTGCTGATGAATGATCATTATCTCGCCGGCCTGTTCGTGTGGGGCGGCGGCTCGCTCAATCAGAACGACTGGCGCGACGTCAGCGCGCTCATGCCCAAAATCGCTCTCTTCACATTTCTGGCGTTTCTTCTCGCCCGGCAACTGAATGTGCTGACCCTCGGTGATGCAGCGCAGGGGCTCGGCATGAAGCTTCACACCACGCGTGCCCTGACCCTGATGGTTGCCGTTGCATTGACGACATTCACGGTGAGCGTCGTCGGCATCATCGGTTTTCTCGGCCTTGCCTCGCCGGCCATTGCCAGGGCAATCGGCGCGCGGCGTATCCGCGACCGGTTGATTGTCGCGCCCCTTATCGGTGCCGGGCTGCTTGTTCTGATCGACCAGCTTCTGCAGATGCAGGCGGCGGTGACCGGCATTCTGCTTCCGACCGGTGCGGTGACGGCGCTGATCGGCGTGCCGGCCTTGCTGATCGTGATGTTGCGGCGCAAGGCTGCCGGGCAGCCGACAGCTGCTGCATCGCCGGTGCGCAGGAGCCGGAATCCGGTGATGCTCCTGACCACGCTGGCCGGCCTGCTGCTGCTTGCCTGTGTTGCCGCCATCTTTGTCGGCCGCGGCATCGACACCGCCTGGGCCATTCATACGGGCGCCGTGTTGGATACGCTGTTGCCATGGCGATTGCCGAGATTGGTTGCGGCCGTTTCGGCCGGCATGATGCTGGCGCTCGCCGGCAGCCTGCTGCAGCGGTTGACCAGCAATTCCATGGCCAGCCCCGAGGTGCTCGGTGTGAGCGCGGGCACGGCCTTCGGGCTGCTGTGCGTCCTGTTCGTGGTGGCGCAACCCGATTACATCGACAGGCTGCTTGGCGGCTTTCTCGGCGCGTCTGCGGTCCTTATTGCCCTCTTTGCCATGAGCTGGCGCAAGGCGCAGTCGGGCAACCAGTTCCTCATTGTCGGCGTCTCGCTGAGTGCCTTCCTGACAGCGGTTGTTTCAGTCATTCTGGCCTCGGGCGATCCGCGCGCCATGTCGCTGATCAGCTGGATGACGGGGTCGACTTATAGCGTTACGGCCTCCGCAGCGGTCATATCGCTGGTCTGCGCCGTCGTGGCAATGGCGGTGGTGCCGGTTTTCCTGCGGCCCTTGCAGCATTTCGCTCTGGGTGAAATGTCCGCCCATTCCCATGGTGTCAATGTCAGGACATTCCGTATCCTTATCCTCGGCTTTGCCGCCCTGTTGACAGCTATCGCGACGCTCGTCGTCGGGCCGTTGAGTTTTGTCGGTCTGATGGCCCCGCACCTTGCCCAGCGCATCGGACTGACACGTGGATTTGCGCATCTTCTCGGTACGGCTTTGTTCGGCGCGCTCTTGATGGCGATCGCGGATTTCATCGGCCGCACGGCGTATTTCCCGTGGCAATTGCCGACGGGATTGATCGCGACGCTTCTGGGCGGTCCGGTGTTTGCGCTGCTGCTCCTGCGCCCGCGCAAGGCCGCAAGGTCCTGACCTAGGCCGCCTTGAGTGACTGCTCGCAGTAGCGGTGCGCATCCTTGATCATGAAGTTCACCAGGGTTCGCGACACGCCCAGTTCTTCGGCAATGTCCTTCTGCGGGACACCTTCGATGCGGTGCCGGATGAACGCGTCATGGGTGCGCTTGGGCAGCTCCTTCAGCGATGTCATGACCCGGTTGAGGGCCTCTGTCATCACGATACAATCAAGCGCGTTGACGCAAGGGGCGGGCACGGAATCCACGCCATCCATCGGCATGAGGTTCTTCTTCTCGTGCTGGCGCTTTCGTGCCTCGTCGAGGGCAAGATTATAGACCATGCGGCAGGCATAGCCGACCGGGCAATGAATGCAACTGGTCTGCATTGTGCAAGCTTTGACGATGGCGTCGTGAAATATATCCTCTGCCTGTGCATGGGAGTGCACTACACTTTCGGCAATAACTATCAGTTTATTTTTATATTTAACCAGTGCATCAACAAGAACATTTTCATCATAAAGACTTTTTTCTTTTGGCATGATCTTTATTCTTTTTGCATAGGATTGTATTGCCGTTCATGGCAACATGAGACACCGCCAGAAATATTTCAAATTTTGAAATATCCAGCTTTGCAACTATCGCGAGTGCAGCTATACAAGAACATGAGAAAAAGAGTCAAGTTAAAGAAAATGCGATTTGACGAGGCGTCTTCAAAGCGGACGCAAGCGGGGAATTCGAGCCTGGTTCCACCCGAAGCGATC
Organism: Phyllobacterium sp. 22229; assembly: GCF_052056495.1. NCBI lineage: Bacteria > Pseudomonadati > Pseudomonadota > Alphaproteobacteria > Hyphomicrobiales > Phyllobacteriaceae > Phyllobacterium > Phyllobacterium sp. 22229. The sequence goes on from NZ_JBQEPA010000009.1 coordinate 83,156, forward strand.
AAAAAGAATCTACCGGATATGCCGCTTGGCGCGGTCGACCCAGCCGCATCGGCCTGCTAAGCCAAGCGGGTAGTGAATTGACAATGGATACCCGATCATCATGAGCCGTCTTGACAGCTTCATCCGCCGCGTGACGGCTCAGCGCGATGTTCTCAACCATATCAGCGACACGGTCAGGGAACTGCCGGGGCCGGTGCTGGAGCTGGGTCTGGGCAATGGCCGGACCTACGATCATTTGCGCGAGCGGTTTCCGGATCGGCGGATCATTGCGTTTGACCGGGCATCCCATGCCTACAAGGCTTCCACGCCTGATCCGGAAAACATGATTATCGGAGAAATCAGGGAAACCGCACAAAGCTTTACCGGCATCGATGCGGCGCTGGTGCATGCGGACATTGGCACGGGCTATCCGGACCAGGATGCCATTACCCAGACATGGCTGCCGCAGCTGGCCGCTGGACTGCTTGCCCGCCACGGCATCGTCGCCAGCGGCCTGGCGCTCGATCATCCCGCGCTTGAACTGCTTCCCCTGCCTGCAAGCGTCAAGCCGGGACGATATTTCCTTTATCGCCGCCGCTGAGCCCGTGCCGGCCAAAGCATATGGGCGGCTTTAACCGAAACGGGCGCTGCTTTCCTGCGGAACAATATAGACGCGAAGCGGAAGCGCCCGCCCGCGAATGGCAACGTCCCTGACCTCAAGTCCGGCGGTATCGGAAGCGGCAAGGCTGATGACTGGTTCTGAAACCACAAGGGTCACGTCGAATTCCTTCGCAACGGCTTCGAGCCGGCTGGCGACGTTGACGGTGTCGCCAATCGCGGTCAGGCTCTTTACCGCGCCATACCCCATCGCACCGACGATGGCAGGGCCGGTATGAATGCCGATGGCGACGCGCAGCGGCATACTCAGTTCGCCCGCCAATTCGTTGTTCAACTTTTCGATTTCCTTGACGATGACTGCGGCGGCCTTCAACGCATTCTTGCAGCCGTCGGCTGCGGAACCCGTCAGCCCAAACAGGGCCATCGCCCCGTCGCCGATGAATTTATCGAGCCGTCCGCCCGAACGCTCGACGGCCTGGCCGACGATGGCGAAATAGCGGTTGAGCAGGAAAACGATATCATAGGGCAGCCGGGCTTCCGTCAGCATGGTGAAGCTGCGGATATCGCAAAACAGAATGGCGATTTCGCGTTCGCGTCCGGGGCTCGCCTGCTGGCTGCCCGCCGGAACGATGCTCTCAAGACTGGGCACGAGCAGTGGCGCCACGCTGACATTGGCGGTCGGATGCAGCTGGCAGGCAAGACGCACGCCATAATCGGCCCCGATACGGGTGAGGGTGGCCTGTTCGATCGGTTCCGGCGGAGGCAGCATCTCGGCACCTTCCAGAACCTGAACACGGCAGGTTGAACAGCGGCCTTTGCCCCCGCAAACAGCGTAATGCGGTATGCCGCCAAGGCGGCTGGCTTCGAGAACGCTGAACCCGAGGGGGACGCGCACGCTTTCACCATCGGCATAGCGGATTTCAATCTGAGTTGCCCGTTCGCGCCAGCGGCGGTGGATACGCAAGGCGACAACCAGCGCCAGCCCGCCGCCAAAGGCGCCATACAATCCGGTTTTGATCAGAAATTCGTCCTGCTTGACCTCGGCGCGCTCGGCCGGAGAGGCGTAGCGCGTGGCATTGAAGTTCTTGTGCCCCTGATAGCCCGATGAAGGGAACGCGCCATAGCCCGAGGCGGGCGACATGTTGGCGATGGTCCGGCCGGTATTGGCAAAACCCAGCAGGGCGAGAACCGGCAGCAGGATGGCCACGGTCAGCAGCACCGGCGCCGCCTTTTGATACCATTGCCGGTAGCGCAGCCAGAAGTGGACGCCGATGCAGCCGTGGGACCAGATGACGATCAGGGCGACGGTCTGCTTGATGCCGTTGAACGGCGAGGTGATCCAGAAGCCACGTATGACCGCTTCGTAGCTGTCGTAGTAGTTGGATATCTCGTGGCGGATGCGCGTACCAACCACGTGGTCGATGATGAGCAGCGGGATCACCAGCCCCAGTATGATCTGCAGCGCTTCACCCGCAGGCATGTAAAATGTTCGCCGCAGGTAGAGTGAGCGCATCACGAGCGTCACATGCGTGACCACAGCGCCATAGAAAAGAGTGGTACCGGCGGGATTGCGCCAGATGGCCAGAAACCATCGGCGCCCTTCCTCGGCGGCGGCAAGCGAGATGAGGTTGAGCGCATGATTGGTTAGATGCAAGGTCAGGAATGTGAGCATGATCAAGCCCGATGCCAGACGCGCCCTGCGCAGGGAGCGCTCGGAAAGCATGGGTGCTATCGTTGTTATCGTCATGAATACCGCATCGATTCCCGCGTCTTGTCAGCCATATCGTTCCCTCCGCCCAAGCCAAGCTTATGCGAGCCCATCTGATTTGGCGAGCGGGACGCGAGCGATCAAGCGCAATGATGGCATTTTGACAGGCAATCACGGCGATGCAGATCAAAAGATTGTTAGTGTCAGACGTCAGGAACCGGCTATAGATTTGCTGGAATCGGCAAGCGTTCGCCGAAACGGTTGAAACGATTGTGAAATACTGGATTGCTTGCGCATGCAGGTTGCCTTTTACGCCCCCTTGAAATCACCCAATCACCCGACGCCATCGGGCGATCGTGCGATGGCGCGGCTGCTCATGTCAGCGCTGCGCAAAGCAGGGCACGCCGTCGACGTCGTATCAGAGCTGCGTAGTTTCAGCGCATCGCCTGCAATCGAAGAACGGCAACCCATCGCCGCCGCCGCGCGCGCCGAGGTTGAACGCCTTACAGGCCTCTGGCAGGCCGGGAGAAAACCTGATCTCTGGTTCAGCTATCACCCCTACTACAAGGCGCCGGATCTGATCGGTCCCGTCATGGCAGCGGCGCTGGATATTCCCTACATCACCGCGGAAGCATCCTATTCGCCGCGCCGCAATGCGCTTGGCTGGGCAGGGACGCAGAGTCTGGTGGCCGAAGCGGTGCGCGGAGCCGCGGTCAACCTGTGCTTTACGCAGCGCGATATGGACGGGCTCGCAAGCAATATTCCGGGTGCACATCTTGCCCGGTTGAAACCATTTATCGAGACGGCGCCCTTTCGCGATAGCAGCGCCGGGGGAACCCCGCATCGGCTTGTCACGGTGGCGATGATGCGGCCGGGTGATAAGCTCCGCAGCTATGAAATGCTGGCCAAGGCCCTGTCGCGGATTGTCGAGCGACCCTGGACCCTCGCCATCGCTGGCGACGGTCCGGCCCGCAATGATGTGCAGGTCCTGTTTGCCGCATTCGGTGACCGCATTCAGTGGCTTGGAGAACGGAACGCCAGCGGGGTTGCCGCGTTACTGCTTGAAGGCGGTATTTACGTCTGGCCCGGTTGCGACGAAGCCTATGGCATCGCATATCTTGAGGCACAGGCAGCCGGTTTGCCGGTTGTCGCGCAGGCAACGGCGGGCGTTCCGGAAGTGGTCGAGGATGGTGTGACCGGTTTTCTGACGCGGGAGGATGACGTACCGGCCTATGCGGCCGCAATCGCCTGCCTCTTGGATGACAAGGATCTGCTGAAGTCGATGGGGGCGAATGCGCGGCGGTTTGTTCTGGAAGAACGATCGCTGGAGAATGCGGTGAGGCAACTGGATGCCGTGCTGAAACAATCCATGGGACGGAGCCAATGACGGAAGATGCAATCTGGCAGCCTCTGCAGGCCGAACTCGCGCGCTGGATCCATGCCAGCCGCAGTGCGAAATTCTGGTTGCGCGATGACGATGCGGTCGAGCCGACCGCCGCGCTGGACCGCCTCGTCGGGCTGGCCAACGATTTTGACGTGCCGGTAACGCTTGCCGTGATACCGGCCCATACCGGCGAGGCGCTGGCGCAACGCCTTGCGGCGGAGCACCGGATGTCCGTGGCGGTTCATGGCTGGTCGCATGAAAACCATGCGGCGAAGGACCGGAAAAAGCAGGAGCTTGGAGCTGACCGGCCTCGGGAGCTGGTTCTGCGGCAATTGCACGAGGGATGCACGCGTCTCGCTGGATTGCATCCCGGCCGGTTTACACCCGTTCTCGTGCCGCCATGGAACCGGATTGACACGGCGCTCCTGCCTTATCTCGGCGCTTGCGGGTTCAAGGCGCTCTCAGTGTTCGGCCCGGCCAAGCCGGTGGAAACTTCGGTGCCGCAGATCAACACCCATGTCGATCTGATGGACTGGCACGGCACGCGCGGCTGCCGCGAGCATGCGGAACTGGTCGGCGCCATCGTGGAACAGCTGCGCCAGCGGTTTGACGGAAGCGGTGAGCCGATCGGGATTCTGACCCACCATCTTGTTCACGATGAGCCAGCGTGGACCTTTCTGACCAAGCTTTTCCAGCTTGTCGCCCGAACGCCAGGCGGGCGCTGGCTCTCCATTGCCGATTTAATGAAAAGCCGGAAGCCGAAGGGTTAGAGATCGATGATCTGGCCGTCGCGCGCGGCGAATGTCCCGCCGAAGCGTTCTCTGGCCAATGCCTCGAATTCATCGATCTCGTCATCGGTGCGCGAGGGCGCATGATGGAAAAGCGCCAGTTTGCCGATCTTGCCGGCTGATGCCAGCTTGACACCATGCTGCCAGGTGGAATGGCCATAGCCGAAGCGCCGCGGCATCTCGTCTTCGGTGTAGGTGCAGTCATAGACGACGAGATCGGCGCCATCGATCAGGCGCAGCACGGCGGGATCAAGGATACCGGCTTCGTGTTCCGTATCATAAATGAGCGCGAGAACCTTGCCCGCCCATTCGATGCGATAGCCGATGCAGCCGCCCGGATGATTGAGGCTGTCTGTCCGGATGGTGACGCCCTCGCGCGGCGCGAGCACGTCGCCGGAGCGGAAATCCCGGAAGCCGAGGCTTGCCTTGCAAATATCCGGCTCGACGGGAAACCAGGGCGGCCGCATGAACTGGCTGACCATTTCACGGGTGGTCATGATGCCTGCGAGATGGCCGGACCAGAGCCGGACATTCATCATCGGATTGTACAGGGGGGCGAAATACGGCAGGCCGATAATGTGATCATAATGGCTGTGGGTGAAAATGATATCGATCTGGTCCACCCCTTCCACCGAAAGGGCATCACCCGCCTGACGCAGGCCGGAGCCTCCGTCAAAGATCATTCTATGTTCACCGCATCGCACTTCGATACATGACGTGTTTCCGCCATAGCGTTCAAATTCGGGACCGGATACTGGTACGCTGCCACGCGTTCCCCAGAATTTCACCCGAAATATCTCTTCACTCATACGTTTCTCACACCCAATTCCCCGTTTTTTTGGTCATCGTAACCAAACTGCAGACGTTATGCGAGGCTTGGATTTTGTTTTATTGGCTAAGTGCGCAATAAAAGTCTGCCATTCAGCATATGTAGGCGATAGCGATTTGTTTTTTAAGCTTTATGACAATCGCTGATACAAATGTATAAAATCACCGGAACATCTGATTCATGTCCTCACCCGCATTTCCGCCCGTCGCCATCATCGCAGATGCCCATTTTCATGATCTTTACGGCGATTATGATTTTGCCGGGGTAGAGGCTGGCGGCAGGCGCATGACAGCGCGGCGGCTGACGGATACGGTGCGCTCCACCCGGGTTTTCAACGAAAGCTATTTCGCCCTGCGCACAGCCCTGGACGAAATCGTGCAAAGGGGAATCAAGCAGGTCGTGCTGCTCGGGGATTATTCCGACGACGGTCAGGCGTCGACGCTGCGTGCGCTGCGGCAATTGCTGGACGGCTACAGCGAGGCGCATGGTCTTGTCTTTACGGCCACCCCAGGCAATCACGACATATTCGGTCCCGCGGGGCGGCATCATGCCAAGCGCCTGCTCAATCCCGACGGCACATACACCATTGTTGCCAGTGACAGCGCATTCATCGACGAAGATGCGGACGGCATGGTCGTGACGGATAAAATGTTCTGTGCAGGCTATCCCAAGGGATTGCAGGCTCTGCCGGATCTCGGCTTTTTCCGCCGTGCGAGCGATCTGCACTGGGAAACACCCTTCGGGCTGGACGATGCGCCAGAACGGCGGCTCTATACCGTGCGCTCAGCTGACGGTACAAACGACTATCTGCTGATGGATGCATCCTATCTTGTCGAACCTGTCGCTGGCCTGTGGCTGCTGATGATCGACGCCAATGTTTTCGAACCGCGCGACGGCGATTTCGAGCGCGGCAGTTCCGGCGCATTCATTGACAGCACCAATGCCGGCTGGAACGCCATGCTGCTGCACAAGCGGTTTGTCGTTGAATGGATCAAGGACGTCACGAGGCGGGCCGGGCTGGAAGGTAAGAATCTGCTTACATTCTCGCACTACCCGATGCTGGATATTCTTGATGGTACGCATGACGATGAAAGGCATGTCATCGGCAATACGGGCTCGGTCAAACGGATGCCGCTGCCAGATGTTGCCGCCGCGATGATGGATGCCGGGCTGAGGATACATTTCAGCGGCCACCTGCATGTCAATGACACGGCAAGGGTGGAGCGGGATAGGTCCTGGCTGGTCAATGTCGGTGTGCCGTCGCTGGTGGCTTTTCCGCCTGCATTCAAGGTCGTCGCCTTTGAGGAGCGGACCCTCAATGTTGAAACCGTCGGGATTGACGGACAGGTGATCGATCCGGGCCTGAACGCCCTGTACAGGACCGAAATCGGTCTGACCGGCAAGAAGGTCGGAAAGATGCTCGATGCTGCGGACTATGGGGCCTTCATCTGCGAACACGTCGACCAGCTGGTCATTCACCGGTACTTGCGGCGCGAGTGGCCCAAGGACCTGGCGCGGGTCCTGCCGCTGCTCACCCTTGGCGATCTGCTCACGCTCAGTCTGTTCGATCAGCCCGTGGATATCGACGCCACCATCATTCTGGTCCACGCCGAGCGCGGCCGTGCCGAGACCAAAGCCAGGATGAATGCCTTGCTGGCGGGCAGGGAGGTTGCCCTCGAGTCCTTCGACGGAATCACGGTGCAGGAGTTCCTGGGCGACTGGTACCGCCTGAGATTGGGCAGTGAAATGGCGCTCGATCGCATACCCGCGGCAAGACTGGCCATCTATCGTGTCCTGATCGATGTTTTTGCAGCTTCCGATGCGATGGAAATGGGCGGTGCCCAGGAGCAGTTTGCCCGCATTGTGCGTATGATGGGCCGTTACCTCTCAGGATTGCCGTCACGCCATTTCAAGATTGATCTTGTCACCGGCAGCATAGAGAACGTCTGATAATTTATAAGATGCCGGTCAGTGTTTGCTGCGCTCTTCCGAAAGCTCCGCTGTGGTATGGCTGAGCCGGCTGGCCAGAACCCGCATGATTTCGATGGTCATTTCGGGATAGTCGCTCAGCAGCTTGAGGAAATGCTCCTTGCTGATGCGCAGCGCTTCCAGCGGCGTCGAAGCCGTGACCGTTGCCGTGCGCAGGACATCGCAAAGGATGGCGATTTCGCCGACAATGGAATCATGTTCGACTTCGGCGACCTTGATCTGTCCGTTGGGCGTATCGACGCTGACCTCGGCGGTGCCCGACAGAATGACGTAGGCGGCATCTCCCATGTCGCCTTGCCGGAACAAAGCCTGATCGGCGCGATAGCTCACACGATCCGAGGTAAACGCCAGAAGCTTGAGCTTCGCCGGCGCCACACCCGAAAACAGCGGAATCCGCCGCAACATTTCGACTTCGTCTTTCAGAAGCATGAACGTCCAATACCCCCAAGTGCCACTCTACCCAGACATAGAGTATTACGATACCAGTTCTTTGAATATACCGTTTTTCTCTAAAAGAGTCGCGTGCGTTCCATCTTCGGCCAAAGTTCCGCGATCAAAGACAAGGACGCGATCGAACAGGTTTGCCAGTGAAGAATTAGCCAGCACCCAGATAATCGCGGGCGCGTGACCTTCCTCATGCAGATCCAGCATAATATTGCGCGTGATCTGATCCTGGACACGCTGGTCGAGCGCGGGCAGCGGGCGGTTGAAAATCACATAATCGGACCGCTTGAGCAGCGCCCTGGCAACATTCAGCTTCTGCCTTTGCACATTGGTGATGCGCTTGCCGCCTGATCCGACATCAAAATCAAGGCCGATCGACAAGACGCTGTCATAAACGCCGAGTTCGTCAAAGAGGTTGCGCAGGATGACGCGAATGCGATCGGGTCCATCGGCCTGCGCGTATCCGATCCTTCCGAACAGAACATTGTCCATCAGGTTAGCCGAAGTAATGAACTTTTTCGGATCGTAGCGTTCAATCACCGCCTTCAGATCATCCGGCAAATTCTTATGGAAGCGCAGCCGTGCCTCGACAATTTTTGCCATGAGTTCGTCGGTCAATAGACCGAAGCGGTGCCGTGGCTCGATATAGGCAAAACTCAGGCGGATGATGCTCGACCGCTCGTCGGGCGAGGCGGCGTCAAAGTCGCGTCCCTGCAGCTTCTGCAGCAGCAACTGATAGGCTGGAATGTCATCCGCCGTCATGAAGGTCAGCTGCTGGAAGAATGGATGGTCCGGCGGCAGGTCCTCGAACAGTTCGATGGCGTTGGCCGCAATTTCGAGACCCATCTTGTACAGATCGACATTGAGGCCGCTCTCGCGCAGGATCGAGCGGAAATAGGGATGGGCGGCAAGTTTCAGATTGGTCATCATTGGCCGCTTCACCGTGCCGAAAAGCAGGTTTTCGCCGATGGTTGCCTGTGGATTATAGACCTTCGGCTCGAATGGGACGACGAGCCCGTCAAGGTTTTCATCTTGGAGGGTTTTGCGCAAGGCTTGCCGCAGTTCGACAATGCGGCTCGTCAGGTCGGAATGGGTTGTGGTGTCTACCTGCGAGCGAAGCGCCAGATCGACGATGTCCTGCGAGATCATCACCGCTTCAAGCACCGGCCGTACGACCCTGAAAATGTCGTGCGGACCCGTGACGCCGGCAGACTGGTAGTCGACCCAGTCGCTGTTGAGGTCAAGGTCCGGGTTGCCGGCGAGCCGCGCCTCGTTGATGTTCCATTTGTATTTGGCGGCCTTGGTCCCGTCATATTCGACCTTGGTCAGGGGCGCATGCTTGAGGCCGTAGAGAAGGTTGTCGCGCAGCGTTCCGTGGAAGAAGTAGGCATCGGAGGCGGCATAGGCGATGCGCCGTCCGGTGATCGATTCCGGCAGGTCGAGAATATCAGTTCCATCAATGGTGATCCGGCCGGAGTCAGGCCAGATCAGGCGGCCGAAAGCTTCCGCAATCGCCTCGCCGCCGCCGCCGCTTGCGCCGACGATGGCCACCGTCTCGCCCAGCTTGATCTCAAGCGAGACATGCTCGACAAGGCGCGCACCGCTATCGTCGGAGAGGGTAAGGTTCACCGCATTCAGCGAGTGTTCCAGTTTCCCCACGGGTTCGCGCACAACCGCCTGGATATGCGGGTCGACCAGCATGTCGACGTTGAACTGTTCGACGACCTGCGCATACTTCACCTGCACGTCCTGGCGCGACTGGTCCCAGTCGATCAATTCCTTCAGCGGTCCGGGCAAATCCTTATAGGCATTGATGACTGCGACAAGCTGGCCGATATCCAGCCGGCCCTGCAGGGCGAGAACGCCGCCAATGGAATAGAACAGGAAGGGCGTGATCTGGGCGAGGAAATTGTTGATGAACTTGACCAGGAATTTCCACTGGTAAAGATCGTAGCGAATGGAAAAGATCAGCCCCAGACGTGCGGCAATATCCGCGCGTTCATAATTGGATGTATCATTGCCGTGAATGGTGCCGATACCGTCGACAATTTCGCCGACGCGGCCCGAAAGTTCGCGTGCCGTCAACTGACGTTGCCGCCCGAGTTCCAGCAATCGTTTGCGCATGCGCGGAATGACGACGCCCTGCACCGCGACAATCCCGGCCGCAATCATGCCGAGCCAGAAATTCTGCAGAATGATGAAGACAAGCGCCGTGATGGCCTGTCCGCCGAGGAGGGCTGGCTGCACGAACGCATCGCCGGTGAAACCGCCCATCGGTTCCACCTCATCCTTGATCATCGTTGCAATTTCGGCCGATTTCACCCGCTTGAACTGGCTCGGGGGAAACCGCAGGACGCGATCGATCAGTTCAAAGCGGATGCGGCGCAGCATGCGCTCGCCCAGCCGGCCCTTATAGGTATTGATGTAGAGCTTGAAGAGGCCGTTGATTACCACAAGCAGCAGAAACACAAGACTCAGCGCCATCAGCATTTCAAAGCGCGTCAGCTGGAGCCCCTTGAAGAACATCACCTTGCCGAAATAGGGCAGCGTATACTGGATGCGCATGAAGGTCTGCGTTGCGCCCTCCACCTCGAATCCCGTGCCCTGTATGGGGCCGTTGACGATCTGTTTCGGCAAATCGAACGACAGGAAATACGGGATCATCGAGGCCGCAACGACCATCAATATCCATATTTGCTGGAACCGCGTGTTCGACCAGATATAGCGCGTTAAACTTTTTTCCATGGGTAACCGTAAGCTGTCAAATAAGCTGAATTCTGAACAATTCGAATAGGTTGTATTCCGGTGAGATCCTCCTTTTGAAACCGTTCGGTGCAATGTCGTGGAGGGCAAAAATGGATGGTGATGTCTCAATTTTTCGGGATTGGCAGGAATCCCCCGAACCTTTCAACTGTTCAGTTTACAACACAGGGTAGCCGAACGCTATATGGTTACCGCCAATTGTATGGATATCGCGGGCGGGCCTGGGCGCGGTGTTTTCAGACGCCGCCCTGTGCTGCAACGGGCGCGGGAACCGCCGCGTCGTCCGGAACGGCGTCGTCAACGGGCAGGAGCAGACTGGAGACAAAACTCGCCCCGGCGATGAATATGAAGAGGAATGACAGGGGCGCCCACTGCACGCCGTATTTGTGCACCAGCCAGACACCGATGACCGGTGTCACCCCGCTGAAGATGGCACCGCTCAGGGATGAGCACAGTGAAATCCCCGTGTAACGCAGATGCACGGGAAAGGCGCGGGTCAAAAACGGTGCCATGACTGCATAATGGGCGGCCAGAAAGACTGTCGCACCCAGAATGGCGATATAGATATTGGTCAGATTGGCGGAAACAATCAGCATCATCATCGGAATGGCAAACAGCAGCGCGGCACCGGCCATTGCCACCAGAAGAAAACGTTCGCCATATCGTGTTGCGATATAGGAACCGGCGGGAAAGGCGAACAGTTCGACGACCCCGACCCATGAGATCAGTTCCAGCATGTCCGACCGGTTGACGCCGAGCGATGTGGTTGTGAAGGTCATCATCAGCGTGGTGATGAAATAGAAGCCGGCAACGCCAAGCAGGCACAGCCCCATGCCGAGAACCAGGGCCAGCTTTTTCGTGCGGAATATTTCCTTGGCCGGAATGACGCTTTGCACCGATTTTTCCTTGAGCCGCTCCAGAAGTTCCGGGCTCTCGTTGATGCCGGCGCGGATGATGAAGGCAAAGGTGATCAGGACCCCGCTCAGCAGGAACGGGACACGCCAGCCCCAGCTCAGGAAATCCTCCTGCGGCAGATCGGAAACTGTGCGGAAGGCGAGGGTTGCCAGGATCAGTCCGACGGGGCTGCCATATTGCGGGGCGGATGCCAGAAAGGTGCGCCAGCGCGGCGGCGCGTGCTCCGCCGCGATCAGAACGGCGCCGCCCCATTCGCCGCCGACTGCAATGCCTTGCACCAGACGCAGCAGCACGAGCAGGACCGCCGCCGTCAGGCCGATGGAATGAAAACCCGGCAGAAGGCCGATGAGAACCGTAGCAATCCCCATCAGCAGCAGCGTGATGATCAGCGATTTCTTGCGGCCGACCTTGTCGCCGAAATGGCCGAACAGCAGCGCACCGAAAGGCCGGGCGACGAAGCCGATTGCAAACGTGCCGAGCGAGGCAAGAACACCCATGACCGGGTCGGTCGAGGCGAAGAAGACATCACCGAACACAAGAGCAGCCGCCGTGCCGTAGATGTAGAAATCGTACCATTCGATCATGGTGCCGACGAAGGCTCCCAAGGCGGCTCGGACCGGTTGCCTCTCAATGGCTGCTTGCGTCATTTCTTCGTCCCTGCCTTTGCAGAAATGGTTGTGTCTACGCCTTGTTCCGCGATGCCTGGTAGGCAGCCATGAAACGGGGAGCCGCTTCGGCAACGGCACTCAGCGAATAGCCGCCCTCCTGGACGATGACCGCCGGCAGGTTGACCGCGCCCCACAGGGTGCCGATTTCCGCATAGGCATCCGTGGTCACTTTCAGCCGCGACAGGGGATCGTCGTGATGCGCATCCCAGCCGGCGGATATCACCAGCGCCGTCGATCCATGTGCGGCCACGGCCGCGGCAAGCTTGCGGTTGGCTTCGATAAATGCCTCGTCGCCGCTGCCTTCGGGCAGGGGCAGGTTGAGATTGGCGCCGTGACCGGCTCCGGCTCCCGTTTCATCGGCATAACCGCTGTAGTGCGGATAGTAATTGGATGGATCGGTGTGGGTGGAGCCGAAAAACACATCATCGCGCGTGTAGAAAATAGCCTGGGTGCCGTCACCGTGATGGGTGTCGAAATCGATGATTGCAACGCGGTCATGACGCTGACGCAGGTGCTGGGCGACAATGGCGGCATTGTTGAAATAGCAGAAACCCGCCGCGCGGTCGGCATAGGCGTGATGGCCCGGCGGGCGGCAAAGGGCGAATGACTGGCGCGCGCCATTCAGGACGGCATCGGCTGCGGCGATGGCCGTCTGGGCCGAGGCATAGGCGGCCGCATAGGTGTGCTCCATCATCGCGCAGGACAAGCCGTTGATGTACCAGCCTGCCTGACCCAGAATGCCCGTCGGGCGCGGACGGGCGCGCGCGCCGAAATCCTGCCCGGCTCCCTGATAGGAATTCACATTGGGCAGAACTTCAGGCCCGTGGTTTGGCAGTTCCATGAACCTGTCATAGGCGGTTTGCAGGAATGCGACGTAGTGATCGGCATGGACGGCAAGGATGGGATCGAGCCCTGAATCGGCCGGTTCTTCCTGTGCAAATCCGAGTTTGGCGAGGGCGTCAATCAGCGTGTGGGCGCGTGCCGGATTTTCAAGCGGATCGGTGATCCTGCCATTGATCATGTATTGCCTGGGTTGATGGGCCATCTGCCGGCTGTCAAAGAACAGTTTCATGCATTCCGTCTCATTGTCGTTGTGAGTCGTATCGAAAGCTTATTCGCTGCCACGGGCAATGCAATCCGGCAGGTCTTGTTTCAGTCGAAACGGCACCCGGCCTGTTTTTTATTTCGACATGCTTTGCTTTTTCAAATCATGCTTAACCGGAACTTAACGGGCTCATCCTAAGGTTGTGGAAAGGGGAGATTTCCCCAACTGATAGTCACCCTGGGGATTGATAATGCGTTATACGAAGACGTTCCTTTCTGTAGCCTCCTTCTTCTCGCTGCTGGGCGGTCATGTTCTTGCGGCAGATCTTGCGCCGGCAGCCTTTCCGGAGCGGGCGCCGTATATGCCGGTCGAGAATGCATCCGGCTGGTATTTGCGCGGCGACGTTGCCTACAATTTTTCATCGACCGTCAACGCGCATGTCGACTATCCCAGCGGCACTACGCCGAGCGAATATGAGTTGAAGCGGGGATTCTCGCCCTTCATCGGTGTGGGCTATCAGTTCAATGATTATCTGCGCGCGGACGCCACGGTTGGCTACAGCCAGCGCGACAGCAATTACTACGAGACCACAACCAAACTCTGGGAAGCCATGGCGAACGCCTATGTCGACCTCGGCAATTATTACGGGATTACGCCCTATGTGGGCGGCGGTATCGGTTTTGCAAATGTCAATTACGACTATCAGGGTCCCGTCGACGCGCGGCTCTCATCGGGCAGCACGAACCGCTTTGAATGGGCGCTCATGGCTGGTATCGCGGTGGATATAACCCCGCGCCTCAAGCTGGACCTGGGCTATCGCTATGCGGATATCGGCGGCAAGGACCTGTATCGGGACGGTGATGTAACCATCCGCGACGATGGCGTCAAAACCCATCAGATCAGGGCGGGTGTTCGCTTCAACACCTGGTGACGGGCCCGGTTTGCCACCGCTTTCCGGGGCCGCAGATAGGAAACCAATGTTCTCGCGCTTTCATCACGTTGCCATCATCTGCAGTGATTACGACCGCTCCAAACAATTTTATACCGGGAAACTCGGCTACGCGATCATTGCTGAAAACTGGCGCGCGGACAGCCAATCCTGGAAGTGCGACCTGAGATCGGGCGATACCCAGATCGAACTGTTTCATTTCCCGCATTCTCCTGCACGTCCGTCGCGCCCGGAGGCTTGCGGACTGCGGCACCTGGCATTCGCCGTCGCGTCCGTAGAGGAGACGCTGGCCTGGCTGCAGGCGAGGGGCGTTGCAACCGAACCGGTGCGGATTGATCCCTACACCAAGCGCGCCTTCACTTTCTTCGCCGATCCCGATGGGCTGCCGATCGAGATTTATGAGACGGGCTAGCCCGAGACGGCACGGCCCCGTACCTGTTATACGCCATGACCTTTGATCAGGCGGCGGCCAGCCTCCCAGAAGGTTCGCTTGGATTTTTCTCTCTTGCTGGTTTCCTCTGCCGGGAAGACGGCGGTGGCCGGCAAGCTGAACCCGAAGGGCTCGCATGGCTGTCCGCCCCGATCGATCCAGTAGGCATCCAGATTGGCGAGCATCATCCGCCGTCTCTTCCGCCGCCGCTGATTGATGGCATGCCTTGCATTCGATACGGCCATGAGATGGCTGGCCTCGCTCTTTGCTGCCATGCCCTGCAGGACAAGCAGGACGGCATCCTTTGGCCGCAGCCCGGCCAGGCACCGTGTGGCCGTTATCAGCGACTGTTTGGCCGTTTCGCCCTTGGGACCCTGCATTCCGCCAATGATCACGCTGCCGCTGAATTCGTCGGTCCCGGCAAAGATGAAACTGGCGGTCCACAGGGCAAATCCGTCCCGTTCGCGCGCAAGCTGGATGGCAAACACACCCTCATGCCGCCCGCCGCAATGATCGGCAAGACGCAGGGCAATTCTGTAGCGCTCGTGTCGCCCGTGGATCACGCCCATGTCGACAGTCCCGCCCTTCCAGAGCTGCCGCAGGTCGCTGAGGGAAAACATCTGCCGGGCAATGCGGAAATGATCCATCAGCAAATGCAGGCGGATCCGGCTCGATGCCTGATGGACAAGAAATGTTCCGACCGATTTTCTCAAGAGATCATCATGCGGCCTGCCGAGGGACAGATGGTTGGCGTAGATGCTCAGGAACGACAGCCAGCGGATCGCCAGGAGCGGATGGCAGGCAAAGCGCAGGCAGAATACCACCGAGCGTTTGAGCGTGATGCGCGTGCAGAGACTGAACGTCTGGCGGGCGATGGAATGGGAATGCTGGTGGCGGGTGAAATGCGCATGAAAAGGCTTTGTGCGGTTCGTTGTATCCGGCATGAGAAGCGAGGTGCCAGCGGAGGTCTCGGGCAATGGGGATTCCGGCATGAAACGATCAGGCCCCGATTTCGTTCAGTCGTTTCCGGTCGCTGCAGCACAGGTTCATTCGAATTTTCTCCAGAGGTTCAGCTCATCGTGCGGGACCGGCTGTCTTGAGCAAATCAACCGCTGTCATGGCCTAGCCAAGACAGATTACGCGGGCGTTACCGGGTGATTCCCGGTTGCAACAACCACCGGTCTCCCGCATGAACTGTGTGAAATTGGGCTATGTTCCGAGCCATCTAGCTTGTATGGGTGGAAACTGGGCCAAACGTGCCCGGACAGAGCGGGAATTCATCAAAAAAACCAAAGGGCGGACGTGCATCACGAAGTTTCCTTAATTGCCACAGTGGCGGTGAGTTTTGTTTTTGCAGCTGTATGCGGCTATCTCGCGGATCGTCTGCGTCTGCCGCCGCTGGTCGGTTATCTCGTCGCCGGTATTCTGATGGGCCCCTTTACCCCTGGGTTCATCGCCGATGGTGCACTTGCATCACAGCTTGCCGAGATGGGCGTCATCCTTCTGATGTTCGGTGTCGGCCTGCATTTCTCCGCTTCGGAGCTGCTGGCTGTCCGCGGTATCGCCGTTCCCGGCGCGGTTGCGCAGATTGTTCTTGCGACCGTCCTGGGCGTTGGCTTGGCGTCGCTGTGGGGATGGGGGATCGGCGCCGGGCTGGTTTTGGGCCTGAGCCTTTCCGTTGCCAGCACGGTCGTTCTGCTGAAGGCACTGGAAGAGCGCAACCTCGTCAACTCAGCCAATGGGCGCGTGGCTGTCGGCTGGCTCATCGTTGAAGACCTGGCGATGGTGCTGGCGCTGGTGCTCCTGCCGGCCCTGGCGGAGATTTTGGGCGCGCAAGGCACCAGTGCGGCCGGGCAGGCGGCTGCAGGCGGAATGCCGCTGGCGCTGACCATCGCGATAACCCTGCTCAAGGTCGGAGCCTTCGCCGTCATGGCGATCTTTCTGGGCCCGAAGGTCGTGCCATGGCTGCTGACTCTGGTGGCGCGGACAGGATCGCAGGAGTTGTTCACCCTTTCGGTCCTTGCCATTGCGCTTGGGATCGCTTTCGGGGCGACAGAGATTTTTGGCGTATCCTTCGCGCTGGGTGCGTTCTTTGCCGGCGTGGTGATGAGCGAGTCGAACCTCAGTCACAGGGCGGCGGCGGACTCGCTGCCGCTGCAGAATGCATTCTCGGTGCTGTTTTTCATTTCCGTGGGCATGTTGTTCGACCCGTCCATCCTGCTGCGCGAACCCATGGCGGTGCTGGGGGCGCTCGCATTGATTATTTTCGGCAAGTCGCTCATCGCATTCTGCATCGTGCTTCTGCTGCGTTTCCCCGTGGGAATGGGCCTGACGGTCGCGGCCAGCCTGGCGCAGATCGGCGAATTCTCGTTCATTCTCGCCGGCCTCGGTGTGGCGCTCGGCCTGCTGCCGCGCGAGGGGCAGGACATTATCCTTGCCGGAGCGATCCTCTCGATCACCATCAATCCGCTGGTGTTTCTGGCCGCCGAGGGGTTGGAGAACGGCATCCATCGCCGCTGGCCGGTATTTTTCACCAGCTATGGCAAGAAGCGGGAGGACGTGCTGGCGCGTGAACTCGGCGACATCCGGGCAATCAACGAGGAACGCAACCGGCAGCATCAGCTCAGGATGCAGCAGCTGATCGACACTTTTCCCCTGTTTGCGCAAGTGGATGAACACGCCCAGGAGGAACTCCTGCTGTTGTTCAAACCCAAATCCGCTTCGCCGGGTGAGCGGATCATCCGGATCGGCGATCGCGGCGATGGAATGTATTTCATTGCGTCAGGCGCTGTGGAGGTCCAGCTCGACAGCGAGCCGGTGCGCCTCGAGCCCGGAGCATTTTTTGGCGAGATGGCGTTGCTCAGCGGCGGACGGCGGACGGCGGATGTCGTCGCCATCGATTTCTGCGAGTTTCTTGTGCTTGACCGGCGTGATTTCAACGTCTTCATGTCGCGGCATCCGACCCTGCGGACGGCGGTCAGCACCATGGCGCGGGAAAGGGCGGAGATGAACACCTTGCGGCGGAATCCGGACCAGACCTCCGGCGCCGCCTGAGCAGACCTTGCGTTGGCGCTATTGCTTCATGAGCCCGGCGCGCCAGGCAAGCGCAACTGCCTGGGTGCGGTCGGTCAAGTCCAGCTTTGACATGATGCTTCCCAGATGGGCTTTCACCGTCTTTTCCGTGATGTTGAGTTCGGCGGCGATCTTCGCATTGCTGCCGCCTTCTGCCAGGCAGCGCAGAACTTCAAGCTCGCGGGCCGTGAGATCCTCGAACTGGCGCGGCTGCGGATTGCGGATGGAGTTGAGCAGGCGCTGCGCCACCAGGGGGTGCAGTGTCGGCGTCCCCTTGCCGGCCGCGTGAATGGCATTGAGCAAATGTTCGCCGCGCATGGATTTCAACAGGAAGGAATGGGCGCCCGCCTCGATGGCTTTGAAAGCGAGCCGGTCGTCATCGCTCGATGTCAGGATCATGATATGGGTTTCGGGGCTTGCCTTGCGGATGAGGCCAATCATGGCTTCCGCGGCATCGCCCATTCCCGGCATCATCAGATCCAGCAGGAGAACGTCGGGACGATGCTCGCGCACCATCAAGATGGCGGTCTCGCCGTTTTCAGCTTCCGCAAGAACAGTGAAACCGGGATCGATGCGCAGCAGCCCGCGAATGCCTTCGCGCACCACGGCATGATCATCGGCAATGACTATTGTTGTGCTCATGATTGCCCCGCCACGGGTAGTTTGAACGACACATCGATGGATGTGCCGGTTGATTCCGACTGAATTGTTATCGTGCCGCCCGGCAATGTGTTCGCACGCCAGCGCATGTTCGACAATCCCATCCCGAAAGGAGCCTTGCCGAGGTCGAAACCCTGGCCGTCGTCGGTGATGCTCCAGTGCCAGCGGGCACCAGGCTTGCAGTCGATGCGGATGGCGCGGCACTGCGCATGGCGCAAGGCATTCGCCACGGCTTCATGGGTTATCATGAGCAATTCCTGGGCAATTTCCGGCACGCCATCAAAAGCGGAGCGGGCATTTTCCGGCCAATTGATCGACCATTGCACGCCTGATCCCGCCAGCAGATCGCGCACGCTGCGCAGCAATGTCTCATACAGGCCGTAATCGGCAATCGCGGGCAGGTTGAAGCCGGAAACCACGTTCTCCAGATCGTGCTGCAGATGATCCGCCAGGCGCCGGGCCGATTCGACGGTGGGCAGCAGCGGCGCATGTCCCTGCGCCTCATATTCCAGCTCGGTGAGTTTCAAACCAAGCACAAAACTCCGCTGCTTGGCCGTATCGTGCAGGTCGCGGGCAATACGGTTGCGCTCCACCGATATGGCCAACGCCTTCTGCGTATCGAAGCTCTTGGATATCGCATCCGCCATGCTGTTGAATCGTTGCATCAGCCGCCCGAATTCGTCTCTTGAACCGTCCTTGATGCGGGCCCGCAGATCGCCAGCCGCCCATTGGTCCGCGACGGTTGTCGCCCGCTTTATCCGCCGGAACAGCCGCCACACGAACAGAGCCGCAACGCTTGCCCCCATGGAATTGATCAGGATGAATGTGCGGATATAGTCGTAGACGGTGACGTCGATCACTTCGTCGTAAAGTTCCCACTGCGACCAGTACTGGACCCCGATCAGTGCCTGGCTGTTATTCGCAAGCGGCAGCGATACCTGCTGGATCATGGCCCAGTCTTCATTGTCGCGCTGAATGAAATTCGGCTGCCCCGCATGGGCAGCTTCGCTCATGGCCTTGCTGAGCAAGGGAGTGGCATCGGGCTGGGTGGCACACAGGACGCTGTCATCGCCAAGGATTCGAACCTGCATCCTGCCGCTGTGAAAGTAGGAAAACATAACGCCGAAGTCAGATACCCGCGTGACGCCGTCCTTGACGACAGCCCAGAAGATTTTGCTGGCCAGCACATTACAGGCTTCCCTGTCGCGCGGATCGGTGCCTGATGCCAGGGCGGCCAGCTGCTGCTGATTCAGGCTATTGAAGAAGCTGCGGATGCTGCTTTCATACCGGCCGGAGGAAAACTGGCTCATGAGAATGCTGACGAGAAAGAGCGCGCCGAAACCGACGATCATGAACATCAGCACCAGTTTGACGAACAGGCCGCGCAAACGCAGAGCATGCAAAAAACTCACGTGTTCAATCCTCGCCGGTTACTTGAGCCGGCGTCTCGCGGGCCGGGCTCCTGTTCCATACCACTCGGCGGAACGAATGCCACCCTTGCTCTTGAATCGGGTTTTCGGCGTTGTGCGATGACCCTCCGGCGCCGGGTGAGACAGGTGGGCGCGTATCGGCGCTGATTCCGGCTGTTTGGCGGGTTCATCCGGTTGCGTGGCTGTCGTTTTTCTCCGTCCACCGGCAAAATGCAGCAGGATCACAACCCTATCGCGCAAAGCGCTCCAGAAGGCTGAGGAAAGGAGCGGAATCAGCACGAGGCCAAGCAGCAGCGACAGGGCGAAATACTCAATGGAAAGCAGCTGAATCTGAAAGCGCATGATCAATCGACCGTCGTTGATGCGGGGCCAGGAACGTTTGGTTCAACCTGCGGTGCAAGCCAAATTCGGTTTGGTCTGAGCATAGCTGTATCTTCCGGTTATCACGCTTTCGTGAAGCGCTGCACCGGAAAGTAACCACGTTCCATTTTTTGTGCATCGGGCGAAGGTCAGGCCCGTATATACGACCAAAGTCGTAGACGTTTGATCTCATCCGCCACCCGCCAAGCGCGGAACGCGCATGGCGGGTGGCGTCGTGCGATGGTATCAGGCGCCGCCGAGACCCAGAGCAGCGCGCAGTTCCGCCTTTGCAGGCTCATATTCGGCCTTGAAGTCGTCATGCTTCATGATTGTCGCGGCAATAACGCTGCCGGAAATGCGGCCCATTTCCACGTCGGAACGGTAGTGAATGCCGCCGACGATGCGGTTATTGCCGTATTCCCAGGCACGGGCCATGATTTCCGCTTTCTTTTCCGGGACCATGTTGGACAGGACAATGCCCATCAGCGTGCCAACGGTTGTGTGACCGGACGGCCAGGCACCGGAATTGGAGGGCTTGACGGCAGGCTTGACGAGTTCGCTCAGCTGATGCGGGCGCGGGCGCTTGAAGACGTCCTTTGCCGGATCAACGACAGCGCCTTCGGTCTCAACGACGCGGTCGAAAAAGGCAGCAAGCTTCGGCAGTTTGTCCTTGTTGAAATCCGGACCGAGCACATCGGCGAAACGCCAGACGTTTTCCTCGGCATCGGCCTGGGCGCGGGCAACCATTTCCGGTGTCCGGGTCACTTGCAAGGTAAGAACTTCACCGATTTCTGCCTTGGTCTGCGCCGAGTCATTGGCCGGAGGCGGAGGCAAAATGGTCAGGAGGTCGATTTCCTTACTATCGCTGAAAGGCTTGACCTCGCCAGCATAGGCGGCGGTAAGGCCAACAAAAGCAAACGCTGTCAGCAGACTGAGCAATCTACGCATAAAATAGTCCTCGTTAGGGTGATGGTCGTTATTGGATCATGCGCCCGTTGGATGTCACGTTTGTGACACAATGGGGTCATTGAAGGCGGCCTTGCGCGGCAAAGGCTGCGGTGAAGGCGCGGTGGCAAGAAGACGCATGATCATGCCGCGTCTTTCCGTTGTGCCGTCCGTTTGCGGACTATATTGAGGGCGGGGAGCTGCCAGATCGGACGCCATGTTTCAATCCATCCACACCATCATGCAACACCCGGCATGGCCCGGCCGGACGGCCTGGGTGTTTGCGCTCAGGACGAATGTGGCGGCTCTGGTTGCCCTCACGGCAGCCTTTGCCTTGAACCTGCAGCAGCCGCAATGGGCGATGATGACCGTCTTCATCGTGTCACAGCCGATTGCCGGCATGGTCATCAGCAAAGGCCTGTTTCGTCTGGCCGGAACGCTGACCGGGGCTTTGGCGGCCATTGCCATTACGGCCGCAACCGGCGACATGCGCTGGCTGTTTGTCGCGGCGATCGCCCTGTGGGTGGCATTGTGCACCTATGCGGCCTCCATGTTGCGGAACCCGGAATCCTACGGCGCCGCTCTTGCGGGCTATACCGCCGTCATTATCGCGCTCCCGGCATTTGGCCACCCGCATCTTCTGACCGAATTTGCCTATGCGCGTTGCATGGAGATCGTGCTCGGCATTGTCTGTGCCGGTGTAGCCAGTCGCTTTTTTCAGCCGCAGCTGGCGCGAACGGCGCTGGTGGAAGGCCTGGAAAATTGCATCGCCGATCTGGCGCGCTATACCAGCGATGCGATTGCCGGGCATGATGCCGGGCACTTGAAAGCCGCGCACAGAAAGCTGATCGCGGACACGCAGGCTCTCGCCGCCATGCGGGCTCACGCACGGCTGGAAGCCCCCAGCCTCGTCACCCATGGCCGTCATTCGCGCCATACGGTGGGCCATCTCATGTCGTGCCTGTCGATTGTGAATATCCTTGTGGCGCATCGGGTCTCGTCCGACGGGACATGGAGCAGCCTGCGCGACAAACTCGGGGCATTGCTTGATGACATGGCGCGCGACTTCAAGGTTGACGCCGTCGATCCCTGGCTCGGCAGACTGGACATCATTGCGGCCGAAATTGCGGAGCTGAAAGCCCGGCCCTGGGGCGATGACAGTATCGGCATGATGGCGCGTTTAACGCTTTTGGGTGAGTTTCTCGACGGGCTCAAGGCAACGTTGAACGGTCTTTCGGCACTGCGAAGCCGTTCGCAATATATGGCAGGCAGCCGGAAGGCGCCGGCATTGCCGGTCTACCGCGATCACAGCACGGCCCTGGTGAATGCAGTTCGCGCCGTTGCTGCAACAGCCCTCATGACCGCCTACTGGATGGAAAGCCAGCATGCGGATGCGGCGGCTGCGGCGATCATCGTTGCAGTGGTGTGCAGCCTCTTCGCGTCCATGCCCAATCCGTTGCAGACGAGCTGGGGATTTTTCAAGGGCACGTTATACGCGGTTCCGTTTGCCTTCGTTCTCGGGCAGTTGATTCTGCCGTCTTTCCCCGGTCTGTTCTGGTTTGCCGTATTCATCGTTCCCATCCTCGTGCCGGCGGCGCTTCTCATGGCAGATCCACGCCATGTCGGCCCGGCAACAGCGTTCGCCATCAATTTCATCGTTTTCCTCAAGCCGCATGAGGCGATGGTGTTTGAACCGCAGGTGTTCATGGAAACCTCCCTGTCGGTTCTGGTCGGCATTCTCATCGGGCTCCTCGTCTTCATCGTTGTTCTGCCGAAGCGGCCGCAGGTGACAGTGAACCGGATGATGGGCGCGCTGCGAACGGATATCGTCCGGCTCTGTCTGCGTGACCGGGTTCCAAGCCCGTCCGCATTCAACAGCCTTGCCTATGACCGTATCAACCAGCTGATGCCGATCCTCAGGACCATGCGGGAGGCGGGGGAGGCGCTGCTGGACGATGCCCTGTCGTCGGTCACGCTGGGCGCGGAAATCATCCGGTTGCGGCGGCTCCTGTTGTGGGGGCGTCTCGAGCACAACATTGCCGATCGTATTTCGGAAAATCTCGCGCAATTGGCAAGAATGATAAGCCTGCAGACGCAGGATACCGGAGCGGTCGCGAGCTATATCGCGTCTGCCCGGTCGGTGGCCGCGGATATCCCGGCCATGGCGGCGCGGCCCCTGGCACTGCAGGCGGCAGCCTCGCTGCGGCTGATCGCCGTCATGATCGAGGACCATCCCTCTCTGGTTCTTGGCGCACGCGTCCGGCCGGGCCGGGATAAAAAGGGCGCCTTCCGCTTCGGCATTCTCTGATATCCGGATAGATGAACGCCGTTTTCCATCCGGGGGAATAGCTTCACTTTCACTATTCCCCTATCATGATTTCAATGGCTTATGATTCTGCAAACTATTCCCTGAAAGACCTGCTCCGTCCCGTTGTGGCGGCCGAAGATGCGCTTGCACGGCTGGATGAACGGGTGGCGCGCAAGGGTGATTTCGGCGAGCTGGGCAGCCGCCAGTCGAAAGATGGGTTGTTGCGTGAAAACGAAGGCTGGATTGCCCGGTCGCATTTCATGGAAGCGTGCAACGCGCTGTGGCTGGCGGGTGAACTCGTGCATGTGGAGGATCTTGTCCTGCATGATGCCCGCATGGATATCAGGACGCCGACCCATGAACTGACGCGGGCGCATGCGATTCTGCGAACCCGGCGCCAGATTGCCTCCAGTCCGGCGCAATGGGCGTTGAGCCCGAAGGGCATTGCCAGCCTGCGTGGACGTTGGGGCAGCGACGCGCTTCTTGCGCCGATTGTCAGTGAACCGGTGCGGCGGCTTGATGTTGAGGCTGCCCCCGAGCCGGGATCAGAGGCGGAAAGCGCTTTCGAGGAAGAACTGGCGAAGCTGGATGCGCTGCTGGATCGCTCGGAACGCCTGCTGAAGCAGCCCAAGCCAACCCGCGATAATCCGCCAGCCAGGGTGGAAACAACCTCTCCGGGGCATCTGACGCCGGATGGCGATTCGCTGGTTTACGATCCGGACTGGGATGAAGACGGCAGGATGGAGGAATGGTTCGCGGTCATGGATCGCACCGGCGATCTGCCGCCCATGCTGGCCGCGGCACTGCTCTGGGATGCGTGGGAGGAAATTGAGCCATTGCAGCACCAGCACTGGCTTGGTCCGATGCTGGTCGCCTCCATGTTGCGTGAACGGTTGAAGACACGGGCGCATCTGGCTGTTTTTAATGCGGGGCTGCGCGCGATACCGCGCGATCGCCGCCGGGCCCGTGACCGCAATGCGCGACTCACGGCCTTTCTCGAGGCGGCGCAATCATCGGCCATTGCCAGTCTGAAAGAGATCGACCGGTTGAGCCTCGCCCGTGTCCAGATGGAGCGCAAACTGAAAGACCGGCGCTCGACATCCAGTCTGCCCGGCATGATCGATCTCATTCTGTCACGGCCGATGGTGTCAACTGCACTGATTGCCAAGGAGCTGAAAGTGACGCCGCGCGGCGCGCTCAATCTCATTGGCGAATTGGGTGTGCGGGAGATGACCGGGCGCGGCCGCTACCGTGCCTGGGGTATCGTTTGACGACCCCTCAAGGGTGCCGGCAGGCTTGCCATCGCGCTGGCCGAAATTTTTGCATTAATACTTGACTCAATTATTCATCTTTTAATATGGTCCCGGCGGCCCCGCATGGTCATCCCCAATGGATCGACGGCGGAAGCGTAATGCCAGGAGAATATCCATGTCTGCCATGCCGACCGTTCTGAGCAGCTTTGCTGCGGTTAAACTCCAGGCGCCGCAGGACATGCTGGACAAACTCTGCAACGTCTTTTCCGAGCACGCGCGTGTCGAGAGGGATGAAGCCGAGGGGCGCATCGAGACGCCCTATGGCAAGGCGCATCTGACAATTGCCGGCGATGTCCTGTCGCTCGATGTCGAGGCCGGTGACGAAACATCATTGGCTTATGTGCGCATGGTGCTGGCCGACAGCCTTCTCGGCTTTGCGGGCAATGAAAAGCCGCAGCTGTCATGGGTAGGCGATGGCCTGGACAGCACCGAACTGCCTTACTTCCGCGAAATGCGGGTGGTGAGTGCCCGCGATCTCACACCCCATATGCGGCGCATCCGTTTGCGCGGCGCCAATCTTGCCCGGTTTGCGATTGGCGGCCTGCATGTCCGGCTGCTGTTCGCGCCGGAAGGCCGCAAGCCGGTTTGGCCGACCATGGGGCGCGACGGCCGTCCGGTCTGGCCGGAGGGGGACGATGCGCTGACCGCCCGCGTCTATACCATCCGCACCATCGACATTGAGCGCGGCGAAGTCGACATCGACATGGTTGTTCATCCCGGCAACGATACGCCGGGATCGACATGGGCCTTGAATGCCAAGCCGGGCGGCATTGTCGGAATGACAGGCCCCGGCGGCGGCAGCGTGGAAGATGCGCGGCGGTATCTCCTGGTCGGCGACGAAACGGCCTTGCCTGCGATCGGCCGGATTCTGGAAACGCTGCCCGCGGAAGCCCAGGCGACCGTCATTCTTGAGATCGACAGCCCCGCGGACAGGCAACCCCTGCATTCCGCAGCGGCACTCGATGTGCGCTGGATCTACCGCGACGGCGCACCCGCCGGAACGACCGGCCGGCTCGCCGGAATCGTTGAAGGCCTCGATTCCTCCGTCATTTCCCCCGACACATTTGTCTGGGCCGGTTGTGAATTCACTGATTTCAAGCAAATCCGGGCGCATCTGCGCAAGGAGCGAAAACACGAGCGCTCCAAACATCTCGTTGTGGCTTACTGGCGGCGCGGCTTTGACGGCGACAATGCCAGACGGGACGATTGAAGCCCCCGAAATACCCCCCAAATACCATTGTCTTAAAACTCGGGGTTGCAGAAGTTAATAGTTGAATATTATATTCAACAATATTAAAGCCTCTCCACCAGATCAATCGCCACGCATCGGACCCGCTGAGAGCCGGCAGAGTTTTCCGGCCCGATGGCTGAGTTGGCGGAAGAAGCGAAAGATAAGACTCATGCGCAAAAGCACAGGTGGATTTCCAGTGAAGCGGAATGTTTCAGGGTGTGTCAGGGCAGGGGCGATCGTCCTTCCGCTCCTGTTGTTGCTGGCTGCTCCAGTGATGGCGCAAGAAGGCGCGCCGCAGGCGGCGCAGCCTCAGGCCATCCAGCAAAGCCCGGTTGAAACCGCCCCGGCGCCTCAAGCGGCGCCTGCGTCCGTTCCCCAGGCCGCTCCGGCGCCATCTGCACCGGCTGTTGTCACCAAGGCAACCCTCCCGCACAACTTGTCTCCCTGGGGCATGTTCATGGCGGCGGACTGGGTGGTGAAGGGGGTGATGATCGGGCTGGCCTTTGCCTCGCTCGTGACCTGGACCGTCTGGCTGGCCAAGACGCTGGAACTGGCCGGGGCGAGGGTCCGCGCCTACCGCGCCCTCAACGCCATCGGCAATGCGCGCACCCTGCGTGATGCCGAACAGGCGCTTGAAGGCCGCGGCGGACCGGGAGCCCAACTGGTCAATGCCGCACGCGAGGAAGTGCGCCTGTCGCAGGAAGCGCAGAGTTATGCGGGTGCTGATGGCTTGAAGGAGCGCGTTTCCTCCCGCCTGTCGCGCATCGAGGCCCAGGCCGGCCGCCGCATGAGCCGGGGCACGGGCGTGCTTGCGACCATCGGCTCAACGGCACCCTTCGTCGGCCTGTTCGGCACGGTATGGGGGATCATGAATTCGTTCATCGGCATTTCGGAGTCGCAGACGACCAATCTTGCCATTGTCGCGCCGGGTATCGCCGAAGCCTTGCTTGCCACAGCCATCGGTCTTGTCGCCGCGATCCCCGCCGTCGTCATCTACAACGTATTTGCCCGGTCCATCACCGGCTATCGCCAGTTGCTGGCCGACGCCTCGGCGGGTGTTGAGCGGCTTGTCAGCCGCGACGTGGATTTCGCCCTGATGCCGCCGGTGCATCAGCCCCGCGCCGCAGCGGCGGAATAGGGGTACGGATCATGGCCGGCGGTATCAGACACAACGTTTCCGACGACGAATTGCAGGAAAACCATGAAATCAACGTGACGCCGTTCATCGACGTCATGCTGGTTCTCCTGATCATCTTCATGGTGGCTGCGCCGCTGGCAACGGTCGATATCAACGTCGACCTGCCGGCGTCGACGGCGGCGCCCGCCACGCGGCCAGACCAGCCGCTCTATCTCACGCTGAAGGAAGATCATACGATCGCCATCGTCAATGACACGGTGACGAAGGAAACGCTGGGTGCCTTCCTTGACCGGAAGACGCAGGGTGACAAGGAAACGCGCGTGTTCCTGCGTGCCGACCGGGCCGTGGACTACGGCGCGCTGATGGACTTGATGAACACGCTGCGTGACAATGGCTATCTCAAGATCGCGCTGGTCGGGCTTGAGAGTGCCCCGTCGGTGCCCGCTGGAACTGCGCAGTGATGTCCGGCGAGCCGATAGCACGCGGGGCGGGACGGTTTCACCTGAACTGGCGTGAAATAGGCTTATGGTCCGCCGCCGGGATTGTCGTGGCCGGCCTGCATGCAGGGGCGGGGTGGTATGGATATCGTTACCAGCCGGAGGCGGAAGCGGGGGATATTGCCGCTGCGGTGATGATCGATATGGAGCCGCTGCCGGCTCCTGTCATCCCGGAAGCCGTTGCCGAACTGCCGCCGGTGGAGCCGGAGAAGATCACGCCGGAGCCTGTCCAGCAGGAAGCCAAGGCGCCCGAGGTGCAGTCGGAAAAACCGGTCGAACCCGAACCTGAGCCGCAGCCCGTCGAACAGCCCGTTCCGGAAGAGCAGGTGGTCCCGGAGGAGCCGCAGCCGGAAAAAACGGTTGAGCTGCCGAAGGCGGACGTACCTTTGCCCATTGTCCGTCCCGAACAGAAAAAGCCGGATGTTCCCAAAAAGGACGTGCCGAAGAAGATCGTGCGCAAACCGGTCAAGACACCCGTCACGGAAGCGAAGAGCGATACCGTTGTGGAAGCCAGGCAGCAGCCAAGCGTGTCACGGGCTGACGCGCAACGAGCTACCGAAAAATGGGGTGACAAGGTACGCAACCATATAGCGCGTTATGTGCGTCGGGCCAGCGTAAATGCGCGGGGCAGGACAATCAGTGTAAGCATCATCGTCGGTCGTAGCGGCGAGATTCTTTCGGCGCGGCTGGTCAACGGATCCGGCTCCGCCGATAGTGACCAGCGCGTTCTGGAGGCGGTGCGCAATTCGTCGCCGACGCCGTCAGCCCCAGCCGAATTCATGGCTTCAAGGCAACCTTTCACAATACCGGTCCTGATTCAGTGACTGGACTGCCCAGCGGTACTTACCCGGTGAACCCTATCTGATGGATGAGCCGGCACAGTGCAGCAATTTCCTTGGATGCCTTCTCCCGGACAATGCGAAGTAGTTTTTCATCTGCAGTGACAAACAGGCATTGCCGTTGTTTTGCGAGCGCGAGATAAATGCAGTCATAGGCGGGATGGCCAAGCAGAACGGCCAGCCTTGTCGCCTCTTCCAAAAGCCCGCGCATGCCGATCAGTTCAATGTCCGCCTGTTGCAGCAGCCGGCTGGCCAATTGGGCCTCTTCCAGCGTCAGCTCGTTTCGCTGCACTTTCTTCCACAGAATGTTGGCGCATTCAGCGACAATGAGGTCAGGCGCCGCGAAATAATAGCGGCCGCGTAGTCTCAGCGCCTGTTCTGTCCCTTCCTCTTCAATGACCCATTTGATGGCGATGCTGGCATCGACGATCAGGGTTTCCATCAGCGCTCGTCGCGCCCTTCGCGGAGCAATTCTTCTGAAGGCGTCTGCTTCCGGTTCATTGTCAGTTTGCGCAACTGGGCAGCAAGATCATCAAAGGAAGGCTCAATCTCGGTCGCCAAAGCCTGACGCAAGATTTCGCGATGTTCCGCTTCTGCCGAGCGGCCATGCCGCGCCGCACGCAGCTTGAGCTTCGTAATCAGGTCGTCATCGAGATTTCTGACGTGCAAGTTTCCGGCCATGGGTGCCTCCATTGATCTCAATGATAGCAAAGAGATCATGCGAGTTCAACTGGCCCTGCTTTTAAGCGCCGGCAATCATTTCCGCCGCCTTCTCCGCAATCATGATCGTGGGCGCGTTGGTATTACCCGATGTGATGGTTGGCATGACGGATGCGTCGGCAATGCGCAATCCCTTTATACCCCGCACGCGCAGCTGCGGATCGACAACCGATTCCTGATCGGCGCCCATGCGGCAGGTGCCGACGGGATGAAAGATCGTCGTGCCGATGGCGCCTGCGGCTTCGACCAGCTCCGCTTCGCTCTGATAGTGCGGCCCCGGTTTGAATTCTTCCGGCCTGTAGCGCTGCAGCGGTTTTTGCGCCACGATGTTGCGGGTGATGCGGATTGAATCCGCTGCAACACGCCGGTCGCTGTCCGTCGTCAGGTAATTCGGCCGGATGGCTGGATGCGCCCGGTAATCCGGTGATTTGATGTGAACGGAACCACGGCTTTCCGGCCGCAGATTGCAGACACTGGCGGTAAAGGCGGGGAAGGGGTGGACGTTTTCACCGAACTTTTCCAGAGACAGCGGCTGGACGTGATATTGCAGGTTCGCCGTCGCAAAAGACGGATCGGACCGGGTGAAGACCCCCAGCTGGCTTGGGGCCATCGACATGGGGCCGGACTGGTTGATGAGGTATTCCAGGGCAATCGATGCCTTGCCCAAAAGGCGGTTGGCCTTTTCGTTGAGTGTCGCAATGCCTGTCACCTTATAGGCGCAGCGCAGTTGCAGATGATCCTGCAGGTTTTCGCCAATGGCCCGCCGTTCAAGAACGGGCGCAATCCCGGCCTTCTGCAGGACATCGCCGCGCCCGATGCCGGAGAGTTCAAGAATTTGCGGGGAGCCGACAGAGCCTGCCGCAAGGATCACCTCGCGGCGGCAGCTGAGCGTGCGGATGGTTCCCGCCTGTTCAATCTCCACGCCCACGGCTGTCAGATTGTCGATAACGAGCTTGCGGACATGGGCACCCGTCTCGACCGTCAGGTTCGCCCGCTTCATCGCCGGGCGAAGAAACGCCTTTGCCGTGTTCCAGCGGATGCCGCGTTTCTGGTTGACCTTGAAATAGGAGCTGCCTTCATTGTCGCCGCGATTGAAATCGTCGGTGCGCGGGATTCCGGCCGCTTCGGCAGCATCCCTGAACGCATCGAGAATATCCCAGTGCAGACGCGCTTCCTCCACGCGCCATTCGCCGCCCGACCCGTGAAACTCATCGCTGCCGAGATAGTAATCTTCCGATTTGCGGAAATAGGGCAGGACGTCGTCCCAGCCCCATCCGGCACAACCGTCCTGCCGCCACAGATCGTAGTCGCGCGCCTGCCCGCGCATATAGATCATGCCGTTGATCGACGAGCAGCCCCCAAGCACCTTGCCGCGCGGGTAGTTGAGGACGCGCCCGTTGAGGCCGGGTTCAGCCTCCGTCGAAAAGCACCAGTCCGTCCGCGGATTGGAGATGCAGTAGAGATAGCCCACCGGAATATGAATCCAGGGATAGTTGTCCTTGCCGCCGGCCTCAAGCAGGAGAACGGACACGTTCCGGTCCTCCGACAGCCTGTTGGCAAGAGTGCAGCCTGCCGTGCCTGCGCCGACGATGATGTAGTCATAGCTGGCTGTCATGTCAGTGCCCGGAGCTGCTTTCGAGTTTCTTGCCGAACCGCGAGGCGTAGAGCTCGCCGATAATGCCGCGGCGGAAGACGAGGACGCAGACCATGAAAATAATGCCGGTGATCACCGTGACCGGAAACTCCGACGTGGCGAGATAGTTTTCCAGCGCCGTGATGAATCCGGCTCCGACGATCGGGCCGACCAGTGTGCCGATGCCGCCAAGCAGGGTCATGAGCACGACCTCGCCGGACATCTGCCAGCTGACATCCGTCAGCGTCGCAAACTGAAAGACGATTGCCTTCAAGCCGCCGGCAAGGCCGGTGAGGGCGGCTGACATGACGAAGGCGGCAAGCTTGTAGCGGGCAACGGAATAGCCGAGCGAAATGGCGCGGTTTTCGTTTTCGCGGACGGATTTGAGGATCATGCCGAAGGGCGAATTGATGATGCGCCAGATGATGAAGACACCAATGAGGAACACCGCCAGCACGAAGAAATACATGTTGAGCGGATCGTTCAGATCGATGAAGCCGAGGAGCTTGCCGCGCGGTACGCCCTGAATGCCGTCTTCGCCCTTGGTGAAGGAGGCCTGCAGGCAGAAGAAGAAGAACATCTGCGACAGGGCAAGGGTGATCATCGTCGAGTAGATACCCTGACGCCGGATGGCAAAGAAACCGATGATCAGCCCGAGGATGGTTGCGCCGAAGACGCCGAGCAGAATGCCAAGCTCCGGCGGAAAGCCCCATTCCTTGACGGAATGGGCGGTAAAATAGGCGGCTCCGCCAAAGAATGCCGCATGGCCGAAAGAGAGTATGCCGGTATAGCCGAGAAGCAGATTGAAGGCGCAGGCGAACAGCCCGAAACACAGCACCTTCATCAGGAAGACCGGGTAGAAATGGAATGGTGCAAGAATGAGCGCGGCGACGCCGATAAGGATCAGCAGCATTTCAAGATTGAGAAATTTGCTTTTCCGGCCTGGGGAAACCGTTGTATCGGTCATGTCAGACCTCCTTTCCGAACAGGCCTGCCGGACGGACAAGCAGAACGATCGCCATGATGACGAAGATCACGATATTGGAGGCCTCGGGGTAGAATACCTTGGTCAGGCCCTCGAAAATACCGAGCATGTAGCCGGTGAGGATGGCGCCGAGAATGGACCCCATGCCGCCGACAACGACGACGGCGAACACGACGATGATCAGGTTCGATCCCATCAGCGGACTGACCTGATAGATGGGGGCGGCCATGATACCCGCAAGCCCGGCAAGCGCGGCACCAAGACCATAGGTAAAGGTCAGCAAGATCGGTACGTTGATGCCGAAGGCCCTGACAAGCGTCGGATTTTCCGTCGCTGCGCGCAGATAGGAGCCCAGCCGGGTTTTCTCGATCAGAAGCCAGGTGGCAAGACAGATAGCGAGCGATGCCAGCACCACCCAGGCACGGTATTTCGGCAGGATCATGAAGCCGAGATTGTAGCTGCCGGTGAGAGCGGCGGGCACTGCATAGGGTTGTCCCGCCGCACCGTAGTAGTAGCGGAAGGTCCCTTCGATCACCAGCGCGAGCCCGAAGGTGAAGAGCAGGCCATAGAGATGATCGAGATTGTAAAGGCGCGAGAGTGCGACGCGTTCGACAATCGCACCGGCGACGCCGACGATGACGGGCGCAAGAATCAAGGCGGGCCAATAGCCGATGCCGAGCTGGGCAAGCAGGAGATAGCCGATAAAGGCACCCAGCATATATTGCGCCCCGTGGGCGAAATTGATCACGCGCAGCAGGCCGAAAATGATGGCCAGGCCAAGGCTGAGCATGGCGTAAAAGGAACCGTTGATGAGGCCGATCAGCAATTGTCCGAGGAAGGCCTGCAGGGGAACGCCGAAAATCATGGTCATGGGTCAGACTCCCAGCGCTTCGTTGAGCATGGACATGCGCTCCGGCAGGTCCCGGACGTGGAAATTGTCGATGATCTTGCCGTGATCCACCACATAGAAGCGGTCGGCGACCTTGCTGGCGAAACGGAAATTCTGCTCGACCAGCAGAATGGTCATGCCGCGCTGCTTCAGCGTCACCAGAACTTCGCCGATGCGCTGGACGATGACCGGGGCAAGCCCTTCGGTCGGCTCGTCAAGCAGCAGCAGTTTGACCCCGGTGCGCAGGATGCGGGCAATGGCCAGCATCTGCTGCTCGCCGCCGGAAAGTTTGGTTCCGGGGCTGTTGCGCCGCTCCTTCAGATTGGGAAAGAGATCGTAAATCTCCGCTATCGACATGCCGCCCCCGGCAACGATGGGTGGCAGGTTGAGATTTTCATCGACGGAGAGTGTCGCGAAGATGCCGCGCTCTTCCGGCACGAAACCGATGCCGGCATGGGCCGTGCGGTGGAGCGGCACGCGCATCATGTCCCTGCCGTCAAAGACGATGCTGCCGGTGCGCTTGCGGATGATACCCATGATGGAGCGCAGGGTCGTGGTCTTGCCAACGCCGTTGCGGCCAAGAAGCGTGACGGTTTCACCCTCATGAATATCGAGATTGACGCCATGCAGCGCGTGGCCTTCGCCGTACCAGGCATGAAGATCGCGCACGGCGAGCAGGGGTTTTGCGTCACTCATGTTCGGTCCCCATATAGGCAACGCGCACCCGTTCATCCTGGCTGACCGTCTGGTAATCGCCGGAGATGAGAATTTCGCCGCGCTGCAGGACGGTAACCTGGTCGCAAAGGTCGGCAACGACCTTCAGATTGTGTTCGACCATCAGGATTGCCCGGTCGCGGGCCACCTCGCGAATGATCTCGGCAACGATATGCACGTCTTCGTGGCCCATGCCCGCCATGGGTTCATCCAGAAGCAGGACCTTGGGATCGAGCGCCAGCGTCGTGGCAATCTCCAGCACGCGCTTGCGGCCATAGGAGAGATCAGCGGCCAGTTTGTTGTGGGCGTCATGCAATCCAACGGCGGTAATCAGTTCCATGGCCCGGTCATTCAGCCGGTTGAGCGCGCTGGTCGGCAGCCAGAATTGCGTCGACAGCCCGGCGGGGCGTTGCAGGGCCACGCGCACATTGTCGAGAACGGTCAGAT
Source organism: Phyllobacterium sp. 22229 (assembly GCF_052056495.1). NCBI lineage: Bacteria > Pseudomonadati > Pseudomonadota > Alphaproteobacteria > Hyphomicrobiales > Phyllobacteriaceae > Phyllobacterium > Phyllobacterium sp. 22229. Next base: position 116,846 of record NZ_JBQEPA010000009.1, read on the forward strand.
GCGGAAAAACCGCGGAAATCTGGAACGAGCGAACCAGCCCCATACGGGCGACTTTCGCCGGATCGGTTCTGGTGATGTCCTGATCGAGCAGGGTGATCGTGCCGCTCGATGGCTGAAGAAACTTGGTCAGGAGATTGAAAACCGTGGTTTTTCCCGCGCCGTTGGGGCCGATCAATGCGTGGACTTTGGCGTGATGGATATCCAGATCCACATTATTGACGGCGATGAAGCCGCCAAAATCCCGGCGCAGACCGCGGGCGGAGAGAACCACCCGGGATTCGGCGTTGCCGGCACTGCCGGGGGAGGCATGACCTCCCCCGAATGCCGTACTGCTCAAGGAAGCTGTCATCCGGACTACTTGGCCAGATCGCAGCCGCTTTCGGCTGGCTTCATATAGGCTTCATCGCCCGGAACGGTGGCCAGAACCTTGTAATAGTCCCATGGTTCCTTGCTTTCCGATGGCTTCTTGACTTCCATCAGATAGACATCGCTGATCAGGCGGCCATTGGCACCGACCTTGGCGCCGCGCCCGAAGACGTCATCGACGGGCATTTCATGCATGGCAGCGGCAACTTTTTCGGTATCGTCGGTGCCAGCCTTCTGAATGGCTTTCAGATACTGCAGCACACCGGAATAGGTCGCGGCCTGGATCATGTTGGGCATGCGGCCGGTGCGCTTGAAGAATTTGCGGCCGAATTCGCGGGACTGGTCGTCGCGATCCCAGTAGAAGCTTTCCGTCAGGGTCAGGCCCTGGGCGGCTTCAAGGCCGAGGCCGTGCACTTCCGCCAGGGTGAAGAGCAGGGCCGCCAGACGCTGGCCGCCCGATACGATGCCAAATTCTGCCGCCTGCTTGATGGCATTGGCCGTGTCGAGGCCGGCATTGGCCAGGCCGATCACCTTGGCGCCGGACGACTGCGCCTGCAAGAGGAAGGAGGAATAGTCGGCTGTTGCCAGCGGATGCCGCACGGAGCCGACCACTTTACCGCCCTTCGACGTTACATATTTGGTTGTCTGTTCTTCCAGGGAGTAGCCGAAGGCATAGTCGGCGGTCAGGAAGAACCACGTGTCGCCGCCCTGCTTGACCAGCGCGCCGCCGGTGCCGACGGCGAGAGCGTGGGTGTCATAGGCCCAATGGAAGCCGTAGGGCGAGCATTGTTTGCCGGTCAGTTCGGCCGTGGCCGCGCCGGTGACGAGATCGATCTTCTTCTTTTCCTTGGAGATACCCTGCACGGCAAGCGCGACGGACGACGTGGTCAATTCCATGATCGCATCGACCTGCTCCGTATCATACCACTGGCGGGCGATATTGGAGGCAATGTCCGGCTTGTTCTGATGGTCGGCGGTGATGACCTCGATGGGTGCATCGAGAACCTTGCCGCCAAAATCTTCGGCGGCCATCTTCGCCGCTTCGAACGACCACTTTCCGCCGAAATCCGCATAGACACCCGATTGATCGTTCAGGATGCCGATCTTGACCTTGCCGTCGGAAATGCCTGCGCTTGCGGCAGGCATAACGGTTGCAGCCATGAGGGCAGCGGTTGCAATTGCCAGTAATTTCATTCTGTTCTCCTCCCAAAGAAATGCCGCTCACAGGATCATCGCATGATGGACCGTCGCGGACTTGATCGTCTCGGCTGAAAATGACCCAAAGCCATGACGCAGAGATGTCTGCGCCCAATCGGTTCGGTTTCCTCCTCAATCCGGTCAGCCATTCCTCTCTGCCGGATAATTCTTGCCCCTATGATTGTCCCGTTTCTTGTTGCAGGCAACCACTCGTTGAAAAAACTGTAGCATTGACAAATAAGTACACAAACACCTATTTTCGCACATAATAAGTACAAATATGTACATATGGGGTGCGCCTTGCGGCAATATACGTGGGATGATCTGCAATATTTCCTGGCGGTGGCACGCACCGGCCAGCTGACCACGGCGGCCCGCCGTCTGCGCACCAATCATGTCACGGTCTCCCGGCGGATCGACCGGCTGGAAGAGGCGCTTTCGGCGCGTCTTTTCGAGCGCAATCCGCGCGGATACATCCTGACCGCACTCGGCGAGAAACTGATTGAATCGGCTGAAATCATGGAACGCGAAGCCGAGCGCTTTCAGAATGAAGCTTCCGGCGGAACAGTCTCGCTCAGCGGTGTCGTGCGCCTCAGCATCCTGGAGGGGATAGCCAATTTCTTTCTGGCAAACCGCCTGCCTGTCATGGCGCAGTCCTATCCCAGCCTTTCCGTGGAAATGGTAACGATCCAGCAGATTGTCTCGCTGTCGCGCCGCGAGGCGGATTTGTCGATCACGCTGAATCCGACGCGTACGGGCCCCTATCATCAGGAAAAACTGATGCCCTACCGCTTGTTCATCTACGGGGCGAAAGACTATCTCGCCCGGCATCCGGCGATCCGGCAGCGTTCCGATCTCTCCGGTCACCGGTTCATCGGCTATATCGAGGATATGATTTTCACGCCGGGGCTCGATTATATGCGCGAGATTCTTCCCGGTCTGCGGCCCGCCTATCAAAGCTCAAGCATTTTTGCCCAGTTGAGCGCTGCCCGCTCGGGTTTCGGGCTTTGCATCCTGCCCTATTTCATTGCCTGCAATTATCCGGAGCTGATGCCGGTGCTGCCAAAGGAAATGCACCTCAATCGCGATTACTGGCTGATCTGCCATGAGGATATCGTCAACACGCCGCGCATCCGCGTGCTCAGCGATTTCATCCGCTCGGAGGTTGGCAGCCAGACGGCGATTTTCGGCGGCTATCCCCTGCTCGACTGAAAGCGGGCGGCCGAGAGGCGCGGGGCGATATTTGCCAAAGCATCCGGCAGAGATTGCTGGCGGATGAGCATGGCGGCAAACTGCGATAGCGCTGGAGCGGTCTGAATACCGTATCCCCCCTGTCCGGCCAGCCAGAAGAAGCCGTCGAGTTCCGCATCAAATCCGGCAACGGGCGTGCGGTCGGGCGCAAAAGTCCGCAGACCCGCCCAGCTGCGTTCGACGCGGTTGACTGGCGTAGTCACAGCCTGTTCATAGCGGTAGAGACCTTCGGCGAGGATCATGTCATCCACATAGGCGTCGTGCGGTTCCACCGGGATTTCGTCGCATGGGGAAACAAACAGGCGCCCGCCGTCCGGCTTGAGATACCATGTCTCATTGGCATCATCGAGCACCGGCCAGCTGCGGATGTCGTATCCCTCCGGCGCAGGCAGAACGGCGACCGAGCGGCGCATGGGCGTGAACCCAAGCGGCCTGCCGCCGAAAAGGCCGGTGATGACATCGGCCCAGGCGCCGGAAGCGTTGACGACTGTGGGGGCACGGAATGTCTGGCCGGCTGTCTCGACGAGCCAAAAGCCGTTCACCCGTGTCGCGCCGGTAACCTCGCACGACGTGCGAAGGTCCGCACCAAGGCCTGTCGCCTTGCGCAGCCAGCCCTGATGCAGGGCATTGACGTCGATGTCCTGTGCCTCGGCCTGATAGCAGGCGGCCTTCATATGATCGCGGTTGAGGATCGGTATCATCTTCACGGCCTGGTCGGCGCTGATCTCTTCGACATTGACGCCATTCCGGATCAGATCTTCGCAGTGTGCGACGCCAGTCTCGTCGGCAATGGTGAGGGCGCCACGGGGTGTCAGCAGCGGTTCGGGAAACAGCTTTGTATCGCGCTGCATGAACATGGGCGCGCTGAAATGATTGAGCGCGCGAATGACGTCATTGCCGTAGTTGGGGAGGAATATGGCAACCGAGCGTCCCGTCGAATGGTAGGCTGGCTGGCTCTCCCGTTCGAGTATGATCACCTTGTGTGTATCGGCAAGTTCGGCGGCAAGTCCGACACCGGCAATGCCGGCGCCGATGATGAGAATGTCGGTATCGGTGATGTCGGTCATATCCGCGTGAGGTCTTTCAGATAGGGATTGCCGTCAATGGACGCTGCAAAGGCGTGCCGGTCGATGTCGGCAAAAAACAGCTGTTCATTGGCGTCCGTGCAGGCGGCGATCAGGCTGCCATCCGGCGCGGCTATACGGGACAGGCCCGCAAAGGTAAAGCGCTCATCGCGGCCCGCGTGATTAACATAGGCAACGAATAGCTGGTTTTCGAAAGCCCGTACCTGAATCATGTGCGCGGCGATGAATTCTCCCGACGGACCTGCGGGAAGCGCCGTCGGCACAAGGATCATCTGCGCCCCGGCCTGTGCCAGGCGGCGGACGTTCTCAGGGAACTCGACATCGTAGCAGATCAGCATGCCCAGCTTCAGCCCGGCAAGCTGGACGATACAGCTGGCCGGTTTTGCCGGCGTGAACAACGCCCGCTCATAGTCGCCATAGAGATGCGATTTCCTGTAAATGGCAGGCGGGGTATCACCGCAGACGAGGGCCGCACTGTTGTAGACATGATCGCCGTCGCGTTCGGCAAAACCCGCGACGATGGCTATGGCATTGGCTTTGGATATGGCCCGCAGCTGGTCGATCTGGCTGCCATTGGCCGGCTCCGCCAGGGCTGTGATCGCCTCTCCGGCACCATAACCGGTCAGGGCGAGTTCCGGCGCGACCAATAGGTCAGCACCGGCTTCGGCAGCAGCCTTTGCGGCGTGCCCGATGCGTGCCAGATTGGCATCTGCATCGCCGCAAACGGGCTGCATTTGAAACGCTGCCATCCGCATCATTTGTCATCCGTGGCCATGGCGCCGAGCAGTTTTGGCAGATCGCCGAATTTTGCAACCAGCGAGAAGATTACGGCGGCGGTGGCGACGAAGAGAATGGTCACCGACGCCATGGTCGGCGTATAGCCGTAGCGCAGCGCATTGAAAATCTTGATGGGGAGCGTTTCCAGCGTAAAGCCGACGGTCATGTAGGCAACGATATATTCGTTGAGCGACAAGACGAAAGCGAAGGCGTAGCCGGAAACCAGATAGGGCAGGATCAGCGGCAGGATGACCGTGCGGAAAATGGTGCGGTCACTCGCGCCCATGGTGGCCGCCGCTTCGACGAAGGAGCGGTCGATGGATGAAAACCCGAGCGACAGCGTCACCAGCGGCAGGGTGACGAAGAAGATGGCATGACCGATCACCGCGGTCCACGGCTGGCCATAGAAACCGGTGGTGGCCCAGAATGTCAGCAAGCCGAGCGCGGTGATGACCGGCGGCAGCGTGAAGGGCGCAATGCCGAGAACCTGAAAGATGTTGGCCCAGGGAGCAATGCGCCGCCACAGGAACCATGCAAGCGGCAGCGCAATCAGCACTGCCAATGCCGCCGACGTGGTGGCGAGGATGACCGAGGCAATAAGGGCACTGCGCCATTCCGGGTTGAGGAAGATTTCACCGTACCAGCCCAGCGAAAAACCCTGCGGCGGGAAGGCAAGGGTCTGCTTGGCGTTGACCGACACGCCGGCAACGACGATGAGCGGAAGCGCCAGGAACAGGCCGATGGCAAAGAAGTAGAAGCGTCTGAGGGCGGTGATCATGCCTTTTCTCCCTTGCGCCCGATCAGCAATGTCAGGGCCACCAGACCCAGTGTCACAAGCACCAGGAACACGGCCATCGCCGCCGCAAACGGCATGTTGGACTGGTAGATCGCCTGATCGGTGATGAGAACGGAGAGCGTCCAGTGCTGCGGCCTGCCGAGAATCTGCGGCAGGAGGTAGGAGCCCAGCGCAAAGATGAACACCATGATCAGCGTCGCCATGATCGTGTTGCGCAGCGCCGGCACAAGCACGTTGAAGAAGGCGCGCACCGGCGACGAGCCCAGCGTCCGCGCCGCTTCCATCAGTGTCGGATCAAGCCGGACAAGGGCGGGATAGAGAACCAGCACCGTATAGGGAAGCGCCTGATAGACCATGCCCGTCAGCACCGCGCCGAAGCTCGGTGACAGGGCGACGGCCTGTTTCATCAGGCCGAGCTGGACGAGGATGTTGGTGATCCCGGCCGTGCGGGAAAACAGGGTGGACCAGGCAAAGCCGATGATGACTTCCGACAATGACAAGACGGAGAGCAGGGCCACGAGCCAGATCACCTGCAACCGGCGCGGCAGCTTGGACAGGAGATAGGTGAAAGGCAGAGCAAGGACGACGCAGCAGACGGCAACGGTGACCGCCAGCATCAGCGAGAAGCCGAGAACGCCGCCGAAGAAGACGCTGAGAAAGCGCTCATAGTTGGAGAAGACGAAGGCAGGCGTATAGAAGCCGCCCTGCTGGCGCTGGAAAAAGCTTACGACAATCATGGTGCCGAACGGCACCACGAAAAACACGAGCAGCATGCCCGCGGGGAAAAACAGCGGCCCGTAATCGGCGATGGATTGGGGAGCTTCGCGCTTCATTGCTTCAGCACCACGCAGACATCCGGGGCAAGCACGATGCCGACCTGTTGTCCGGCCGTCACTTCAGGCCGGGCGCGCGGCGTCGAGACAGCGACGATCTGCTTGCCGCCTGCTTCAATGAAAGTCTCTATCGTGCCGCCGAGATCACGCACGAAGGTCACGGTGCCGTTGATGGCGCCATTGCCCGGCGCCGTCAGATGCACATCTTCCGGCCGTACCGAAATCGTTGCTTTCTGCAGGCCTGCAGGCAGGACGAGACCAGGCACGTGGTGCCCGAAGACGGTGGCGGCGCCCGAACTGTCGGCCGTCGTCTCGATGAGATTTGTCGAGCCGATGAAGTCGGCGACAAACGTATCGGCGGGCTTGCGGTAGATTTCGATGGGCGAGGCGGCCTGGCGGATATGGCCGCCATTCATGACCACCACCGTATCGGCCATGGTCATGGCTTCGCGCTGGTCGTGCGTCACCACGATGGTGGTAATGCCAAGCTTCTGCTGCAGCTGCCGCAGTTCCACCTGCATCGCCTCGCGCAGCTTGGCATCGAGCGCCGAGAGCGGCTCGTCCAGCAGGAACAGTTTGGGTGAAAGCGCCAAAGCGCGGGCGATGGCCACGCGCTGGCGCTGGCCGCCCGACAGTTTCGAAACCGGCCGGTCGCCATAGCCGGGCAGATGGATCAGGGCCAGCAGCTCATCAACGCGCTTTTTCTGGTCTTCGCGGCCTTTGCCGCGAATGCGCAGGGGATAGGCGATATTCTCACCCACGCTCAAATGCGGGAACAGGGCCAGTGACTGGAACACCATGCCCAGATTGCGCTTGTGGGTCGGAACCTTGGTGATGTCTTCGCCGTCAAGCAGGATGGTACCGCCGGTTGGATCGTCGAGCCCGGCAATCATCCGCAGGAGCGTGGTCTTACCGCAGCCGGACGGTCCGAGCATGCATACAAACGTGCCGTGCGGCACGGAAAGCTGCACATTCTCCACAGCGGTGAATGTACCAAATTGCTTGGTTACACCGTTCAATACCAGTCCGGACATCGAGCCCTCGTTTCGTTTATCGTCGTTAAAAAGAAACCCGGTTCGCAATAGGCCGGGTTTCACATTCATACAATCCGGCAGCAGACCCTATCAGCCAACGATCAATTCGGTCCACTTCTGGTTGAGGAAGTCGGCTTTACTCGTCAAAAGATCATAGCGCGGCAGGATCGGTTCGATATCCGATGACACGGCGGCGAATTCCTTTTCATTCAGATCGAGCAGCTCGCGCTTGACCGTCGGCGCCGTCCCCACTTTGCGGGACAAGGTCGCCTGGATGGCTGGCTGGCACATGTAATTGATGAATATATGCGCTTCCTCTGCCTTTTTCGACGCCCGTGACAAAGCCCAGCAGCCGGAATCCTGGATGCCGCCTTCCTTCGGGAAGGTGGACCGGACCGGATGGCCTTCGGATGCTGCCAGACCGGTAACATCGTGATAATACTGGCCCATCGGGATTTCGCCGGATTTCAGCGCCTGCTCGAACTGGGCTTCGTCGCGGTACCACAGCCGGACATTCGGCTTCACCTCGGCGAGCTTGTCGAAGACTTTCAGGATACCTTCCTCCGTGTCGAGGGCGTTGGTGCCGCCGAAGAAGGTCTTTGCCGTCACTTCCAGAAGGAACGAGTTGGAAACGAGGGCGAGCAGGCCGAGTTTGTCGGCGTTTGCCGGATCCCAGAACGCCTGCCAGGACGTCGGTGCTTCCTTGTAGACATCGGTGTTGGTCACGAGCGTGATGTACCACGCCACCGCGCCGATGCCGGCAATGCGCCCGTCGGGGTATTTGTTGATGAAGCGGTCGAGCAGGTTCTTCGCGTTCGGCAGCTTTGCTGTGTCAAGCGGCGTCCAGAGTTCCGTCGACTGGCCCTTGATCATGGCGACCTGCGACATCATCGAGATATCGGCGGGAGCAGCACCGGCCTTGGCGGCCTGTTCAAGCTGGACCAGCCAGGCTTCGCCCGTCGGTTCTGCCACGGATTCCACTGCAATGCCGGTTGCCTTGGTGAACTCAGGAAAAATGTTCTTGTCGAACGAATTCTTGAAATAGCCGCCATAGACGCCGATTTTCAGGGACTTGTCCTGCGCGCGCAGCACGGTCGGCATGGCAAGCATTGCGGTACCCAAAGCTCCGGCCGCCAGCACGGTGCGCCGGGTGACGGCTGTTTTGATCATTGTATCCATAGTCCGATCTCCTTCTTGTTGGCCAGTTTCTGGCTGATTCCCACTCTTTTTACCAATACCGCACGCGCCCTAGCGCTGTGCGGTACGCAATTCCAGTTTCTTAGTGTACCGCGTCAGCGGGTAGCACAGAACAAAATAGATCAGTGCCACCAGCCCATAGACCGTGAAAGGTTCGAATGTCGCATTGTTGATCGCATTCGAGGTTCTGACCAGTTCCTCAAACCCGATGATCGAGGTCAGCGCGGTGCTCTTGATCAGCTGCACGAGAAAACCGACCGTCGGTGCCCGGGTTATGGCAAAGGCCTGCGGCAGGATGATCAGCCGCAACTGCGCGATATAATGCAGGCCAAGGCTGCTGCCGGCGTCCCATTGTCCGTTGGGCAGCGATTGCACGCCGCCCCGCCAGATTTCGGCGAGAAAGGCGCTCGCGCAAAGTGTCAGCCCCAGCACCGCGGCCGTCCAGGCTTCGATGCGGAAGCCGAGCAGCGGCAGGCCGAAGAACAGCAGAAACAGCTGCATCAGCAGCGGGGTTCCCTGAAACAGGCCGATATAATATTGCGCGCTGCGCCGCAGCCAGGTCCGTTTCGAGATGCGTGCGAGCAGGATGGCCACACCAACGATGGCACCACCGGCAAACGCGACGATGGAAAGCAATACGGTCCAGCGGGCTGCCAGCAGCAGATTGCGCGCTATGTCCCAGAAGGTGAATTCGATCATGCCATGCCTCCGGCAATCGACCGGCGCCCTGCCGCATAGAGCAGCCTGCGCAGGGCGATACTGAGCCCGAGATAGACCAGCGTGACGACAAAATAGGTTTCGAAAGCACGGAAGGTGCGCGCCTGAAGCATGTCCGCCTCGTAGGTCAGTTCGCGCACGGCGATCTGCGAAACCACGGCGGATTCCAGCATCATGATAACGATCTGGCTGGTCAGGGCAGGGAAGATGATTTTCAACGCCTGAGGCAGCACGATCTTGATAAAGATGATCCTCGGGCGAAGGCCGAGCGCCTTTGCCGCTTCGGTCTGTCCTTTGTGAACGGCGTCCAGCCCGGCACCGACAATCTCCGTGCTGTAGGCAGCCATGTTCAGGGTCATGGCGAGGATCGCTGCCGCGACGGGATCAAGGCGGATGCCGAGGCGCGGCAGCCCGAAAAAGATGAAGAACAGCTGCACCAGAAACGGCGTATTGCGGATGATTTCGACGTATCCGGCAACCAGCTTGCGCAGGATCGCATGGCGACTGCGGCGCCCGATGGCGCCGAAGATGCTGAGCAATGTGCCGGCGACTGAGGTCACGACGATCAGAAAGACCGTCATGGCCGCACCGCTGGCAATCATGCCGAGCGCATCGTTCAACCAGCCGAAATCGAGCGCATAGCCCACAGGTCAATCCTTGAGATTGGCAGGATTGAGCGGTGTCTTCAGCCAGGCCTCGGAACTCTTGTTGAGCGAGCCGTCCGCCAGCATCTTCGCGACGGCATCGTTGACGGCCTGCTTGAGACGGTCCTCTTTCTTGTTCAGGGCGATATGCGAGGGAGACGTCAGAAGCTGGAATTTCTGTTCCGGCGCAAGGGCTTCCTGCCGCGCGAGCACCTGCGCGCCCACATCGTTGCCCACAACCATGAGCTGCGTCTGGCCGGAGATGAAGGCCTGGATGACGGCGTTGTAGTTGTCGAAGCGCTTCACGTCGGCCGAAGCCGGTGCCGCCGCGGTCAGGGATGTGTCTTCCAGCGTGCCGCGATTGACGGCAATGCTCTTTCCGGCGAGATCGTCCTTGTTCTTGATATCAAGCGCCTTCGGCCCGATCACCGCGATATAATAGGGCGCGTAAGGAGCGGCGAAATCGAGGACCTGTTCGCGCTCCTTGCTGTAGCCCACGCTCATCAGCAGATCGACGCGATGTTCCGTGAGGTAGGGGATACGGTTCTGGCCGGTGACGCTGACGGTCTTGAGCTTGACCTTCAATGCGTCGGCAAGAGCCTGGGCTACGTCGATGTCATAACCCTTCAGGGTCATGTCGGCGCTCGCCGATGAAAAGGGCGGAAAGTCGGCGAAGACACCGACATTGAGAACGCCGGCTTTCGTGATGTCGTCGATGGCATCGGCGCGTGCGGCCGTTGCGGTCATGGCGATGGTTGCGCCACCCAAAAGCAGAAGCGCGGCAAAGGATGATTTGAGCGTGGTCTTGAATGTCATGGCAGTCCCCTTCTTGTTCTTATGTGACGGTGCGGAATGCTGTCGCCGCACCGTTTGTCAGGCCGATTTATTGATGTGTGTCAGGCGCGATTTCCTGCAACGAATGGACTGAACACCATCAGGCTCAGGATTTCGAACAACACCTGTGCCCCGGCATGGGCGGTGTTGGTGGTCGCGTCATATTGCGGCGCCACTTCCACCACGTCGCCGCCCACCAGGTTGATGCCCTTGAGACCGCGGATCAGCTCCAGCACTTCGCGGGTGGTCAGGCCGCCCACCTCGGGGGTGCCGGTGCCCGGCGCAAAGCTCGGATCGACGCTGTCGATGTCGAACGACAGATAGGTCGGGCCGTCGCCGACGATCTTGCGCGCCTTCTCGATGATGGCTGGTATGCCAAGGCCGGTGACCTCTTCCGCGTGGATGACGGTCATGCCGGATTCGTAGGAGAACTCCCACAGATATTCCGCCGAGCCGCGAATGCCGATCTGAACCGTGCGGGTTGGATCAAGCACCCCGTCAAGCACGGCATTGCGGAACGGCCCGCCGTGATGGAACTTCGTCTGGTCAAAGGCGCCGCCGGTATCGCAATGGGCGTCGATGTGGATCATGCCGACCGGACGCTTCTTGCCGACGGCCTTGAGAATAGGATGGGTGATCGAATGGTCGCCGCCGACGGCAAGCGGCACCACGCCGGCCTCGACGATCTGGTTGAACCGGCGCTCGATATCGTCATGGCTCTGCTCCAGCCGGTAGCGGCTGGCGAAGGGCACGTCGCCGATATCGGCAACGCGCAGGTCAAAGACAGGCGCACAACCGAGCACATGGTTGTATGGCCCGATGCGTTCGATGGTGCGCACGGCGCGCGGACCGAAGCGCGACCCGGGACGGTTGGTGACGCCAAGGTCCATCGGAACGCCGACAATGGCCACCTGCAGATTGCCGAAATCCGGCGCCGTTGCATCGACCGGCATATAGGGCGCGGTGAGGAACGTTGGAATGCCCGCATAGGGTGCAAGCCGCGTGCCGCTCTTGGAGAAAATCTTGTCCGCAACCTTGCGGAAGGTCGGGTCGAACAGCTCGCCGCCATGGCTTTCGCCATATTTGGCCCGCAGATCGCTCAGCTTCTTCTCATCCCATGATGTCATGACACTATCCCGTTCTCTGAAAGCTCAGGGGAAACGCGGGAGGGATTGCCCATGCGAGGGTTGTCCGATGTGATCCGCTTCTGTCAGTTCCCCTGGGCTTTTCGCCTTTGTTCCCGGCATTATCGATGCAAAGGCGATGGAAAAGCAATTGACATTGTTGTAGGGATTAGTGTGAGAAAATCTCACATGACAAACCTGAATTTGGTGTCTATTGGAGTCTCCCATGACGCTTGGCCGGTTGCCTCCATTGAATCCCCTGCGCGCCTTCGAAGCGACGGCGCGGCATGGTTCCGTGACCGCAGCTGCCCGGGAACTCAATGTGACCCACGGCGCCATCAGCCACCAGATCAAGGCATTGGAAGCAACGCTCGATGTCCGCCTGTTCGAGCGCGGTGCGCAGCGGCTGAAACTGACGGCGCAGGGGGCACTGCTGCTGCCGACCATTTCCAAGGCATTCGAGGATATTGCCACGGCAACTGCCCTGATGAAACGCCCCACGACCAAGGGCGAATTGACGGTGACGTGCGTGCCGGCGCTTCTGTCGCTCTGGCTCATTCCCCGCATGAATCAGTTCACCGAACAATATCCCGATATCCGGCTGACACTCATTGCCACCAATGAGGCGCATCATCTCCAGTCGCCTGATGTGGATGTCTGCGTGCTCTACGGCGATGGCAAATGGTCGGACTGCTGGTCGCGTTTGTGGAGCACACTGAAGCTTTTTCCGGTGGCCAGCCCGACGCTGCTCAACAGCCGCCCGCTGCGCTCGGTCCGCGACCTGCGCAACCATGTTCTCCTGCATGGCGATGACGGACGCGAATGGAATACATGGCTGGCCGCAGCCGACGCCACCGATCTTGCGCGCGGTGCCCAGCATTTCATGAGCGATGCGCGGCTTTCAACGGAGGCTGCGCTTTACGGGCAGGGCGTTTCGCTTGGCGATACAATCACGGCGAGCAACTTGATCGCCAAGGGCGAACTCATCGTTCCCTTCGATCTGACCGTGCCTGCCAATGATGCATTCCACGTGGCCTGCCGCAACGAAGTGCGCAATGCGCCCATCGTCAAGGTTTTCATCGACTGGTTCTTTGCATCGCTGGAAACCGACACCATCACGGAACCGCAGACCTCGGCCCGCAGGATCATCCGGCGGCGCAACGGCAAGATCAGTGCGCCCGAGCGTGTGGCGGCACCACCATCCATTCCCACAACACGAGCCAAAAGGCCGGACCGCACGCAGAAGCGGCGTGCCAAGGCCGATATCCGATAGGACGATCATCCATGACTGCTGCAGTGCTGAACCCGCTTGTCACCCGCCTGTCTCCCCCGCCCATTCCGGCCGTGCAGGCCTGGGGCAGGGCCTATGCGGGCGGGCATGGCCCGTTGATCGATCTGTCGCAGGCCGTTCCCGGCTATCCGCCGCATCCGGACATGCTGCGGTGGCTGGGCGAAGCGGCGTCTTCGGTTGCCTATGCCAATTACGGGCCGATCGAGGGCGAGACGGTGCTGCGCGATGCCTATGGCGCGCATGTGTCGGCGCTTTATGGCGCCGGCATCAGCGGCCGGAACGTCCACATCACATCCGGCTGCAACCAGGCCTTCATCTGCGCGGCCATGGTCGTGGCCGCCGCGGGCGAAACGGTGCTTGTCACCGATCCCTTCTATTTCAACCATGAAACCACGCTGTCGATGCTTGGCATCAGGGCAGGCTTTGTCGCCTGCGGTGCCGAAGATGGTTTTGTGCCGACTGTGCAGGCGGTGGAAGAGGCGCTGGTGCCGGGCGTGCGTGCGCTGGCGCTGGTCACCCCGAACAATCCAACCGGCGCGGTCTATTCACCCGACCGGCTCCGCGCAATTTTCGAGGTTTGCAGGAAGCATGACATCTGGCTCATTCTCGATGAGACCTATCGCGACTTTCTCGCCGATGGCGCGGGCGCACCGCATGGTCTTTTCAATGAAAGCGGCTGGGAAGACAACCTCACCCAGCTCTACAGCTTTTCCAAATCCTTCTGCATTCCGGGCCACCGGCTGGGGGCGGTAACGGCGGGTGAAACCGTTGTCGCGGAAATTGCCAAGATCATGGATAACCTTCAGATCTGCGCACCGCGTGCACCGCAGATTGCCGTAGCGCATGCGCTCCCGGCCTTGAGTGACTGGCGCGCCGCCAACCGGCTGGAAATCGAAACCCGTGCCCAGGCGCTGCGCGAGACCATGGCCGGTCTTGGCGGCTGGAAGCTCGAGGCCATCGGCGCTTACTTCGCGTTTGTCCGCCATCCCTTTCCAAACAAAACCTCGGTCGAAGTGGCCGAGCAATTGGCCAGACAGGCGGGCATACTGGCCATTCCCGGTGAATATTTCGGCGCCGGACACACGCAGTTCCTGCGCTTTGCCTTTGCCAATGCCGATGCGGCGACAATCCGTCAGCTGCGCGGCCGCATGATCGATTTCAGCATCTGACAACAGGGGCTGGCAACAGCGTTGCCAGCCCCTGGCGTTTCAGTAGCCTTTTGCTTCGCCTGAGCTGGCACGGCTGTCGATGGCGCCGTTGTACCGCGCGCCGCCACCCTTTTCGATATCCGAAAGACTGGCGCCGCCGACGAGAATGCCTGCGGCCTGGCCCCAGATCGACCAGTCCTTGTCGATCTGGACCGTGTGGCCCATGTCGCTCAACACTTTGCGCGTATCAGCCGAGAGGGCATAGGGCTCCATGTAGACCTTGTCCGGCAGCCACTGATGGTGGATGCGCGGCGCGTCAATGGCTTCCTGGATGTTCATGCCGTGATCGATGACGTTGAGGATCGCTTCCAGCGTGATGGTGATGATGCGCGAACCGCCGGGGCTGCCGATGACCATGAACGGCTTGCCGTCCTTTGAAATGATCGTCGGGCTCATCGAGGAGAGCGGCGTCTTCTTCGGCGCGATGGCGTTGGCTTCGCCCTGCACCAGCCCGTACAGATTGGGAACGCCGGGCTTGGAGGTGAAGTCATCCATCTCGTTGTTGAGAAGCACGCCGGTTCCGGGTGCAACGACACCAGCACCGAAAGAGCCGTTCAACGTATAGGTGACGGCAACGGCATTGCCTTCATCATCGATGATGGAATAGTGGGTGGTTTCGTGGCTTTCGCCGAGGCCTTTCGGCATCAGTTCTTTCGATACACCGGCCTTGAATGGGCTGATCTTCTCGCGAATTTCCTTGGCATAGGCCTTGTCGAGCAATTTCGACACTGGATTGTCAACGAAATCCGGGTCGCCAAGTGCTGAGTTACGGTCGACATAGGCGTAGCGCATGGCCTCGACCATCGCATGTACGGTTTCGGCGGAGCCGTAGCCGAGATAGGACAGCGGATAACCTTCGAGCACATTGAGGATTTCGCAGATGATCACGCCGCCGGAGCTGGGTGGCGGTGACGACACGATGTCATAGCCACGGTAATTGCATTTCACCGGCTCCAGTTCGCGTACTTTGTATTGTTCGAAATCCTGCTTGGCGAGAATGCCGCCCTTGTCCTGGCTTGCCTTGACGATCGCATCAGCGGTCGCGCCTTTGTAGAATGAGTCCGTGCCTTTGTCAGAAATGCCGGAAAGTGTTGCGGCAAGATCGGTCTGAACAAGCGTCTCGCCAACCGCATAGGGTTTGCCGTCAGGTTTCAGAAAGATGGCTGCAGCAGCCGGATCCTTGGCAAGCCGCTTGTTGCCGGCCTTGAACGAATTGATATCGCCCTGAACCAGCTCGAAACCATCCCGCGCAAGACGGATCGCCGGTCCCAGCAATTCCTCGCGTTTTTTGGTGCCATACTTCTCACGCGCCAGTTCGAATCCTGCAACGCTTCCCGGCACGCCAACCGCCAGATATCCGTCGAGGCTTAGACCTTTGACGATATTGCTCTTGTCATCGAGATACATGGTTTTGGTAGATGCCAGCGGAGCGCGCTCGCGAAAATCGAGAAAGGTCGTCTTACCGTCCTTGAGGCGAATGGTCATGAACCCGCCGCCGCCCACATTGCCGGCCGTGGGATAGACAACGGCGAGGGCGTAACCAACGGCCACGGCGGCATCCACAGCATTGCCGCCATTCTTCAAGACGTCGACGCCGACCTGCGACGCCAGATGCTGGGCTGATACGACCATGCCATGTTCGGCTTTTGCCGGTTCAGGCGATGCTGCAAAGGCTGTGGTGATGGGGATTGTGCTCAAAGCGAGCGAAACGGTGAAAGACACCACCGTTGTGAAACGGGTCTGCATACTCTTCCTCCTGCTGGCAATCATGGAATGGCTAGAGGAGCCTCTCTCGCGCGCCATGTCCAGCTGGAAAAGCAACTTACCCAACAAATTTACAACGCCGGACTGGTTCGCTATAAACCTGAAGTAATATTGAGGTTGAGGTGTGAGTCATGACGATCAAACCGGGTGAGCGGCACAGGCAATTGACCGTGGGCGAAGTGGCGGCGCGCAGCGGCGTGGCGGTCTCGACGCTGCATTTCTACGAAAGCAAGGGCCTTATCCACAGCGAGCGCAACCGCGGCAACCAGCGCCGCTACTCGCGCGAGGTCCTGCGGCGCGTTGCCATCATCAAGGTGGCGCAGCGGACGGGCATACCACTGGCATCGATTGCCGAAGCCCTGTCGACCCTGCCGCAGGAACGGGCACCGACCTCCGCGGACTGGCGGCGATTGTCGGCGGGCTGGAAAGCGGATCTTGATGATCGGATCAACAAACTGATCGGCTTGCGCGATCAGCTGAACTGCTGCATCGGCTGCGGCTGCCTGTCGATGCAGGAATGCCCCTTGCGCAATCCCTGGGATGAACTGTCGGAGCAGGGGCCGGGGCCGCGATTGCTCGATCCATCACCGGCGATCGACTGAATTCCGGGCCAGGCCCCTCTGCCGCACCGGGCAGAGGGGGTGAACAGCCTTGGGAGGCTTATTTCTTCTTCAAAAGGGATTTGGCTTCCTTGATCCCAAGTGCTTCGGGGCGTGTGCAACTGGTCTTGATGTCGATGAATTTCTTTTCCTCGCCGGAGCGCAGGATTGAAACCATGACATCGACGCCGTGCAGCGCGCGGTCGATGGAGCAGCGAATGTCGCGTCCTTCGAGAATCGCTGCGGCCATGTCGGCCAGTCCGGCCGTACGGTAATTGGCCATCATGCCGACGGAATGCTTCTGGTTGGGAATGCCGAAGGGATGCGCCCAGCTCTTCAGCGATTTCGCCTTCTTGCCGGGTTTGGCCAATTTGACATCGCCGCCGAAGAAATTCGGATCGGGCAGGAACAGCGAACCATCGGTGCCGTAAAGCTCCATGTTCGGATGATGGTGCGCCCAGACATCCCAGCTTGCCGACAGGGTGATGGACGCGCCGCTGGCAAATTCAAGCAGAGCCTGAATGGTCGTCGGTGTCGTCACCTCGATGGTTTCGCCCCGGCGCGGTTCGCTGGTAATGGTGCGCGTGGGGGTCGCCATCGAGGTCAGGGCGGCTACCCGCTTCACGGGTCCGATGAGATTGACCAGATTGGCGATGTAGTAGGGGCCGAGGTCGAGGATCGGGCCGCCGCCCGGACGGAAGAAGAAGTCCGGGTTGGGATGCCAGTGTTCCATGCCGTGGCTCATCACGTGCGCGGTTCCCGATGTGATCGTGCCGATCTGGCCGTCATCCACCGCTTTGCGTGCGAGCTGGTGTGCGCCGCCCAGATAGGTGTCCGGCGCACAGCCTGCTTTCAACCCCTTCTTGCTGGCAAGTTTCTGCAACTCAAGGCCGTCCTTGAGCGACAGGGTGAGCGGCTTCTCCGAATAGAGATGTTTGCCAGCCGAAAGAATTTGCTGCGAGACCGTGAAGTGCGCGTCCGGCACGGTCAGGTTGACGACGAGGTCGATGTCATCGCTTGCAAGCAGCTTGTCGATGCTGCGTGCCTCGATGCCGAATTCCTTGGCCCGCGCTTCCGCCGCCTTCTTGTTGAGGTCCGCTACGGCACGGATTTCGATGCCCTTGAACAGGGGTCCCAGTTTCAAATAGGTGGCGGAAATATTGCCGGCGCCGATGATGCCAATACCAAGTGTTTTTGCCATGATGCTGTCTTTCTTCAGAAGGCCTTGACCGTCGCGATGGAGCGGCGGGCAAACCGCTTGTCATCCGACGGGTTGTCGTGTTCCATAACGAAATACCGCACCGGCGTGGCCTTCAGCGCTGAGAAGAGCGCTTTCCAGTCGACCGTGCCGTAACCGACATCGGCCCAGCCGTCTTCATTGGTGTTTTCGCCAGCCGGTGCGATGTCCTTGACGTGAACGGCGCTGATACGGGAGCCGTAATCCCGGATCCACTGGAACGGGTCCGCTCCGCCGCGGATGATCCAGGCGATATCCGCTTCCCAGGAAATGCTTGGAGCCGCATCGAGGATGTGTTTCTGCGGGATCGAGCCATCAGCCAGTGCCTTGAACTCGAAATCATGGTTGTGCCAGCCGAAAATATATCCGGCCTTGCTGTAGGTCGCATGCGCCGCTTCGAGCCGCTTGCCGAAATCGGACCAGCCGGACGCGTCCGACGGGCGCTGCTCGACGGCCAGATGCGGGCAATAGATGGCTTGCATGCCCAGTGTCCCGGCAATATCCAGCACCTTGTTTGGCTCGTTTTCCAGAAGGTCGATGCTGAAATGGCCCGATGTCATGGCAAGGCCATGGGCATCGAGCGCGGCCCGGGTTGCCGCTGCATCCGTATAGACGCCGCCATAGCCTTCCACCTGCGCATAACCATTCTTCTGCAGGATCGGAAGAATTCTGTCGAGCGGCGGAAAGTTGCGGGAACTGTAAAGCTGGTAGGAAAAGTCGATCACGGTCAGTACTCCATAGGTTTGTCAGATGCGGTCTTCAGTCTGGGAGTCAAAAAGCGAGGCGAGGGCTGGATCGAAGGTGAGGTGTACGGTTTCACCATTCTGGTAGCGGCGGCCGGAATCGACGCGCACGGACACGGCTTTGCCGGCGACTTTCAGCCAGACAAGGCTGTCGGCGCCCATGGGCTCGTCGAGATCGACAGTCGCCTTGCAGGAGCGTCCGGCCGGGCCGGGCTGGTCGCTGAGTGCAATGTGTTCGGGGCGCAGGCCGAAAATGACCGGGCGTCCGGCCTGCAGGGGCTCCTGCGCCGCATAGCTTTCCAGGGAGATGTCGAGGTCGGCAATGCGGAAGACAGGTTTGCCATCCTTCTCAGCAATCTCGCCTTTGAGGAAATTCATCGAGGGTGAGCCGATGAAACTGGCGACGAACAGGTTGCGGGGCCGGTTGTAGATGGTGAGCGGCTCGTCCAGCTGCTGGATCAAGCCGCCCTTCATGACGGCGATGCGGTCCGCAAGGGTCAGGGCCTCGATCTGGTCGTGGGTGACGTAGATCATCGTATTGGCGAGCTTCTGGTGCAGGCGCTTGATCTCGACCCGCAGCTCCGAACGCAGCTTGGCATCCAGATTGGACAAAGGCTCGTCGAACAGGAACACATCGACGTCGCGCACCAGGGCACGGCCGATGGCGACACGCTGGCGCTGGCCGCCGGAAAGCGCACCGGGCTTGCGTTGCAGAAGCGGCCCGATCTGCAGAATATCAGCCGCATTGGCGATCCGCTTGTCGATCTCCGCCTTGGGCAGGCCCGCCACGCGCAGGCCGAAGGAAAGGTTTTTCTCGACCGTCATCTGCGGATAGAGCGCGTAGGACTGGAACACCATGCCGATGCCGCGATCTTTCGGCTCCTTCCACGTGACGTTCTTGTCCTTGATGAAAATCTGCCCGTCCGAGATCTCAAGCAAGCCAGCGATGCAATTGAGCAAGGTCGATTTTCCACAGCCAGACGGTCCGAGCAGCACGAGAAACTCGCCATCGGCGACGTCGATGTTGAGGTCCTTGAGCACGCTCACCGAACCGTAGTTGAGTGAGAGATCCTTGATCGAAACGCTGGGGCTTTGCTGCATCGGCGGTCATCCTTTGACGGCGCCAGCGGCAATGCCCCTGACGAAATATTTGCCTGAGAAAAAGTAGACGAGCAGCGGCACCAGACCGGTGAGAATGGTGGCTGCCATGTTGACGTTGTATTCCTTGACGCCCTGCGTCGAGTTGACGATGTTGTTGAGCTGCACCGTCATCGGCACGTTTTTCGTGCCGGCGAAGACGACGCCGAAGAGGAAGTCATTCCAGATGCCGGTAACCTGCAGGATGATTGCCACGACGAAGATCGGCGCGGACATCGGCACCATGATCTGGAAGAAGATGCGCCAGAATCCCGCCCCGTCGACGCGTGCCGCCTTGAAGAGTTCCGGCGGCAGCGAGGCGAAGTAGTTGCGGAACAGCAGGGTCAGGATCGGCATGCCGAAGATGGTATGGATCACGATGACGCCGGTCAGCGTTCCAAAAATGCCGAGGTTGCGGGTGATGATGACAAGCGGATACAGCATCACCTGATAGGGAATGAAGGCGCCGAACAGGAGAATGCTGAAAAACACCTCCGAACCCTTGAAGCGCCAGTTGGCAAGCGCATAGCCGTTTATCGAGGCGATGAGGATCGAAGCAATGACGCTCGGTATGGTGATTTTCACCGAATTCATGAACCCGACCTTCAGGCCTTCGCAGTAGAGGCCGGTACAGGCGCTGTCCCAGGCGGTGCTCCATGACTGGAAGGTGATTTCCACGGGCGGCGAGAAGATATTGCCGAGGCGGATTTCCGGCATGCCTTTCAGCGAGGTAACCATCATCACGTAGAGCGGCAGCAGATAGTAGATCGCCGCCACCAGCAGGACGCCGTAGATCATGATCGTCGATGGTGCGAAGGTCGTCGTCGGACGTTTGCCGCGTGGTTCGGCTGTGGTTTGGCTTGCCATGGTCATTTGCGTTTGCCCTCGCGGAATTCCATCAAGGCCCAGGGAATGAGGACGATGAGAACGGTGGTCAGCATGATGGTGGAGGCGGCAAGGCCCTGTCCGAGGTTGGCGCGCCGGAACATGAATTCGTAGACATATTTGGCCGGGACTTCGCTGGCATTGCCGGGGCCGCCGTCAGTCAGCGCGACGACGAGGTCATAGACACGCACGATACCGGCGGCGATCAGGACAATGGTGGTGATGAAGACCGGGCGCATCATCGGAATGATGATGAAAAGATAGGTCTTCCAGATCGGGATGCCATCGACCCGCGCGGCCTTCCAGATTTCCTCGTCGATGTTGCGCAGGCCCGCCAGCATCAGCGCCATGACAAGGCCGGTGCCGTGCCAGAGGCCGGCAATGACGATGGCGTAGATGGCATAGCGCTGGTCGTTGAGGATCGAGAAGGTGAAGTTTTCAAAGCCGAGGTCCCGCACCACCCGCTGGATGCCATAGGTGGGCGTGAGTATCCATTGCCAGACCAGGCCCGTGACGATGAACGACAGGGCATAGGGATAGAGAAAGATGGTGCGGAAGGTGTTCTCGAAGCGGATTTTCTGGTCCATCAGCGCCGCGAGAATGAAGCCGATGACCGATGAAAAGAACAGGAGGAACACGCCGAAGATCGCAAGGTTGATGGCGGAGATGTTCCAGCGCGGCGTATTGAACAGGCGGGTATACTGGTCGAACCCGACGAATGTCAGCTCCGGCAATGCCCGCGATGCCGTGAAGGAATAAACGACGGTCCATAGCGTGCAACCGATGAAGACCACAAGAACGGTTGCGATCATCGGCAGAGCCGCAACCTTGGCATTCAGGTTCTTGAACAATGTATTTGGACGCGCGGTGGAACTCATGGCGTTCTCCGTCAACTCTTCGCACGGCCGCCCGCCGCTTGCGCGACTGGCGGAAGCGAGGAGGATGGTCGGTTCTACTGGGCTTGCTTGATGATATCGACGAAGCGGGCCTGCGCATCATCGACGGACATGTGGGCGTCGGCGAAGAACTCCTTGGTCAGGTCCTCGATCTGCCCCTTGGTATCGGCCGTCAGATTCTGGTTCAGCGACGGCAGGATATTCTCCGGCTTTTTCAGGATCTCGATGCCTTTTTTCATGCAGGCATTGGCGGCATCCAGATCGACATCGCCGCGCACCGGCAATGATCCCTTGGCGAGATTGAAGGCAACCTGCGTTTCCTTCGAAAGCAGAAGGCTCGCCAGCTTGAGCTGCGCCTTGGTCACTTCGGGATTCTGGTTCTTGGGGAAATAGAAGGCATCCCCGCCCGTATCGAGAATGGCGTTGCCGCCCAGACCCGGCAGGCAGTCATAATCGGTTCCGGCAACCTTTTTCGCCACGCCGAACTCGCCCTGGGCCCAATCGCCCATGACCTGCGCCCCGGCCTTGCCGGTGATGACGAGCGTGGTCGCCTCGTTCCAGGAGCGGCCGACATAGCCGGGATCGACCAGGCCGCGGGCCTGCGCAAATGCTTCCCACACAGCCTTCATTTCCGGGCTGGCGGCGGCCTCGGCATTCTTGTCCTGATAGACCTTCAGGAACAGGTCCTTGCCGCCGAGTGAAGGAAGCATGACGTTGAAAATGCCGTTGACCTGCCAGGCATCGCCGGTGGCAAGCGGGATGATGCCCTTTTCCTTCAGCTTGGGTGCTGCGGCGACAAATTCCTGCCAGTTTGCCGGAACTGGCAGACCCGCATCCTTGAAGGTATTGGGATTGATCCACATCCATTGCCATGAGTGGATGTTGACCGGCACGCAGTAAATCTTCCCATCATATTTACAGGCGTCGAGCAGCTTTGCCGGGCGGATGAAATCGGCCCAGCCTTCTTTGGCGGCAAGATCCGAAAGGTCGGTCATCATTCCGGCCTTGACCAGGTCTTCCGCATCGCGGCCGGTGTTGAGCTGGGTCGCGCCCATCGGGTTACCGCCAAGAATGCGGCTGACGATGATCGGGGTCGCGGTCGAGCCGCTGCCGGCAATCGCGCCATCAACCCATTTGTCACCGCCCTGTTTGTCGAAGGATTCGGCAAGCACCTTGGCCGCAGCTGCCTCGCCGCCCGATGTCCACCAATGGGTGACCTCCAGATCCACGGCGCCGGCAATGCCGGTTGTCCATAACAATGTGGATGCAGCCAATATGGCCAGAGATGTTCGATAACGCATCGTATCCTCCCAAATCTGAAACGTTACAGGTACGGTAATTGAAAATTTTGAATGAGGCAATCATGCGTCTCTGATTTTTTTCGATCATCAATATAATCCACAGGACTCTCCTTCGTGTGCAATAAAAACAATTAGTTACGAGGTTAATGTCAAGAATTCCCGTCTACAGCCTATCGACTTTTATGCAAAGCAGGGCGAGGACCGGTCCGGCGGTTGAGCCCGCGGTGCATTGCAACAACTTGGAAATATGAAAAACCTGAAACGATACAGAAACTGGAGGAAGGTATCTTGAAGAACGCTCTTGGCGGGTCCATACAGGGAGAATAATTCTGTTAACCGGTTGAAATGGCATGAACGACAAGCAGCATCACCCTGACGACGGGGAAAAAGTGGCGGCGCTTGCGGACGGCGAGAGGCCGACGCTGAAAACCATTGCGTTCATGGCAGGGCTCGGGGTGACGACTGTTTCGCGCGCGCTCAAAGATGCGCCGGAGATCGGTCAGGCGACCAAGAACCGCGTGCAGTTGATCGCCAGACAAATCGGCTACCGGCCGAACCGCGCGGGTGTACGCCTGCGGACGGGCAAGACCAACGTCATCAGCCTGGTGCTCAATGCGCAGAGCGAGATCATGGGGCTGACCTCCAATCTCGTCTATGGCATTTCCGAAGTCCTGGCAGAAACACCCTACCATCTCATCGTGACGCCGTACTCACCAGAGAACGATCCAATGCAGCCCATCCGCTACATCATTGAAACGGGATCGGCTGACGGGATCATCATGTCCCAGACCCAGCCGACCGATCCGCGCGTGCGCTACCTGACGGATCATCGTTTTCCCTTTGCCACGCACGGGCGGACGCGAATGGGTATCGAGCATCCGTTCCACGACTTCGACAACGAAGCCTATGCCTATGCGGCGGTGAAAAGCCTGGTTGAACGCGGCCGCCGCCGGATTGCCATGGTTGCCGGGCCTGGCCCCGCTCATACCTATTACTGGCATCTCGATGACGGGTTCAGGCGGGGCCTGCAGGAAAGCGGGGCGGCGCCCGTTATGCTCGACCATTGGAACGGCAGCATTTCGTTGGACGATGTACGCAACCGGACGGAAATGTTCATGCGCCAGCCCAATCCTCCGGATGGCATCATCTGCTGTACCGGCGGTCTCACTGTCGCTGTTGTCGCGGGTATCGAGGCAACGGGCATGAAACTTGGCCGGGACATCGATCTGGTATCGAAGCAGACGACACAGTTCCTGCGATGGTTCCGCCCGGAAATCATTGTGTTCAACGAAGACGTGCGGCATGCCGGGCGCGAGCTTGCCCGGGCGGTGCTGCGGCGCATCGAAGGGACGGACCCGACGCAGTTGCAGAGCCTGAGCTACCCGGAGGCCGAGTAGGCGGGTGGTTTGCTAGCCGATAAGGCCACCGGCGGTGAAGCCGCCGTCTACCGCCAGCGTCTGGCCCGTCACATAGCTTGAACGGTTTTCGTCGAGGAGGAAAGCGATCGTGCTGGCGATTTCCTCTGGCTGGCCGTAGCGCCGCTGCGGCACCGTTCTGCTCCAGCCCTCGCGTATTTCAGGCGTATGCAGGGCGGCGGCCATGGGCGTCTCGACCGGGCCGGGCGCAATGGCATTGACGCGGATGTTGTAGGGTGCAAGTTCGACCGCCATCACCTTGGTCAGGTTGATGATCGCCCCCTTTGATGCGCCGTAGGCCGACCGTCCGATATTGCCGCGCATGCCCGAGATCGAGGCGAGATTGACAATGGCACCGCCGCCGCTTGCCGCCATGATGCGCGCACCGGCCTGTGTGACCAGAAATGTGCCGATGACGTTGATCTCGTAGATTTGCCGGAACATGTCCGCCGTGGTGTCGAAAAACGGCGTATCGCGGCCGATTCCGGCCGAGCAGACAATTCCCCTGATCGAACCGAACTCCGCTTCGGTCCCGGCCATCAATGCTTCAACGGCATGCTCGTCGGTCACGTCAAGCTGCGCAAACCGGATACGGCCGGGATAGGCCTTGCCGAGCTCTGCCTTCACCGTTTCCTTCACGTCGCGATCTGCCACGACGATCTTCCAGCCATCGCTGGCCAGGGCATGGACCGTCGCAAGACCGATCCCCGATGCGCCGCCGGTGACAAGAGCGGTGCGCTCGTCTGTGCCGGATGTCGTCATGATAATGGTCCTCTCTGTTGCGGAAGAAGAGGTCGTCAGGCCTCTTCCAGACACAGTTCAAAGGTGATGCAGACGGGATTGTCGCCGCGCTCAAGATCGCCGCGGGTGATGCCGCCTTTGGTATCGACCATGGTGATCTCTATGCGGGTCCTGCGGGCATCTGCCGAAACAAACCCGCCGGTGATGAAGACTTCCGTTGCAATGTCGTCGACGCGGGTTCCATCGGCATATCGGGCACCGATGAGGCTGCCGACGCCGCCACGCAGATGCGCCCCGGCAAAGCCATGCTTGCGGCAGATTGCTTCCAGCGCACCGGTGATGTCTTCGTTCGGGCGGACACGGGCGATGACTGTTCGCGGGCCGGTGTCTTCGGCCGCAGGTTCGCTGACCGGCACGGGATGGAAAATGGTGAATGCTGTTTCGGTGTCCGGCTCCGACACCATGCGGATGGTCTCGACACCCCAGACCGTGGCGCGGACCGGCCGGCTGACGATTGTCTCATGCGGCAGGATATGACCGGCGCAGCGCCTGCCATCCGGTTCGATCCAGGTGGCGTGGCAATGGATGAACGCTGCGCCATCCCGCTCGCCAAAGGTGACATTGCCCCGCTCCATCAGAGTTTCGCCCGCCGGTGAGAAGATGTCGCTGTACCATGCCGCATGAAGACCATCGGTCGAGAGTGCCGGCATGAGATAGTGGAACGGAGCAAAAGCGCCGCCTTCGATGACAAGCGATGCGGCGCGCAGATTGGCAGCGGCCAGCTGGATGGCAATGGCGTCATTGAGGCTGAGACCCGGCTGGAGCTCAAAGTTGAATCTACGCCCGGTCCCGGCGAAACTCTCGAACCGCTCCGCCGCCGCCGGGCCGGGTTGTTGCAACCGGCGCTCAGGCACCGACCACCGCCGAACAGCTCTGTCCGCCATCGACAGGCAGGCAGACGCCCGTGATGAATTTTGCCTCGTCGGATGCAAGAAAGACGGCGGCATTGGCCACGTCGAACGCGCTGCCCATCTGCCCCAGCGGAACAAGGCGGTTGCGCGCGGCGACCATCTCTTCATTCGAGGCATAGTTGCCGGAAATCTGCTTGTAGATCAGCGGCGTATCGATCATGCCGGGCATGATGCAATTGGCGCGGATGCCGTGCGGCGCGTATTGCAGGGCAAGCGCCACCGTTGCCTGATTGACCGCGCCCTTGGCCGCGTAATAGGCGAAATAGGGATAGCCGGTCCAGCGAATGGCGGCCAGCGATGAAATATTGACGATCGCACCGGATCTGCGCGCCTTCATATGCGGCAGGACGGCCTTGGCGGTGCGGAAAACCGAGCCGACATTGATATCGAGCGACATCCGGAATTTTTCGTCATCGAGGTCTTCCGGTCCGCCCGCTGTGGCGACGCCGACATTGTTGTGCAGGATGTCGATCCGGCCATAGCGCTCGATCGCGGCGTCCACGGCCGCTGTGACGGACGCGGTGCTGGTGACATCCGAGGTAACAGCCATGGCGGAAAGGCCCTCCGCCGCGATAAGTGCTGCCGTTTCCTCGGCGGCTTGCCCCTGCAGGTCGATGCAAATGACAGTGGCGCCTTCGCGGGCATAGGCGGCGGCGGCAGCCTTGCCGTTGCTCCATCCGGGACCGGACGAGCCCGCGCCGAAAACCATGGCGATTTTATCTTTCAGTCGTTCAGTCATCAGAGGAAGCCAATCGAAATCCACGGGACGGCAGCCACAAGAATGATGCCGAGAATAAGGGCGGCGAGATAGCCCCAGATGGGCCGCATGCCCTCGTCGGGATTGACCCGGCCAATGGCGCAGGCGGCGTAATAGCCGACGCCGAAGGGCGGGGCGAAAAGGCCGATACCCATGGAAAGGATCACGACCATGGCGTAGTGCACCTCATGCACGCCGACCTGCCGGGCGATCGGAAACAGCAGCGGGCCAAAAAGCACGATGGCGGGTATGCCCTCGAGCACGCTGCCGAGAATGATGAAGGCGACAATCGAAACGGCAAGGAATGTGATGGGGCCGCCGGGCAGGCCCGTCATGGCGGCGGCGAGTTCGCGCGAGAAACCGGACTGCGTCAATGCCCAGGCCATGCCGGTCGCCGCGCCGATGATCAGCAGGATGGCGCCGGAGAGCGAGGCGGTGTCCACCAGCATGGGTTTCAGCCGTGCCCAGTCGAATTGCCTGTAGATGAAAAGCCCCGCCACGATGGAGTAGACAATGCCGATGGTCGATACTTCCGTTGCCGTCGCCACACCCTCAACGACGGAAGCACGGATGATGAAGGGAAGCGCCAGGGCGGGCAGGGCGATGACAAAAGCCCGACCGATCTGCCGCCCGGTAGCGCGCGTGACATGCGACAGGTCCTCATGGCGGTAGCGGCGCCAGACGACGAAACACAGCATGACGGCCAGGACAACGCCGGGTAAGAGGCCGCCGGTGAACAGGGCGGCGATGGACACGCCGGTGACCGAGCCGATGGTGATGAGCACGAGGCTGGGCGGAATGGTTTCCGTCTGCGCGCCGGTGGCCGAGAGCAGGGCGACCAGATCGCCCGGCTTGGCGCCGCGTGCCTTCATTTCCGGGAACAGCACCGGCGCGACCGCGGCCATGTCGGCGGCCTTGGCGCCCGATATGCCGGAGACCAGGTACATCGCGCCGATCAGCACATAGGACAGGCCGCCGCGCACATGCCCGAGCAGGCTTGCCAGAAACTGCACCATGGCACGCGCCATGCCGGTCATTTCGATGAGCACGCCGAGAAACACGAAGAGCGGCACGGCGAGGAGAATGAGGTGCGACATGCCTTCGTCCATGCGGCCGATGACCACGATCATCGGCACATTCGTCGTCAAAGCGAGATAGCCGAAGGTGGCAAGACCGAAGGAAAAGGCGATGGGAACGCCGCTGAGAACGAGGGCCGCAACGACGCCGACAAAGAAGATCAGCAGATTGATGTTGCCCAGCGGCTTCAAGGAAGGCCCAAGCAGCCACAATACAAGAGAGAGCGCGCCGATGAGGGCAACAGCCATCACGACATGGCGAAGGTTCGATACCTGAAACAGTTTGATGAGCGCCGAGACGATCATCAATCCCGCGCCAACAGGCAATGCCGCCGCGCGCCATGCATTGGTTATCTCCAAGGCCGGCGTGGTGATGTAGGTTTCCTCATGGGCGTAGTCATAGGCGGGATAGACGATGAGCAGGAGAAATGCCATCGCCCCGACAATGGCGATAACGTCGAAAAACGCCCGGCGCTGCGGGTTCATCATGCCGACCAGTGCCGTCATGCGCATGTGCTCGCCGCGCCGGAATGCCACCACCGCACCCAGCATGGCGAGCCACAGGAACAGGATCGATGCCAGTTCATCCGACCAGATCAGCGGCTGATGCACGACATAGCGGGCGATGATGCCCGCAAACAGGATGACCACCTCGGCAACAACGAGGACTGCCACGGGAAACTCGACGAGATGGCCAAGCAGCCGGTCGAGTTTCGATGCGATGGAATGGTCATTGCGGGGCGGGGGAGAAAGAATGCTTTCGCCCTCCGCCGCCACGGCGCCTTCGGTCAGTCTGAGCCCTGCCATCGGGTTCGCCCCTATGCCAGCTGGCCGACGACTTTTTCCAGAAGACCCCAGGCCTCCTCGCCATACTTGCCCTTCCATTCGGAATAGAAGCCTGCCTTGCGCAGGGCATCGCGGAAGGGCACCGGGTCCGGCGTGTTGAATTCAAGGCCCTTGGTTTTCAGATCGGCCTGCAGGGTTTCGGTGAGCTTGGCCACATCGTCGCGTTCGGCAAGACCGGCGGCATTGATGTGCTTGGCAACGACGGTCCTGATATCGTCGGGCAAAGCTTCCCAAGCGCGGCGGTTCGACAGGAACCAGAAGCCGTCCCACATATGGCTGGTCAGCGAACAGTATTTCTGCACTTCATAGAGCTTGGCCGTCGAAATGATGGCGAGCGGGTTTTCCTGCCCCTCGACAACTTTGGTCTGCAGCGAGGAGTATACCTCGTTGAAGTTGATGCTGGCGGGCGATGACTGGAAAGCGGTGAACATGGAGGTCCACAACGGGCTGACGGGAACACGGATCTTGAAGTTCTTCAGATCATCCGGGGCGACGATCGGCTTGGTGCTCGACGTGATGTGGCGGAAGCCGTTGTCCCAGATCTTTTCCATGGCGACCAGATTGGATTTCTCGATCTGCTTGCGCACATGGGCGCCGAGATCGCCATCCATCGCCTTCCAGACGGTGGCGCTGTCAGGGAAGGCAAAGCCGATACCATTGATGGACGCGGCCGGAACGAGGGTCGACAGGATCAGGCCGGAAAGCGTGAAGAACTCCACCGCGCCGGAGCGGAGCTGGCTGAGCGTATCCGTATCGGAGCCAAGCTGGCTCGACGGGAAGATCGACAGCTCGAAGCGTCCGCCGGTCTCCGCCTTGATCTTGTCGGCGGCTTCCTGCGCCCGGATGTTCATCGGGTGGGACACCGGCAGGTTGTTGGCGTACTTATAGGAAAATTCCGCCGCATGCGCCGGACGGCGCATGATGAAGGGGCTGGCAACAAGGGTTACCGCGGTGCCGGCCAGGACCTGGCGGCGTGACAGATTGTTCATGTGATTCCTCCCGAACAGCGTGGCGCATCCCACGGACCTCATTGAACGGATGCAACCTCCATTGCGCCGATTCAAATCACAGGTCCATATTGTAGAATGCATTTCCTCCTTGAATTGGATAAAACCATAAACAAATACTGGCATCTTGCAATAATTTTTATGCCATAGTTCAATAGATCAATAAAATGATCCACAATATGGATCAAAATGCGTGTGGGAGAGCATGGAAGAAAAGATGACGGCACCCGCCAGTCTCAATGGATCGCAAAGTGTCGACAGGGCACTCGGACTTCTCAGTCTTGTCAGCTATTTCGGCGATCAGGGCGGGTCGCTCAGCGAGATCGTCGAGCAGGGCGGCCTCAACAAGCCGACAACACGGCGGCTGCTGCTCGCGCTCATCCGCTCGGGGCTGGTCGAACAGGATGCGCAGACCCGGCGTTATTATCTCGGACAGGAAGCCTATGTGCTGGGAACGCTCGCCACCCGCCGATATGGCCTGTTGCAGATCACGCGCGATAGCCTCAGCATCCTCTCCGCCAAGACGCAGGATACCAGTTTTCTCTCCATCCAGCGCGAGACCTACGCCGTGTGCCTGCACCGGGAAGAGGGCACCTATCCCATCCGCACCCATGCGCTGCAGGCGGGCTACCGGCATCCTCTCGGCGTCGGCGGCGGTTCCCTGGCCATCCTCGCAACGATGCCGGATGACGAGATCGAAATCATCCTGGCCGCCAACGAGGCGGTGCTGCTTGCCGACTACCCCAATCTTCCGCCATGGCAGATCAGGGAGGATATCGCGGCAACGCGGGAACAGGGCTTTGCCCTTAATCCGGGACGTATTCTGGCCAATTCCTGGGGCATCGGCGTTGCGATCCATTTTCCCGATGGAAGGGCGGCCGGGGCGTTGAGCATCGCGGCGATCGACAGCCGCATGCAACCGGCGCGCCAGCAGGAACTGGCGGAACTGATGCGCATCGAGGCGAAAAAGATTGAGGCGCGGCTGGCCCATCTGCAGCCGCTCAACGATCGGCCGAAACGGGCACCGGCGGCTGGCGGGAAATCCAGAGCAAGACCCGAACGGATGAAAGCATGAGCAGCAAGGATGCGGCCGGGATGACAGCCATGTCGAAACGCGTGATGAACCTGTCGAGTTTCCTGGCGCAGACCGCGCGCCGCCTGCCTGAGGAAACGGGTTTCGTCTGGGGTGAGAAAAGCTGGAGCTGGAGCGCGCTGCAGCGGCGTGTCGATGCCATGGCTGCGGCACTCCACAGCGAATTCGGTGTCGTCAAGGGTGACCGCATTCTGATCCAGTCGCAGAACTGCAATCAGATGTTCGAATCCATGTTCGCCTGTTTCCAGCTGGGCGCCGTCTGGGTGCCCGCGAATTTCCGCCAGACGCCGGATGAGGTCGCCTACCTCGCCAAGACGAGCGGAGCCAAGGGCATGATCTGCGGTCACCTCTTTCCCGATCACGCCGCGGCAAGCCGGGACATGAACCCCGATCTTGCTTTCGTCATTGCCATCGGCAAGGCGGATTTCGGCGACGATTATGATGATATCGTCGCCCGCTTTGACGGTGCCAAGGTTGCCACCGCCTCCGTCGATCATGACGATCCCTGCTGGTTCTTCTTTACATCGGGCACGACGGGGCGGCCCAAGGCGGCTGTCCTCACCCATGGCCAGATGGCGTTCGTCATCACCAATCATTTGTGCGATCTGATGCCCGGCACCACGGAAAAAGATGCTTCGCTGGTGGTTGCGCCGCTGTCGCATGGTGCGGGTATTCACCAGCTGACCCAGGTGGCGCGGGGGTCGAAGACAATCCTGCTGCCGACGGAGAAGTTTGACGTTGCCGAGGCGTGGCGGCTGGTCGAGACATGGCGCGTGACCAACATGTTCACGGTGCCGACGATCCTGAAAATGCTGACAGAACACCCGTCCATGCATGAGCGTGACCATTCATCCCTGCGCTATGTGATCTATGCGGGCGCGCCCATGTACCGGAGCGACCAGATCCACGCGCTGAAGACGCTCGGGTCGGTGCTCGTGCAGTATTTCGGCCTTGGCGAGGTAACTGGCAATATCACGGTGCTGCCGCCTGCCTATCATGCGACGCAGGATGGTCCCGATGCACGAATCGGCACCTGCGGTTTTGCGCGGACCGGCATGCAGGTCGCCGTTCAGGACGATTCCGGCCAGGAGGTCAAACCGGGCGAAACCGGCGAGATCTGCGTCATCGGGCCAGCGGTGTTTGCGGGCTATTACGACAACCCCGACGCCAATGCCAAGGCCTTTCGCGATGGCTGGTTCCGGACCGGCGATCTCGGCCACATGGACGAGGCGGGTTTCGTCTATATCACTGGGCGGGCGTCCGACATGTACATCTCCGGCGGTTCCAACGTCTATCCGCGCGAGATCGAGGAAAAGATACTCACCCATCCCGATATCAGCGAAGCGGCGGTGCTGGGCATTCCCGATCCGGTCTGGGGCGAGGTCGGACTGGCGGTCTGTGTTGCCCGCTCCGGCAGCGCGCCGGATGGCGAGGCTGTCATGGCGTGGCTGAACGGCAAGATGGCGCGCTATAAACTGCCCAAGCGTATCATCTTCTGGCCGGACATGCCCAAATCCGCCTATGGCAAGATTGCCAAGAAGCTCATCAGGGAAGAACTGATCAGGCGGGGTGAACTGGACAGCTGAGCTTATTCCAGCATCCGCGCCTTCACCAGATAGCGCATCGGCCCCGGCGTCGCGGCATTGAATGGCCAGCAGGTGGCAAGAACCAGATTCTTGCCGCCTGCATTGGTATCGATGCCGGATTGATCCCAGCGAACGACAGAGGTTTCCGTGACCTGATAGGTGAAAACCTTACCGTCCCGCCGGGTAATGCGGACCGCATCGCCGATCTGCACATCCTTCAGAAAGGCAAAATGCGTGTCGCGGTGTGCGGCGTAGACGGCCGTGCCGTTTTCGCCGGCTTCGGCGCTGCGATTGACATGGCCGGGACCGAAGGCCAGAGCCTGTCCGCTTGCCCCGTGCAGGGCGATGGAGGTTTCGCCAATGCGCGGAAACTCAAGCCGCGCAACCGGCCAGGTATCCGCCCATGACCAGGGCTTCACAGACTGACCGGTTTCGATGCTCCGGGTGAAGGCGCGGTCGAGAAGCACCTGCGCCACCATGGCTTTTGCGTGAATCCACAGGCCTTGGCTGAGCAGTATCAGGCCAACCAGAGCCATCATAGCCATCCCTGCCCGGAGGGCAGGGCGGAAAACCGCCCTGCCTTTCCACTCGGAGATGCCGTGCCGTGTGTTGATCGCGCGCATCATGCGTTCCCCCTTGTCTTGCGCGTGATGAAGAACAGCCCGGCGCTGGCGAGGAGCAGCATCAAACCGGCGATCATGCGCAGTTCCGCGTCGGTCGCCGTCTGCGGCAGGGGCAGTTCATCGGCTGGAGCCTGCTGAATAACCGGCTTCTTGCCTGCCGCCAGCTTTGCCAGCTGGATGTCCGAGCCGTTGTCGAGGCCGGCCTTGCGCGATGCCTGTTCACCGAACACCTTGTCGAAATCCCAGCCTGCCGGGAGATTGAGCGAGACGTCGGCGCGGGTCAGCGGCTTGTCCTGCGCCCGTGACGGGGTCTTGTCGACGGCAACCAGACTGGTCAGGCGTGAGACGAGACTGTTTTCAAGGGCGAGTTTCAGGATGCGCTTGTCGGCTTCGTCACGGCTGATCTTGCCAAGGGTGCTTTCGACTTCCGCATCGGAAATCTTGCGGCGGGCCCAGAGCTTTGACAGGCCTTCGCCTTCCGCGGCCTTGGCAACCGGCAGTGTAACCTCCCATGGCTGCGTGCCGATCATGCCCTTGATTGTCAGGGTGCCGGAGAGCGAACCGAGCCTGGCGGCAATGACGAGCGGCTCGCCGCGATAGAGATCAGGCAGGATGGCGGGTGTCACATCGGCATTGCCGGCCGAGAAGGTGGCGCTGAGGTTGGTAATGACAGGGCTTTCAAGCTTGGCAAAGAGCGAGCGCATCCGCTCATCCACCTGATCGGTCGAGCCGATGGAAGTGAAGGTGCCACGGCCAAGTTCAGCGGCGCGGTTCATCAGATAGTTGTTGGGAGCCGAGCCGATGCCGACCATGAAGACTCGTGACCGACCAAGCCTGGCGGCAATGGTATCGAGCAATTGCTGTTCGTTGCCGATGGCACCATCGGTCAGGAACACGACCTGGCGGACAAAGGACTGATCATTGGGGCGCCGGTCGTTAAGGGCTGCTTCCAGCGGTGCAAGCATTTCCGTGCCGCCGGATGCTTCGAGATCGCCAACAAACTCGCGGGCGGTGGATAGGTTTTCGCGGTCGGCGGCAACAGTGTCCTGGAACAGTGCGGTCATGGTGTCGTCAAAGCGGATGACGTTGAACCGGTCGGCGGGCTTGAGACGGCTCAAGGCATAGTCAAGGCTGGCCTTGGCCTGATTCATCGAGGTGCCGCCCATCGAACCGGAATTGTCGATGACAAAGACGATTTCGCGCGGGCGCTGTTCCTGCTTCTGTTGGGCAACCGGCG
The DNA here is from genome assembly GCF_052056495.1 of Phyllobacterium sp. 22229. Taxonomy (NCBI): domain Bacteria; kingdom Pseudomonadati; phylum Pseudomonadota; class Alphaproteobacteria; order Hyphomicrobiales; family Phyllobacteriaceae; genus Phyllobacterium; species Phyllobacterium sp. 22229. The sequence goes on from NZ_JBQEPA010000009.1 coordinate 151,114, forward strand.
GCGTGACATAGGCGAGCGCATAGTCATGCTTGCCGACCGTTTCGCGGAACAGGCCGACAGCGGGTGCCTTGGCATTTTGCGGCTTCCACGTCAGTTCAAAGTCACGGTCGGCGTGGTTGTCGCCTGCCAGCGCGATGACCTGCGTCTGGGCATCGATGGTTTCGGTGTTGACGGCATGGTGATGGCTCTTCACCTCGCCCAGGGCAAATCCAGCCTGCAGGCGGACCTTGATGCTGACCGGGTTGACCGGAGCATTGACGCGCGGATCAAGCACGGGCGGTGTGATCTTGCTGCGATCGGCAACCGGATCAGCCGTAGTGCCCCAGCCGGATCCATCGGCCGCAAGGTCTGCGGTCTGCGTGATCGGTGCGGGATTGTAGCGCGGAGCGACAACCAGCGGTACGCGCAGGGAGAATTCGTCGCCGGACAGGCGCACAGGCTCCTGGTAATCGATCTGGACAACAACCTGCTCGTGCGGGCCGATATTGGCGACGGAATTGGTGAAAAGGTTCGGCCGCTGCTGCTCGATCAGGCTGGCTTTCCGGCCGGATGCCTTCGCTGTTTCATAGATGGCCTTGGCTTCCTTCTTTTCCTTGATATCACCGACGATGACGCGCTTGCCGACAACCATTTTCAGCGCATGCACTGCACTGTCTTCCGGCAGCGGATAGGCATAGACCGCCTCGACCCAGCCATTGGACGGGTTGGTGAATATCTGGGTGATGCGGGCGCGTGCCGTCGGGCCACTGACGACGATGTCGACATCCGTGGCGACGCGCGGCGCTTCGACGTAGTGGCCGGCTTCCGCGCTTTTCAGCAGAAGCGTGCCGGATTTGACGTCATCAAGGGTGACAAGCGGCGATTGGGCAGTTTCGGCATGCGCCGTTACCAGGCTGAAAAAGAATATCGCGAGCGCAATAAATGGCAGACCAACGATGTTGATCAACCAGAGTGCCTGGCAGGTACGGCGCAGCCAATGGGGCATGGCTTGGGGAGATTGCTGGGTATGGAAGGTTGCGGTTTTCATCGGGAAAGCTCCTGTTGGTGCTCCCATCGGGAAGCTTTCCCCATTTCATACATGGGCCTTTTTGCCGCCAGCGTAAGCTTCGGGAATGTTCCGCACGCGCCCGTCGCAACATGTCTTGCTCCCGACGGCCTTGTGTGGATATGTGAAGGAATGTACGTGATTTGACGGGAGCGGGGATATGGCCGGGGACATCGACAGTCAGTTATCGGAGCGGCAGAACCAGGCCGTCGCCACGAAGATCCGTGAGGAAATGGCGCGGCGGCGGGTTTCGCGGCAGTATCTGGCCGACCAGGCGAAGATCAGCCTGTCCACCCTGGAAAAGGCGCTTTCCGGCCACCGGCCGTTCACACTGGCAACCACGATCCGGCTTGAAGAGGCGCTAGGCATGCGCCTGCGCGCCGCTGATCTGCATGATAGCCCGGTTGCGGCAAACAATGGACATGCCAGTGAGGAATTCGGCGCCTATTCCCGTGCGGCCGTGGGATGGATCGAGGGGAGGTACCTGACGTTGCGGCCGTCCTTTGGCGATCCGAAGGCGATCTTTGCCTATTGCACCGAGATCGGCTGGAACGATGCCGCGTCCAATCTGCGGTTCATCGAAAAGGAACGGCTCGATGCGGCCTTTACCCAGCAGGGGACGGTAGCGATCCCGAATCTTTCCGGGCACATCTACCTTGCCACGAACACGTCGGGCCAGCATCGCCTTGTCATCGTGTCCCGCCCGTCCATTACGGGTGAAATGTACGGCATCCTGACCACGCTGCAGGCCGGGCGCGGCGCGCAATTGACACCCGTTGCGGCGCCCATAGTGCTGATACCGATGGCATCCATGCCGGGCGCGCAGTTCGGGCGCATTGCGCCCGATCACGACAGCTACGCGTCTTATCTCGCCTATCTCAAACGCACGGTGGAGGAGCCGTTCGCCGTGTTCCTCCCCGGGCCTGCCGTCTCCGCTTAGGTCCGCATCGACTTGCTGCGCACGTCGAGCCAGACGGCGAAGAGAATGACGATGCCCTTGAAAATGAGCTGGTAGAAATAGGGCACGGCCAGCATATTCATGCCATTGTTGATGACGCCGATGATGAGCGCACCGAGAATGGTGCCGACCATGGTGCCGACGCCGCCGGCAAGGCTGGTGCCGCCAAGTACGACCGCGGCAATCGCGTCGAGTTCATAGCCCATGCCGGCATTGGTCTGGGCCGAGGAAAGGCGCGAGGACAGGAGGATGCCGCTGATGGCTGCCATGACGCCTGAGATCATGAAGATGATGATCTTCAGCCGGTCGACGCGGATGCCCGAATAGATCGCCGCCTCGCGATTGCCGCCGGCCAGATAGGCGCGGCGGCCGAAGATCGTGCGGGAGAGAACGATGTGGTTGATGGCAAAAAGCGCGATGACGATCCAGATGATGATGGGAAGGCCAAGCCAGCTTTCGCTGCCGATGGCCAGCCATGTCTCATTCTCGATGGAGGCGGGGGCGCCGTTGGTCGGCAGGCTGACAGCACCGCGATAGATGCCCATGGTCGCAACCGTGACGATGAAGGACGGCAGCATGAGTTTTGCCGACAGGACGCCGTTGAGCCCGCCCATGATGGCGCCCGCCGCCAGCGTGATCAGCACGGTCGGCGCAAAGCCAAAACCCATGGAGAAAGCCTGCGCGGCAACCATGCCTGCCACAGCGATGATCGAGCCGACGGAAAGATCAATGTCGCCGAGCAGGATCACGTAGGTCATGCCATAGGCGGCCACTGCAATCACCGCCACTTGCTGCATGATGTTCATAAAATTGTTGAAGGCGAGAAACCGCGGGCTGATCGAAGAGAAGACCAGGCACAGGATGATCAGCGAGATGACGATGCCACCATATTGCCGGATGAGGGGGGAAGCCAGAAGCGCCTGCTTCGTCTCGGTCGAATTGGTCATTGGTGTATTCCTGCTGCATAGGTCATAACGGTTTCGGGGCTGAGGCCCTGCGCATCCAGCGTTTTTGCCACGCGTTTGTCGTGCATGATGACGAGCCGGTCGCTGAGGCCAAGCACTTCGGGCAACTCCGACGATACCATCAGGATCGCGGTCCCGGCGGCGGCAAGCTCGCGGATGATGCGGTAGATCTCGAATTTCGCACCGACATCGACGCCGCGTGTCGGTTCATCAAGAATAAGTATCTTGGGCTGCGTCTGCAGCCATTTGGCAATGACGATCTTTTGCTGGTTGCCGCCGCTGAGCGAACCGGCAGGCGTTTCGATCGACGCGGTCTTGATGGCAAGGCGCAGGACTTCCGTCTTGGCTGCCGCCCGTTCGCGGGCCGGGCGGGTAAAGCCGAACTGTCCGGCCAGCTGGCCCAGCGCGACCATGTTGATGTTGCGCTCGACGCTGTGCTGCAGCACCAGCCCTTCTTCCTTGCGGTTTTCCGTCACGAACGCAATGCCGTGACGGATCGCGTCGGCCGGGGAGCGCAGATGCACGGGATTGCCGTTGAGGCGGATCGTCCCAACCGGTTGCCCGAAACCGAACAAAGCCTTCATCACATCGGAACGTCCGGAGCCGATCAGGCCGAAGAGACCGACGACTTCGCCCGGCCGCACGTCCAGCGAGACTTTTTCAAATTTCCCGGTTTCCGAGAGGTTTTCAACCGCAAGCACGGGAGAGACGGCTGATGAGGGACGCTCGACAAGACGTGGCGGGTAAATGTCCTTCATCTCCCGCCCGACCATCAGGGCAATCAGGCCTTCGATGCTCGTGTTCTGCTTCTCCGTCGTGGCGACAAAGGAACCATCGCGGATCACCGTGATATCATCGGAAATCCGCATGATTTCCTCCATGCGGTGCGAGATATAGATGATGGCCGTTCCCTTGGCCTTCAGGCGTTCGATGATGGTGAAGAGAATTTCGGCTTCGCTGTCGGACAGTGAGGATGTCGGCTCGTCCAGGATAACAACGTCGGCGGGACGGCTGAGCCCCTTGGCAATTTCCACCAGCTGGCGCTGGGCGATGGACAGATCGCCAACCTTGGTGCGCACATTGACGGGCAGGCCGAGGTCCTCAACGATCCGCGCCGCCTGTGCGTTGAGATCGCGCTCCTTGATGAAGCCGAACCGGTTGGGTTCATGCGTCGCCAGAATGTTTTCGGCGACCGACAGATTGCGGCAGAGGCTGAGTTCCTGAAACACGATGCTCAAACCCAGCGCCTTTGCTTCGATAGGGTTTTTCGGCGCATAGGGCTCGCCGCGCAGCGTGATCGACCCCGATGTCGGCTGGAACAGTCCGACGAGAATTTTCATGAGCGTGGATTTGCCGGCACCGTTCTCGCCCAGCAGCGTATGCACACGCCCAGGCCGCACGGAAAGGTTCATGCGCTTGAGCGCCGTCACGGGACCGAAGGTCTTGGCGATGTCCTTGATTTCAAGCACAGGTGCGTTGGATGAAACGGCCATGAATGACAATCCTTACCGCAGGTCTTCCTGAACTGCCACCCGCGAGGCGGTCCTGCGCGGGCGGCACTGTTGATTGTTGACGTTGGCGGGGGTTACTTTTCTTCGCCTGCCTTGGTCACAACGCCCGGGACGATCGGCTGCTTGGCTTCAACGGTCTCGCCCTTGATGACCTTGCCGGCGGTCGCCACCGCCACCTTGCCCATCTGGTCGGGATATTGCGCGATCACGCCGACCATGACCGGATCGTTCTTGACCGCATTGCGGGCTTCTTCCATGCCGTCGAAGCCGATGACCTTGACCTGGTCCTGAAGCTTTGCCGACTTGACGGCCGAGGCAGCAGCAAGCGCCGCATCGTCACCGAAGCCGAAGATGCCGACGACATCGGGGTTAGCCTGCAGGATGTTCTGGGCGGCGGCAAGCGCCTCGGGCCGGGTGATGCCGGTCTGGATGGAGACGATCTTGATATCGGGATGCGAAGCAATCGCCTTTTTGAAGCCTTCGACGCGATCAACCACGGACTGCACCGTCGGATAGTCGATGACGGCAACGTTGCCCTTGTCGCCGATCTGCTTGGCCATCAGCTCGCCGGCCTTGACGCCGCCGGTATAGTTGTCGGTGCCGACATGCGAGGTAACTTCAACGCCCTTGGCTGGAACGTCGACGGTGATCACCTTGATACCGGCCTTCTGTGCCTTGGCGATGGCGGATTTCACGCCCGTGCTGTCCACAGGCGAAATGATGATGACGCTGACGCCCTTGGTGATGAAATCTTCCACATCGGCGAGCTGCTTGTTCAGGTCCTGATTGGCAATCGCGATTTCAAGCGGCAGGTTTTCCGCCTTGGCTTCCGCGGTCATTGCCGAAGCGAGCGAGATATAGAACGGATGCTGCTGGGTGAGCAGCGAAGCGCCGATACCTTCGGCAAAGGCGCCGGTGGCCATCAGTGCGGCGGCGCCAGCAAGAAGCAGTTTGGTAAGATGGGTACGGATCATTGTTCCCTCCAGAACAGTTGTTTTCTCGAAAGCCGGGCAGATGGGCATTGGCGATACACAACCGGATACTGCATGGCTGTTCTGCCGTGCTTCGTCCGTTGGCGATGGCCGATGCTCCTCCCACCTTTGTCCGCCGCATGGATGTTCAATTTATATTGCTGTGTCAATATAAAAATTTGCGCGCGTAAAGTTTATTGCAGAAAGATGGTCCGCATTCGCCACTGCATTTATTCGTTTGATGATGGCTGCTTGATGTCAGGCCCATCATTTCGCGGGGTGTGATCGCGCAAGAGATAATGGGACGCAAGGAGCACCGGCTCCAGGATGACCACGCCGAACAGGATGCCCGCAAGCCGGTCGATGCCGGGTTCCAGCGCGGCGCTGGTATAGGTGTCGGGCACGAGAACGACAAGAAAGGCGAGGACGAACTGCGTTCCGATATAGCTGATGGAGGAGTTGCTGTTTTCGATATGCCGCCCGATGAGGACCCCGATGCACACGCCAAGCGTCATGAGGACAGGCGAATGGTGGCTGCCGAGCAGGATGATCGTGGCGATGAGGCCGCCGACGCTGCAGCCGACAAAACGCAACACCAGCCGCGATGTGATCGGGTTCAGCACGCTTGTCGCCAGGCTGCTCACCGGAATCATCATCACGGCCATGATGGTAATGCTCGACTGGCTGAGGGAGGTGATGCCCGTCCACAGCCATATCCATGGGATCAGCCCCAGAGCGACTGCAGCCTGCAGCGCATGCTTTGCGGCGCCCCGGTGCCAGACCACCGAGTGCCTTATCGCAGTCTGGGCCGGTGTTTCCCGGGATTGCCGCGGCAGCCGGCGTCTTATGGTAAAGGTTGATACCGCGCTGACGAGAATGCAGGCGAGGGTGCCCGCAAGGATTTCAACAAGGCGCGACTGGGCAAATGGCAGCACCGATTCCGATGGATGTTTCATGCCGTCGATCAGCACCATGCAGAATGTCAGCCCGGTGAACAGCCAGGCATAGCTGCGTTTTCCGACGAGGGCGAAGTAAAGGGTGACGCCGCCGATAATGACGAGCGACAGGCTGAGAAGGAACGGCGTGCCGATGACAAGCGGGGCCAGGGCCAGAGCGGCACCCGCACCCGCCGATGTGCCGATGATGCGCAGAATGCCGCGGGTGAGGCTTTCCGATACATGCGAGCGCATCACCATATAGCCGCTGAATGCCGCCCAACCGACGTTTTTCGCTCCAAGGATGTGTGCGAAGATGATGGCGAGGAGCACGGATATGACGCACTCGAATTCATCGACCATCCGCGGTCCGGGCCTTGCCAACGACCGGAGTTCCCGCAGGCTTGCGGTTGCAAAAACAGTAAGGCTGGCTGTGGCTTGCCGCAGATAGTTCATTGTTTGCTTCTACCGGTCTTGCGGCCAGCTGTCGATGTTTCGATTCCCCAAGCAAGACGCGGCTTCCGAACCAATGCCCCTCTTGTTACTCTTGCCCACCCTTAACGCTGGAGCATTGCCATGGGCCACGCATTCGACGCGATCATCATTGGGGCGGGGCAAGCGGGTCCATCGCTCGCCGGCCGTTTGACGGCGGCTGGTATGAGCGTGCTGATCGTCGAGCGCAAACTGTTTGGCGGCACCTGCGTCAACACCGGCTGCATGCCGACGAAGACGATGGTTGCCAGCGCCTACGCGGCGCACCTTGCCCGGCGCGGGGCTGACTACGGTGTTGTGATAGAACAACCCGTTCGCGTCGACATGAAGCGGGTGCGGCAGAGGGCCGACACTGTCTCGTTCAATGCCCGCACGGGCGTCGAGACATGGCTGCGCGGCATGCGCAATTGCACGGTTGTCGAGGGACATGCCCGGTTTGCCGGCGCGCATACGCTTGCTGTCGACGGTGTGCTCTTTCAGGCGCCGCGCATTTTCATCAATGTGGGCGGGCGCGCCAATATTCCGGATATGCCGGGTATTCGCGATGTCGATTATCTCACCAATACGACAATGATGCAGCTCGACACCTTGCCCCGGCATCTGGTGGTCATTGGCGGCAGCTATATCGGCCTCGAATTTGCGCAGATGTACCGGCGCTTCGGGGCGCAGGTTACCGTCGTCGAGAAGGGGCCCCGGCTGGTTGGACGCGAAGACGCCGATGTATCCGAAGCGATAAGGACCATTTTGGAGAATGAAGGCATTGCCTGCCGTCTCGATGCCAATTGCATCGCGTTCAAGCGGCATGCCGATGGCACGGAAGTTCATCTCGATTGCGATTCCGGTGCGCGCAATGTGGCCGGCTCGCATGTGCTGCTGGCGATTGGCCGCCGCCCCAATACCGACGATCTCGGTCTGGACAAGGCAGGCATTGAGACGGACGAGCGTGGCTACATCAAGGTCGATGACTTCCTGGCGACAACTGCCGAAGGGGTCTGGGCGCTTGGGGACTGCAACGGGCAGGGCGCATTCACCCACACGGCCTATAATGATTATGAAATCGTGGCGGCGAACCTCCTGGATGGCGAGAGCCGCAAGGTCAGCGATCGCGTTCCGGCCTATGCGCTCTATATCGATCCGCCGCTCGGACGGGCCGGAATGAGCGAAACCCAGGCCAGGGCAACCGGCCGCCCCATTCTGGTGTCGAAGCGGCCGATGAGCCGGGTCGGCCGGGCTGTCGAGAAGGATGAAACGCAGGGCTTCATGAAGATCGTTGCCGATGCGCAGACACAGCAGATTCTGGGCGCGGCGATTCTCGGCACCAGCGGTGATGAGGCGATCCACGGGATAATCGATGCGATGAGCGCCGGGGTGGGTTACCCCGCGCTCAAATGGGCGGTGCCTGTCCACCCCACCGTTTCCGAACTGATCCCGACGGTTCTCGGGGATTTGGCGGCTCCGGTGCCGACATGACCGGCCCCGCGTCAAAGTGGAGCGACGGCGCAACTTGTTCCGGAGAAAATTAGAGGTTATTGCCTTGTTCAGATATGACGGATAGCCTTTATGCGTGTTTGCGGTCGATATCCACGCCCTCCAGTGGTTTCGTCCGATACGGAATACAAGGGGAGGAGATGATGTGATGACCACTGCACTCAATACAGCCGATGAAGCCGCCATTCAGCAGTGCGAAGAGCGCTTGAGGACTGCGATGCTGAACAGCGACGTTGAAGCGCTGGATGCCCTGCTGGCCAACGACCTCATTTTCATCGATCATCAGGGGCGCCGGATCGAAAAGGCGCAGGACCTTGAAGCGCATCGCAGCGGTGTCCTCGCGCTCGAACAGATCGACGTCCTCGACAGCATCATCCGGCCGCTTGGCAACGCAGTGCTGGTTTCATTGCGGGTCCGGTTTACCGGAACTTATTACGGCGAAAAATTTTCTGAAAAACTGGCCTTTACCCGTGTCTGGAGCCGCACGGCGGATGACTGGGCCGTTACCCTGGCCCATTGCTCCAGAATCACCATGTAGGCAAAAGCGTGAACTGACCGTGAAACCCCGGTCAGTTCGTCCATGTGCGCTCAAGAATGCTTATCCAGTTGCCGTGGCAGATCTTGTTGAGCGCGTCACCGTCATAACCCGCCTGGCGCAGGGCATCGACCAGCAATTGCAGGTCGCCGGCATCGCGCATAACGGCTGGAATGGTTGTGCCATCGAAGTCAGATCCAAGCGCAACATGATCGATCCCGATGCGGTTGACGATGTAATCGACGTGCCGCACCAGCTCGCTCAATGCCGTGTCGGGATTTTTCACGCCGTCCTGGCGCAGGAACAGGACGCCGAAATTCAGGCCGACCAGCCCGCCTGTATCGCGGATCGCATCGAGCTGGCGGTCCGTCAGATTGCGGCTGTGCGTGCACAGCGCATGCGCATTGGAATGCGAGGCCACGAGCGGCGCGTCTGATATGGCCGCAATATCCCAGAAGCCCTTTTCATTCATGTGGGACAGATCAACCATGATCCGCAGTTCATTGCAGGTGCGGATCAGCTGTTTGCCATGGTCGGTCAGGCCCGGCCCGATATCCGGGGAGCTGGGGAAGCGGAAGGGTACGCCATGGGCAAAGATATTGGTGCGGCTCCACACCGGTCCGAGCGTGCGCAACCCCGCCTGATGCAGGACGTAGAGCGCATCGAGGTCGGGGCCGATGGCTTCCGCGCCTTCGATATGGAGCACGGAGGCAAATGCCCCGTCTTTCATCGCGTTGCGTATATCATCTGCGGTCCGGCAAATACGCAGCCGGTCCTCCGCCTGACGTTCGATCCGTGTCAGAAGCGCGGCCATGGCCAGGGTGGTATTGAGCGCGCTTTCCATATCCGGCGTGTTGTAATCGCCGTTGGCATTCTTCTGCGGCGATGGCGTCGGAACGTAAATCGCGCACAGTCCTCCTGCCAGCCCGCCCTTTTTGGCGCGCGGCAGGTCGATATGACCCACATTTTCCCCCTCGATGAAGCGCTTCTCCGGCGACGGCTCGCGCGACATCCAGAGGCGGAGCAGGACATCGTTGTGCCCGTCGAAAACCGGGACGATTGAATGGCTGGTCATGGGTCAGGAAACCTTGGTGCGTTTTGCGGTGGCGGGAGCGAGTCCCGAAGCTGTCACCAGCTTTGGCGTGAATACCGGCAAATGGCAAATGCGTTTTCGGTCGTTCCTCATGCGCGCAACGCATCGTACATATGCACTTGCCGCATGCACGGTGTGCATAGGTACTGCCAAAATCGGCATTGGCCGCCCGTTCAAACGGCATGATAGAGCCTGCTTAAAAAAATGACACGCAAGAAATTTGGGCGGCGAGCCAGTCAGACGATGTCTGCGGCGGGGCGGCGTCCGGGAACAAAAGAACCATGAGCAAAGGGGCACGCACCATGATCTCAAGACGCAATCTGTTGATTGGCGGCGCAGCGATACCGTTTCTATCCTATGTCAATCTGACCCAGGCATTTGCCGATACGCCGAAGGACATTCTTGTTGTCGCGCAGCAGATCGACAACATGACCAGCCTCGATCCGCATGAAAGCTTTGAGGCGGTCGGCAGCGAGATTGCCGGCAATATCTATCACAAGCTGGTGCATCCCAATCTTGAGAATGCCGATCAGGTCGATGGCGGCCTGGCCGAATCATGGGAAGCCGATGCCGACGGCAAAGTGTTCACGTTCAAGATGCGCGCGGGTGCAAAGTTTGCCAGCGGCGCGCCGGTGACAGCCGAAGACGCGGCATTTTCCCTGCAGCGCGCCGTCAAGATGAACAAGGGACCTGCGTTCATCATTACGCAGTTCGGCTTTACCGCCGAGAATGTCGAGCAGCAGATCAAGGCTGTTGACGACAAGACTTTGAAGATCACGCTTGAAAAGCCGGTTTCCCTGTCCTTCCTGCTCTATTGCCTGTCGGCCAATGTCGGCAGCATCGTCGAGAAGAAGGTGGTTCTGGAAAATGTGGCGGGTGACGATTTCGGCAATGGCTGGCTGCAAAAGAACAGTGCCGGTTCCGGCGAATGGGTGCTCATGGCCTGGAAGCCCAGCGAAAGCGTCACGCTCAAGGTGAACCCCGAGGGTGCCTATAAAGGCAACATCAAGCGCATCATCCTGCGCCACGTGGTTGATCCGTCCTCCCAGCTGTTGATGCTGCAGAAGGGCGACGCCGATATCGCGCGCAACCTGACGACCGAGCAGCTGCGCACGCTTCAGGGCGACGAGAACTACACGCTTGTGCAGAAGGGCGTGGCTTCGCTGGTTCTCATCTCGCTCAACCAGAAGAACCCGAATCTGGCCAAGCCGCAGGTCTGGCAGGCGGTCAAATGGGCGATCGACTACAAGGGCATCCAGCAGAACATCGTGCCGCTCACCCATAAAATCCATCAGAGCTTCCTGCCCGAGGGCTTTCCCGGTGCCGTGAACGACACGCCTTTCCAGAAGGATGTCGAGAAGGCCAAGGCACTCATGGCCGAGGCAGGCCTTGCCGGCGGTTTCGATATCGTCATGGACCATTATTCGGCCCAGCCTTATCCGGATATCGCGCAGGCGCTTCAGGCGAACCTTGCCGAAATCGGCATCCGCGTTCAGCTGCAGGCGGCCGAGAACCGCCAGGTTCTGACGAAAATGCGCGCCCGTGAACATCAGATGGCGCTGTCCGCCTGGGGTTCGGACTATTTTGACCCGCATGCTAATGCCGATGTGTTCAACATCAATCTCGACAATTCGGACAATGCAAAAACCAAGCCGTTCCTCTGGCGCTCGTCCTGGCAGGATGCGGAAATGACCAAAAAGGCCGAGGAAGCCCGCGACGAGAAGGATCCTCAGAAGCGCATCCAGCTCTACGAAGCCTTGCAGAAGGCGCATATGGAGCACAGCCCCTTTGCCCTGATGCTGCAGACAAAAACCACCGCTGCCTGCCGCAAGGCCGTTTCGGGCATGCGCCTTGGCACATTGTCTGACTCCCACTCCTATGCAGGGATCGCAAAGGCTTGAACGCGCGGATAAAAAATCTGTCCAGCCTTCTCGGCAGTGTCTTCCTGACACTGCTCGGGCTGACGGTGATCACCTTCATGATCGGCCGCGTCATGCCGGTCGATCCCGTGATTGCTGCCGTTGGCGACAATGCGCCTGAGGCCGTCATCGCCCGGGCGCGGATCGAAATGGGACTGGATCAGCCGGTTGTGATCCAGTTTCTCCACTATCTCGCACAGATCGTTCAGGGTGATCTCGGCAAATCCATCCTGACCCGCAATCCCGTCGCGACCGATATCGCGCGGTATTTCCCAGCCACGCTGGAACTGGCAACAGCGGCGCTCATTCTTGCCGCCGTGATCGGTATTCCGCTGGGCGTATGGGCTGCTGTCCGGCAGGGAAGCTATGTCGACCAGACCATCCGCGTCGTCTGCCTCGCCGGCCATTCCGTTCCGGTTTTCGTGCTGGCGATGATTTCGCTGCTGGTGTTTTACGCCGTACTCGGCATTGCGCCGGGGCCGGGGCGTCAGGACATCATTTTTCAGGATATGGTGCCGCACGTCACCGGCATCCTGACAATCGACTCCATCATTGCCGGGGATTGGGATGCGCTTTATGACGCGCTCATCCACATGATCCAGCCCGTCTGTATCCTCGCTTACTTCAGCATGGCCTACATCACGCGCATGACCCGCGCCTTCATGCTGGATGCGCTCAAGGGCGAGTTCGTCATTACCGCGCGCGCCAAGGGGCTTTCTGCCGCCGCTGTTGTCTGGAAACATGCCTTTCCAACCGTCGCGGTCCAGCTCGTCACGGTTCTCGCGCTCACCTATGCGGGCTTGCTGGAAGGGGCTGTGGTCACGGAAACCGTGTTCAGCTGGCCGGGTCTTGGGCAATATTTGACCATCTCGCTGATGAATGCGGACATGAACCCGGTTGTGGGTGCAACGCTGCTGATCGGCCTGATCTATGTCGTCCTCAACCTGCTCGCCGATATCTTATACAAACTCTTGGATCCACGCGTCCGATGATACAGACATCTTTTCGTAACTGGGCGCTGGATGAAACCCCCGCCTCGCGCTCGCAAGCCAATTGGGGACGCCGGTACCGCATCTGGCTGAGCCTGAAGTCCAATCCTCTGGCGATGATCGGCCTTGGCATCATCCTGCTGTTCGCCCTTTTGTCACTGCTTGCGCCCTTGATCGCGCCTTATGATCCGAGCCTGCAGAACCTCGGCAACAGGCTGGCGCGTCCCTCCGCAGTCCATTGGTTTGGAACGGACGAACTGGGGCGGGATATTCTGTCGCGCATCCTGTTTGGCGGCCGCGTCACGTTGGGAATGGTCGTATCGGTGGTTGCCGTCGTTGCGCCTATCGGCCTCGCCGTCGGCTGTGTTGCCGGATATATGGGCGGCGTGGTCGATTCGGCTCTCATGCGGATCACCGACGTGTTTCTGGCATTTCCGCGTCTTATTCTTGCGCTCGCCTTCGTTGCTGCACTGAAGCCGGGCGTGGAGAGTGCGATCCTTGCCATCGCCCTGACCGCCTGGCCGCCCTATGCCCGGCTGGCCCGCGCCGAAACCATGACGATCCGCAACACCGATTATGTCGCCGCGTACCGCCTGACCGGCGCCTCGCGCTGGCGTATCATGTTGCGCCATATCGCGCCGCTGTGCGTGCCGAGCCTGATCGTGCGCACCACGCTCGATATGAGTTCGATCATCATCACTGCGGCCAGTCTCGGTTTTCTCGGCATGGGCGCGCAGGCGCCGTCTCCGGAATGGGGCGCGATGATTGCCACGGCCAAACGCTTCATCTTCGAACAGTGGTGGGTTGCGACAATCCCGGGAATGGCGATCTTCATGGTATCGCTCGCCTTCAACTTCCTGGGTGATGGCCTGCGCGACGTCCTCGACCCGAAGCAGAATTAGGAAACAGGATGCTGGTCGATATCAAGAACCTTCGTATTGCCTTTGAAACGCGGACAAGCCGGTTCGAGGCCGTGCGCGGCGTATCCATGCAGCTGGGTACCGAAAAACTCGGCATCGTCGGCGAAAGCGGATCGGGCAAGTCCCTGACGGCGCGCGCCCTGATGAAGCTTCTGCCGGGCAATGCCAAGATTGAAGCGGATAAGCTTTCATTCGATGGCATCGATATTCTCGGCGCGTCGGAGCGCGGGATGCGCCAGATCCGCGGAAAGCGCGCCGGATTCATTCTGCAGGACCCGAAATATTCGCTCAACCCGGTGAAGACCATCGGCAGCCAGATTGCCGAATCATGGCGCACCTACAAGAAGGGCAGCCGGAAACAGGCGGCGGAAGCCGCCATTGAATTGTTGGATCAGGTCATGATCCGCAATCCGCGCAAGGTGGCGGGTGCCTACCCCAACGAGATTTCGGGCGGCATGGGACAGCGCGTCATGATCGCCATGATGCTGGCGCCCGATCCGGAATTGCTGATCGCCGATGAACCGACCAGCGCACTCGATGCGACGGTGCAGGCGGAAATCCTGCGTCTCATCGACGATCTCGTATCGCGCCGGGGCATGGGCCTCATCCTGATCAGCCATGACCTGCCGCTGGTCTCGCATTTCTGCGACAGGGTTGCCGTCATGTATTCCGGCCGGGTTGTGGAAGAGCTCAAGGCGTCGGAACTTGCCAAGGCACAGCATCCCTACACGAAGGGCCTGCTGAACTGCATGCCGTCGCTGATGCACCCCAAGGAAAGACTTCCCGTTCTCACTCGCGATGCAGCGTGGCTCAACCCATGATCAAGGTCGATCAACTCAGAATCTCATTCGGCACGCATGAAGTTGTCCGCGGCGTTTCCTTTGATGTTGCCAAGGGCGGCAGCTTCGGCATCGTTGGGGAAAGCGGATCGGGCAAATCCACGGTTTTGCGCGCGATGGCCGGCCTCAATGAAGACTGGAGCGGGCGCATCGCCTTCGACGGCATGGATGCGCCGCTGAAACGTCCGCCGGCCTTTTTCCGTCAGGTGCAGATGGTGTTTCAGGATCCTTTCGGTTCGCTTCACCCGCGCCAGACCATCGACCGGATTCTCAGCGAACTCCTGCTGGTGCACAAACTGCCGGACGTTGAAAAACGCATCAAGCAGGCACTTTCGGACGTTGCCTTGCCGCAGACCGTGCGTTTTCGCTATCCGCACCAGCTTTCCGGCGGCCAGCGCCAGCGTGTTGCCATTGCCCGTGCGCTGATTGCCGAACCGCAGGTCCTTCTTTTGGATGAGCCGACCAGCGCGCTTGACGTGTCGGTGCAGGCCGAAATTCTCAACCTTTTGGCCGATCTCAGGCAGGCGCGGAATTTGACCTATGTCCTCGTCAGCCACAATCTGGCGGTTATTGCACATCTGTGTCCGCAGCTTGGCGTCATGCTGAACGGCGAGATGGTCGAGCAATTGAGCGCCGACGATCTGCGGGCGGGACGCACGAAACACGCGCATACGTCGGCACTTCGCACGTTGAGCATCGATCTCGAAGAACCGGCATAGTGGAGGACCGGATGTCTGTCAGTTTGAATTGGGTGGCCGCTGCGGCCTATGCCGAAACCTGTGCCGGTCAATGGCCTGCCAGCGAGCCGGGCGGTGCCATCATCGGTTTCGATAGGCAAGGCATCCGCTTCGCCTATGCCGGAGGATTGGAAAGCCTCGCGACAGGCATGGCGTTTTCACCGGACAGCGTGGTGCGCTACGCCTCGGTGACCAAGCATGTGTTTTCGGCCATGGTGCTGCAAAACGCTGATCTTGTCGGGCTGGATGATCGTCTCGGTGATCACCTTCCGGAGCTGCAGCCGCCGCTTGCCGATGTGACTGTCGGCCGTGCTCTCGACATGAGCGGCGGACTGCCGGACGTGCGCGAATGCCTGACGCTTCTCGGACTGTCCGTTTATACGGAAACGCAGAAACAGCCGCTCCTGGATTTTCTCAGCTCATTGACGCGGCTGAACTTCGATGCCGGCACGGACGTTTCGTACTCCAATAGCGGCTATCGTCTGGTCGAGGCGGCTCTTGAACGCAAGGGAAAGACCTTCGACGCTTTTGTCCAGAATGAGATTGCCGGTCCGCTCGGTATCTTCCTCAAGGCACCGGAGGTATGGAACGATCCGGTTTCCGGTCTGGTGCCGGGCTACTTCAAGGACGGTGAAATGTGGCAGCTCAGCGCTGCGGGACTGCATATCTCCGCTTCCGGCAGCCTGACGGGGAGCGGCAACAGCCTTGCCGTGTGGCTGCAGCATTTGCTTGCGGGCGGCGATCGCCATGCGGGTCTGCTCGCGGCACTCGCCGCCACCCGCTGCATGGCCGATGGCCGCCCATCCGATTACGGGCTTGGACTGCGCTGGTCGGAACTGGCAGGGCGCCGTTTCGTCGGCCATGGCGGATCGCACCCCGGTTACAAATCCTATTTTCTTCTCGATGCGGAAGCGGGAACCGGGTTTGTCGTCGTTTCCAATCGCGACGATACCAATGGCTACAAGATTGCCCTCACCGCGATGGGCGCCCTCACGGGACTGCCGCTGCCGCAGACGAACTGCACCATCCCCGATGGTCTCTACGTCACGGAAACCGGCCCGTACTGGATTGAAATGGCCGGCGGCATTGCCACTTATCTCGACGCCGAGGACACGCTCTACGATGAAGGCGATGGCTGGTTCTCATCGCGATCCGCTTCCTCGCCGATGCGGCTGCGCTGGACGGGCAGCGCTCTGGAAGGCGAGGCGGGTTATGTCGAGCGGCGGTTTTTGCCGGTAAAGCCGGAGCAGGCATCCGCAGATCTCAACGGCCATTGGGTCGCCGCTCAGTATGGGGCGCGGTTCGATATATCCGATGGCATGGTGAGCATGGGGATCGGCCCGACGCGCCATGCCATGCCTTTGGTTCCCCTTGGCAATGGCCGTTTCCTCTTCACCCTTACCGATGGGCCCTGGCGCAAGCGCATCTGCCTGCATGATCTTACCGGCGGAAAAGTCGAACTGGTCCTCAGCCGCAGCCGCATGATGGAATATGCGCTGGCCCGCTGATTTTGATTTGAAATCCGCACCGCTTTCCGTAATACGGGAAGGCGCCCGCCAACCGCGGGTGCCTTTTTGTTTTTTAAGCAGGAACCGTCCCATTGGAAATCAAGTGGCTCGAAGACTTTCTCGCGCTGGCGAATACGCTGAATTTTTCGAAAGCTGCCGATGAGAGACATGTCACGCAGTCCGCTTTCAGCCGGCGCATCAAGCAGTTGGAAGCCTGGCTCGGAACGACCCTCATTGACCGGGCGACCTATCCGTCCCGCCTGACCGACGCGGGAGACAAGTTTGTGCCCGTCGCGCAGGAGGCGTTGAAGACGCTTCATCAGGCCCGGCGCAAGTTCAAGGTGGATGAGGGCATCGATGCGCACACGATCACCTTCACGGCGCTGCACACCCTGTCATTCACCCTTTTCCCGGAATGGCTGAAGGCGCTGAACACCAAGACGGGACCGGTGTTTTCCCGGCTGCGCCCGGACTCCGGCATCATGGAGCAGAACGCCAATTCCCTGGTGGACGGTGAATGCGATTTTCTGTTGACCTATGCCCACGCGTCGGTGCCGTTGCTGCTCGATCCCCTGGAGTTCGAGTATCAGCTGCTCGGTTCGGAAAATATCATTCCGGTGTCGGTGCCTGGTGCCGATGGAGAACCGTTGCATGCGCTGGGCGGCGAGGGGAAACCGGTCGCCTATATCAGCTATGAAAAGGCGTCGTTCTTCGGCCAGCTGATGGCCGACCTCTTTGCCAGACGGCAGCCGGACTACACGCTCGTGCATGAGGGCAGCATGGCCGTCGGACTGACGGGCATGGCGCTTGCCGGCTGGGGTGTCGCCTGGGCACCGGAGAGCCTGACGCGTGCCGATCTCGCGCAGGGCGCACTGGTCCGTGCAGCCGATCCAAGCTGGGATATCAACGTTGATATCCGGCTTTACCGTTCCCGGCAAAACCGGCGGCCCGTGGTGCGCCGCGTGTGGCAAGCCATTGCTGAAATGACTTCGCCGCATTGAGGCGGTCGGGTCTGCCGCATCCTGTCAGGATAGGCAGACCCGCGGCGATGGTCAGACTGCGGTCTTGCGCGCGTGCTCGATATAGAGTTCGCGCAGGCGCTGCATGACGGGGCCGGGCGTGCCATTGCCGACGGGCTGGCCGTCGATCGTCGTGACCGCCAGCGCGAAATTGGATGCGCTGCTCATGCCGGCTTCCGTGGCGCTGAGCGCCTCGGCGAGACTGAATGGCCGCTCGTCGATACGCATGCCGGTCTCCTGCGCCAGTTGCAGGAGAGCGAGGCGGGTGCATCCGGGCAGCGTCTTGCTGCTGTTGCCGCGGGTGACGATCGAGCCTTCCGGTGTCACGATATAGGCCGTCGAGGATGCTCCTTCGGTGACCAGTCCGTCTTCGATCATCCAGGCTTCCTGGCAGCCCGCTTCCTTGGCAATGCGCTTGGCCAGGACTTGCGGCAACAGGCAGGTGCTCTTGATATCCCGGCGCGCCCAGCGCATGTCGTCGACGGATTTGATGGCGAGCCCCGTGTTCACCGCCGGCAAATCGATCAGCTTCTTGACCTGGGTGAACATGATGAGGGTCGGTTCGAGATCATCGGAAAACAGGAAGTCGCGTTCCTCGGCGCCGCGCGTCATCTGCAGATAGATCAATCCCTCAACCAGCGCATTCCGCTCGATCAGCGTTTTCTGTATCTGCTCGATCTCATCGGGCGTGACCGGCATCCGGATGCCGATTTCGTTCGTCGACCGTTGCAGCCGCGTGGTGTGGGGCCTGCTATCGACCAGCTTGCCGTCAAGAACGGCGGTGACTTCATAGATCCCATCGCCGAAAAGAAAGCCGCGGTCGAAAATGGAAATGCGTGCTTCCGCAACGGGAACGAACGCGCCGTTGACGTAAGCGATGCGGCTGTCGGCCGAGTGTTTCATGGGAACTCCTTGGTGTGAAAAGGGGGATGGGCCGGAGAATTCACCGCCGGGCGAGGCGTTTCAGTGTTTCGAGCGAGACGGCTTCGACCCGGTTGGGGCTTGATGTGCCGGCGTTGAAACCTTCAGTGGTTTGCGCCACGCACAGCGAATTGAGGATGCTTTCTTCCGTTGCTTCGATGGCTGCCTCGAACAGCGGCGACACAAGTTCATTTGGCAGATCCGGTATTGCCGTGACCTTCTTGCGCTGGTTTTTCGTGCGGCGAACCTCCGCCGCGGTGGAAAAGGCCAGGGCATAGTCGCCGGAACCATTGCTCAGCGCTGCACCGGTTCGGGCGAGGCCGCCAAAAGCACGCGTGGCCAGACGCTTCAGATTGCGGTCCGACAGAGGCGCGTCGGTAGCAACGACAATGACGATGGAGCCGTCCCGGTCTTCACTTGCGGAGCTGGCATAGGGCGTGCCGTCAATGCGCAGATGTCCGCCGTAATTGGACTGGACGAGAACGCCGACGGTATAGTCCTTGCCGCCTGTCCTGACGCATCTGGAACTTGTGCCGATGCCGCCCTTCAGGCCGAAAGCCACCGTTCCCGTGCCCGCGCCGACGCTGCCTTCCGCCACGGGGCCGCCGGTCGCCGCTGCAAGTGCCTCGCCCATCTCTTCGATGCTGGGGCGCGCGCTGCGGATGTCATTGAGACGGGAATCATTGGTTTCGCCGACCACGGCGTTGATGGAGACCAGCTGGCCATTGTCCGGCTGCGACAGGGTCCAGCGGTTGATGGCTTCGATGGCCCTGCCGGTTGCCAATGTGTTTGTCAGAAGAACCGGTGTTTCCATCTCGCCCAGTTCTTCGATCTGGGTCGAACCGGCAAATTTTCCGTACCCGTTGAGCACGGCTATCGCCGCCGGTACCTTGTCCTGAAACAGGTTGCCGCCATGCGGCAGGACCGCGGTGGCACCGGTGCGGATGGTTGCGCCTTCGACAATCGTTGCATGCCCCACACGCACGCCAGCCACGTCGGTGATTGCATTGAGCGGACCGGGCGGATAGTGGCCGGGGGCGATGCCGATATCGCGCGCTCTCGCTCGTTGTGTATTGCCGTTGGCCTGTGTCATGCCATGCGCTCCCTTGTGCAGTTTTCATAGCGTTCTTCCGCATGGGATGGCATCGCAAATGTGGAATAGTTCTATGTCGAATGCGCAATAGGCACGGTACGGGCCGGTATTTTGGCCTATGGTCTTCCGGTTCGGACGTGGCTGATGTCCAGGATCAAGGCGCAGATGCCGAGGACAGCACCGATCGCGCAGATGAGACCCCAGCCGCCCGAAATCCACGCGATGCCGGCAAGTGCCGATCCCATCGCGCCGCCGATGAAGAACTGGCCGACGAAAAGACCGTTCAACCGGCTGCCTGCCTCGGGCCGCAGCAGGTTGATTTCCCGCCGCCCAAGCGTCTGGTCGCCGGTCACCCCCACATCCAATAGGACGGCGCTGAGGCCGAGCAGCGTGAGCAAGGTGAGGGGTGACGCCATATCGGAACAGCCAGCTATGGCAGCCAGGCCGAATGCCAGAACGATGAGGATGTGGCAGGCGAGCGTCGCCATCACCGTCCAGCCGCGGTCGCCCATCCGGCCAAAGATCGGGGTCACCACGGCACCTCCGGCACCGGCGAGAGCAAAGAGTGCAATGCCGGCTTGCCCAAGAGCAAAGGGAGGCAATGCCAGCCGCAGCGCAATTGCCGTCCAGAACAGGCTGAATACCGCCATGGCAAGACTGGCGGACAGTGCGCGGCGGCGCAAGACGGGCTCCTCGCGCAAGAGGCTCCAGAGCGATCCGATCAATTGCGGATAGGTCTGTTGCGATTGCGGTTTGCGCGTGGGAAGGCGATAGGCGAGCACGCTCCCCAGGATGAACATGGCCAAGGCGCTCGACCAGTAGAAGGTACGCCAGCCAAGCACATCGGCGAGGGCGCTCGCTATCGGTCTCGATAGCAGGATGCCGATCATCAACCCGCTCATGACGTCGCCGATCGCCTTCCCCCTGTGGTCCGGCGATACCATGGCTGCGGCCACCGGAACCAGTATCTGGATCGCCGAACAGGCCGCGCCGAGCACAAGCAGCGCGATAATCAGGGAAACCGCGCCGGGCGCAAGCGCAGTGCAGACGGCGGCCGCAACGGCGATGGCGAGCATCCGCAGAACCAGCCGGCGATTTTCCAGCATGTCGGCGAGGGGGACGAGCAGGAAGAGCCCGGCTGAATAGCCGATGAGCGTTGCCGTTGAAATGAAACCATTCATCGACGGCGTCAAATGCAATTCGGACCCGATGATGCCGACCAGTGTTTGCGACGCAAACAGGTTGGTGACGATGACACCGACCGCGGAGCCGAAGAGGATGGTGAGGGAGGCAGGCAGGGACGATTCTGCGCTGTCTGGCGCGCAGTGCGCAGCTTGGATCGGGTGGGACATTCCAGCTCCATGAATGGGTGTCGATGGTGTTCGACCAGACTTTATGGACCGTTCCCGTTATGATACAATTGAATACAAAGTATAATGATTATGCGAGATTCGTATGAACATCCCAGATATTCAGGCCTTTGTTGCGGTGGTTGAAACGGGCTCCATCGTTGCCGCCTCGACACGGCTGAACCTGACGCAGCCTGCCGTCACACGGCGGGTGCAGAACCTGGAAAGTGCCGTCGGCAAGACACTGCTTGACCGGCACTCCAAGCCGCTTAAGCCCACAACGGCCGGGCGATCCGCCTATGAACACGGCCGGCGGGTCCTGCATTCCATCGAGAACATGAAAGCCGAGGTTTCACCAGAAGGCGAGTTGTCGGGGGAGTTTCGCCTTGGCGTCATGCCCTATCTGTCCAATGCGGCGCTCAGCCTGCCGATTGACCGGCTTCGCGCGGAGTTTCCGCGGCTGTCACTGAAGGTCGGTTCGGGCTGGTCGCCGCGTCTGATCGAACAGGTGCAGCGCAATGAGATCGACGCTGCCGCCATCTGTCTGGCTGAAGGCATCAAGCCGCCGGACGATCTTGTCAGCCAGAGTTTCGGTTTGCAGAATGTGCTTCTCGTGGCGGCACCCAGCCTGGGTATCCGGTCTCCGGCGACATTGCTCGATCTGTCCCGCCATCCCTGGGTCATGAATGAAAGCGGCTGCGGTTATCGCACCTTCATGCGGGAAACTTTTGATGCTGCCCGCCTGCCATTCGATATAGCGGTGGAAACCATTAGTTCCGATTTGCGCCTGTCACTGGTGGCACGCGGAATGGGCATTGGCATCATCACGCCGTCGGCGCTGATTGAAAGCCAGTGGCGCGATGCCGTTGCGGTCGTCGAGACCGTCGACTTCCACCCCAAGGTGGAAGTCTGGCTGCTGCATCGCCCGCCCGCTGGACGGCTGGCGGACCCGATCGCACGATTTGGTCAAGCACTGTCTGAAGCACTTAATCCAGTTTAGCGGTTCGAAGGAAAATATGCAGCTGCAAGAATAACTTGCAGCTGATACCTCACTCAATCTCTGTCACCGCCGCGTGGGTAGCTCACGGGCATACAGGCCGGGGTGAGACGGTTTAATGCTGAGGTTTGACCTCGAGGAAAATGCCGGCCTCGCGTGCGGCATCAACAAAGGCACGCCGGGCCTTGTGGGCGGGTTTCCACCCGTCAAGGGCGTCCATACAGGATTGGAGTGCCTTCCGGTATTTGGGGCCGTGATTGCGCGGCCAGTGGATTTTGAGACATTCTACGGCCTCCCATGTGCTGTAGATCATCCTCTGTCCCGCAATTCCCAATCGTACTGCAACGGGGACAGAAAAACGTTTTTCACTCATCTTTTCCTCTTTTCCATCGCATGATTCCAACGCATCAATGATCTCAGGATTTTGGGGCAGCAATGAGTCATGGCCGCCACAACCGGCTTTACGCCACGCGTGTGTCAGAGCGATGTGGGGACATCGCCGTGATCCACGCGGCGCGAAAATTCCGTCTCCAGGCCCTGGGCAAGCCGTGCCGCCTGACCGATCCAGTCTTCCCGTTCGATGCGTCCGGGAAAGGCGAGATAGCTGCCGACCCACTCCGCATTCTGATGGGTCCACGCCGCGATCTGACTGAATGTCCAGATGCCGAGCTCGTTGAGTTTGATCTCGTTGGTGTGGCCGACGCCCGCTATCCGTTTCAGATTGTCGGGGGTTGCAACCCTGTCGATTGACGGCGGGCGCTGTCCGGGATGACCATCGCTGGCGACAATTGTTGCGGCGGGAACGGCGGCGGTTGGTGCAACCGCCGGGGCAACAACGGCTTGCTGCTGTTGGATGGCCGGTTCGGCGGCGCGCAGGCTTGCCAGCCAGCTGCCGGCGAAATAACCGACGATGTAACTGCCGGCAAGCAGCAGAGCCGCTTCCAGATACTGCCCGGCAAGGCCCGGCAGCCATTTCAGCACCGCGACCACGAGGCCAATGATGAAGAGCAGACAAAGCAGCTTCAACCAGCCTGGCCAGGAAGCCGAGCGCCGGAAGGTCATGAAGCCGACCGCAACGCCCAGAACAAGCGCAATCAGCATCCAGGGCCAGTACGTCGAAATCAGATAGGTCATTGCCGTTCTCTCCTATGTAACAGAGAATTCGATCGGGCGATCAAGCGCCTTGCCTATATCAGTATCATTCGATGCAGTCGGATAGGGGGAACCGAGGCCGACAGCAGTCAGCTGCTCGGGTGATAGGACGGTATTCGCCAGGCAAGTGGTGCTGGACTTTATCACTTTGACGGCCGACTCATCGCATTGTTCTCCGATGAATAAAACCTTAAGTTGCAGTGACAACCTATACGTTTCCGCGCCGTCTTTCTAGTGACGCAATTTGTCCGGATTCTGCCCGATTGGTCCATAAATCGCCAGAACAGTGCTCGCTGGCCGTCCGGTTACCCGCTCAAGCGACGATGGGCACGGCAATGTCATGTCCGGCAGTTGCCTTGACATTGTTTCGGCCGCTGTGTTTTGCCCGGTACAGCGCCTTGTCGGCATTTTCCAGAATCTGGTCCGAACTGTTGAAAACACCGCTCCGCATCGACGCGACGCCAAGGCTGGCGGTCATTCTTATGATCTCATTCTGCGGGGCATCGATGCGCAGGCCGCTGATCGACGTCCGGATGGCTTCTGCCACGAAGAACGCTTCCTCCAGGCTGCAGGCGGGCAGAACAAGGGCAAATTCTTCTCCGCCATACCGCGCGATATGACATGTCCGGTCCGAACAGACGCTGCTGAGGACGCCAGCGGCGGCTTTGAGGCACGCATCGCCCGCCTGATGGCCGTAACGGTCGTTGATGGACTTGAAGTGATCGAGGTCGACCATGACGATGGCCAGATCGTCCCCCCGCTCGACGGATGTATTGAACGCCTCCGCCAGCTTGCGCTCAAAACTGCGCCGGTTGGCGAGCCGGGTCAGGCCATCCTCTTCGGACAGCGTGTGCAGAATGGTGTTGGTTTTCAACAGATCGCGCGACACCCGGCCATAGGCCTGGATGGCATCGAAAATGGTCGAAAGCTCCCGGAACAGGGGATGGCGGAATTTGACGTCGCCCGCTTCCTGCCGGTCAATGGAACCAAGATAGTTGATGGCGGTATGAATGGGGGCAATGATGTGGCGGGCCACAACGAACAGCGCGCCGATGGCAATTGCCACGGGGAGTATCAGGATGACGATCCACGCCAGCTGGATCATTCTGGCGGTTTTCTGAATATCGCCCGACATCGCATAGGCGAGCGCCGCGGCGTCGGTCGTCAGGTCCTGCGTCAGGCTGTCGGTCAGATGCATGGCCGACTGATAGGCCTCGAGCGCCTGCTTATCCAGCTGTGCGGCGGAAATCCCTTCTGTCTTCGTTTGGGCCAATGTCTCGCTTCGCCGGATCTGTTCCCGCTTGGCTATGATGCGCTTTACCTGTTCGGCCACCTCCAGCACCTTGTCGGCCAGTTGCGCATTGTTATCCAGGGTGAAGCTTCTGGCGAGGACATGGGTCTGCAGTTGCACCTGCCGTTCAAGCTCGCGGTCCCTGGCGAGATAGGCTGACCGGACAAGGGATGCCAGCCGTTCGATCTTCAGGGCATTGCGGTTCTGGGCCAGGACGAGCGGCAGCTGGTTTTCCTGCGCGTAATCGGCGTTGCTTTCGATCCTTTGCAGCAGGAAGAATGAATAGCCGGCCGCGGCCACGGCATAGACGAGGACAAGCGCAATCAGGAGCTGACCCGCTGCCCGCATCGAAATTTGCATTCCCTGAAAAGGATGACGCATGTCGGGTAATGGCCTAATAGATGCTGAAGGGAAAGTAGTTGTTGTTGATCCGGTCATAGGTTCCGTTGAGCCGGATCTGGCTCAACGCCTCGTTGACCCGCCGGATGAGCTCTGTATTGCCCTTCGAGGCCGTCACGTGTGACGTGCTGCGCAGGAGATCGCTGGTGAGCGGATCGCCGACATAGTCGAACCTGGAATTTTCGGGCGACTGCAGAAAGGCAAGCAGTTCTATCGAGTCCGCCAGCATCAGCTCGACATTGCCGGAAGTCAGCAGTTTCTGAGCGGAGGGCTGATCCTTAGCCAGAATGATCGTGCTTTCGGGGTAGACTTTCTTGAGATACTCAGCCTGCATCGTATCCTTGCCCGCGCCGATTTTAATGCCCTTCAAGGCAGCGGGGGAAATGTCGTGAAATTTCTGCGGATCGCCGGCAAAGGCCGAATGGGAACGGTAATAGGGCGTGGAAAATTCCATGCGCTTCGCGCGTTCATCCGTCAGCGACATGCTGGCAACCACCAGATCGTATTCGTGCTGTTCAAGCCGCGTGATGATCTCCACCCACGGCACCGTGACCAATGAACAGTCTGCGTCCATCTCCTTGCAGAGGGCATGGGCGATTTCGACATCGAAACCGGTCAGCTTGCCGGAGGCATCGATGAAATTGAAGGGAGGGTAGGCGCCCTCGGTCGCTATTCTCAGTGTCTGCTTTTCCGCCGAAGCCATGCCGCCGAGCGAAATCAAAGCTGCAATTGCAAGAGCCAATACCGATTTCATCTTCTGTGCCCCAAATAGCATTTTGAACCATTTGGTTGCCTCGAAATGAATAAAGTGTAACCGGCGCCCCGCGATGTCGCGACATGATTTATTTTGATTGAACGGCTCAAGTTCAAATTTAGAAAACCGGGCTGGGCGAGGGGGCTGCGGGTCGCCAATTGCGAGAGCTGGAAATCAACCCAATAATAACCTGATCCGTTAATTCAACATCAAGTCTTTGACCGTAGTGGATGACCCTGGGAGGACGCAACAGGGACAGAGAGAACCGTAATCATGATGTTGGTGATGGCGTGTATCGGCGGAAAGCACAACATTTGGCTTGTTCTCCTTGCGGCGTTCGTTTGCGTGTCGGGTTCCTGGGCGATCTTTCGCCTGTTCCAGCGGGCGGCGAATACAACGGGTCCGGAAAAGATCGGATGGCACTTCCTGACGGCAACAGCGGCAGGATCGGCAATCTGGTGTACGCACTTCATTGCCATGCTGGCCTACGATCCGGGAGCGCCCGTCGCCTTCGATGCTGTCCTGACCATTGTTTCGCTCCTGGTCGCAATCGGCGGGGCGCTGGTAAGCTTCGTCATGGCCACGAGCGGATCGAGCCGGTTGACGCCCATTACAGGCGGTTCGTTGTTGGGCGTGTCCATCGCAGCCATGCATTACACCGGCATGTTCGCCTATCGTGTCCAGGGTATCGTCGACTGGGACATGACCTATCTGGTGGCCTCAATCGTTCTTTCGGTCGTCTTTTCAGCAGTTTCAATGCACCTTGCCGTCAACGGCAAATTCAACAGGCGATTGGCCGCTGCGTCCGGCGTGCTGGCGCTTGCCATTGTCAGCCTCCATTTTACCGGCATGACGGCGTTCAAAATCACCCCCCTGTCGACGGCGGGTGCGTTCACCGATCACGCGGCCCTGCAGGCGATGGCCCTGGCGATTGCGCTGGTGGGCATGATCGTCGTGGGTACGGGGCTCGTCAGCTACCTCATCGATGACCGCACACGGGCGGATTCGTATCAGCGGCTGCGCCAGATGGCGATGAACGACAGCCTGACGGGCCTTCCCAACCGGGCCAGCTTCAATGACCGTCTCGACCGTGAAATCCGCGCCGCCGGCAATACCGGAAACCGGATTGCGCTGGTCTGCATCGACCTCGACCGCTTCAAGGAAATCAATGATGTGCGGGGGCATAGTTCCGGCGATGAGGTTCTGCGCACGCTGGCGTTGCGCATGAGCGATCTCTTGCGCGACGGGGAATTTGTCGCCCGGCTGGGCGGGGATGAATTTGCCGCCATTCATCACGCACACAGCGCAGAAGCGCTGAACGGGTTTCTCGCACGCATTGAAACCGCGATGTTCAAGCCCATCCGCATCGGTGATTTTGAGGTGACGCCCGGCGCGAGCATCGGCGTTGCGCTCTATCCCGATGATGCCGATACCAAGGAAATGCTGATCAACAATGCCGACCTTGCCATGTATCGCGCCAAGGCCGACCGGACCAAGGCTGTCTGCTTCTACGAACAGGGAATGGATGAAACGGTCCGGGCCCGCCGGACATTGGCCGGAGAGCTGCGTGAGGCGCTCGACAACAACGAGCTCGACCTGCATTATCAGGTGCAGACCGCTGTTTCGACCGGCGAGGTTCGCGGCTACGAGGTTCTGCTGCGCTGGAAGCATCCCAAGCACGGCTTCATTCCGCCGTCCGAATTCATCCCGCTCGCGGAGGAAACCGGGCTGATCCTGCAACTGGGCGAATGGGTCCTGCGCACGGCCTGTGCCGCGGCCACATCCTGGACGCCCGCCTACAAGATTGCGGTGAATCTGTCGCCCGTTCAGCTTTCGCATGCGGACCTGCCGAAACTGATCCATGAAATTCTGCTGGAAACCCAGCTGCCTGCCAGCCGCCTCGAGCTCGAACTGACGGAATCGACCATCATCGCCGATAAGGTCCGCACCCTGCATATCCTGCGCCAGATCAAGCAACTGGGTGTCACCATCGCCCTCGATGATTTCGGAACCGGATATTCGTCGCTCGAAACCCTGCGGTCGTTTCCCTTCGATACGATCAAGCTGGACCGTTCCTTCATGAGCGAAGTCGAGACGAGCCCGCAGGCAAAAGCCATCATCCGTGCGGTTCTCGCGCTGGGTAAAAGCCTCAGCATACCCGTTCTGGCCGAGGGCATTGAAACGCAGAGCCAGCTGTCGCTTCTGGACGCGGAGGGATGCGATGCGGCGCAAGGCTTCTATCTGGGCAGGCCCGCTCCGCTGGACCAGATCATGATCAGCGGCCAGATCAGCAGGATTGAAGCTGGTATTGCAGCGTAGATGCCCTGCCGCAACCAGCCACCATTCTTGCGTTGTCGGCCTGGAATTTCGCCCCATGCCGGGGAGCATCGCAGAACAGAAAACGGCTTTTCGCGGCTGAAAGCTAACTGAAAGGTTGCGTCGTCTATAGTACCCCTGCATCCATAAGAACACACCCACGGTGTGACAAGAATTGAGGGTGCGGGAAACAAATCGAGGACGGAACAATGGCACTTTCACGCTCTTTTTTTCACACGGCTTCTTTTGCTGTTCTGATGGCCGCCAGCACATTGGGTGCCGGATCCGCCGCTCATGCCGATGACAAGATCACCATCATGGTGGGCGGCTATGAAAAGCACATCTATTTGCCTGCAAAGCTTGCCGAAGCGCTCGGCTATTTCAAGGACGAAGGCCTGGATGTTGAACTGCTCAACGAACCGGCCGGTGTCGATGCCGAAAACCAGCTGCTGGCAGGCGCCGTCCAGGGCGTTGTCGGTTTCTATGATCACTGCATCGACCTGCAGGCCAAGGGCAAGCTCGTCGAATCGATCGTTCAGTTCAGTCAGGCGCCGGGCGAAGTCGAACTGGTTTCGACCAAACACCCCGAGATCAAGTCGGCAGCTGACTTCAAGGGCATGAGCCTCGGCGTTACCGGGCTTGGTTCCTCCACCAATTTCCTCACGCAGTATCTGGCGTTCAAGAGCGGCTTGCAGCCCGGAGAATTTACATCCGTGCCTGTCGGTGCCGGTGCAACCTTCATCGCCGCCATGCAGCAGGACAAGATCCAGGCAGGCATGACAACGGAGCCGACAATCTCGCGCATGCTCAAGACCAAGGAAGCAAGCGTCCTGATCGACATGCGCTCGGTTGAAAGCACGCGGGCCGCGCTCGGCGGAACCTATCCTGCCGCGTCGCTCTATATGGAAACATCATGGGTCGATGCACACAAGGAAACGACGCAGAAGCTTGCCAATGCTTTCGTCAAGACCTTGAAATACATCAACACCCACAGTGCGGATGACATTGCCGACAAGATGCCGAAGGATTTCTACGTCGGCGACAAGGAAGGTTATGTAAAGGCGCTTGCCGATGGCAAGGCCATGTTTACCGCCGATGGCATCATGCCTGCGGATGGCCCGCAAACCGTGCTCAACGTTCTGTCGAGTTTCTCCAAGAACGTCAAAGGCAAGCAGATCGATCTTTCCAAGACCTTCACGTCTGAATTTGTGAAAGCTGCCAAATAACCTTTCCGAGCCTATCGCTTCCGGCCGCCAGCGGCTGGAAGCGATCCTTTGGTATCGGGCATTGCGTGCACGCCCGTTATTCAGCACGCCCCAGGTATTTGCCATGAAAGAGAATGCATCCCAGACCCCTGCCATTGAACTGATCAATGTCAGCCGCCGCTTTGTTTCACCAACCGGCAAGTCGCTGACCGCCTTGCGCGATTTCAACATGGTGGTCGAACCCGGCGAGTTCGTCGCCGTTGTCGGGCCGACCGGCTGCGGCAAGTCGACAACGCTCAATCTTGTCACCGGACTTGCCCGGCCAAGCGCCGGCGAAGTGCGCCTGATGGGCGGCCCGGTCAATGGTATCGATCCGAGGGTCGGCTTCGTCTTCCAGACAGACGCCCTGTTCCCATGGCGCAATGTCATCGACAATGTCATGGCTGGTCCGCTCTTCCGGGGAAAATCCCATGCGGAAGCCACCCGCAGCGCCAGGGACTGGCTCGCCCGCGTCGGGTTGTCCCGCTTCGAGCAGCATTATCCGCACCAGCTTTCGGGCGGCATGCGCAAGCGTGTGTCCCTGGCCCAGACCTTCATCAATGAACCCGAAATTCTGTTGATGGACGAGCCGTTCTCGGCATTGGACGTGCAGACCCGCACCGTGATGCATGAAGAACTGTTGCGCCTGTGGGCGGAACGCAAGGCATCGGTCATCTTTGTGACGCACGACCTTGAAGAGGCTGTCGCCCTTGCTGACAAGGTCTATGTGCTGACCGCCGGACCTGCAACGGTGAAATCCGTCTATCCCATCAATCTCCCGCGTCCGCGCGTGGTTGCTGACATTCGCTACGAGCCCCGTTTCATCGAATATTGCCGCACGATCTGGGAAGATCTGCGCGACGAAGTGGAAATGAGCTATCGCCGCGCCAGTCAGGCAGCCTGAACCGGAGGAATATCAGCATGACCGATACCCCATTGGAAAACATGGCTCCGATCTTCCGCGCCGGAACCTCGGACGCAGAAATAGAGGCTGCCGCTCTCAAGGCAATGCAACGCCGCAAACACGCTGTCTTGTTCTGGCGGCTGGTCATTCTGGTCGGTATTCTCGGCGCCTGGGAACTTGCAGCCAACAGGCTTTGGATCGATCCGTTTTTCTATTCCAGCCCAAGCGGCATTGTCATGCGCCTGTATGAATGGATCACGGAAGGCACCGCTGAAGGGTCGCTCTGGTTCAATCTGTGGGTGACCATGGAAGAAGCGCTGATCGGCTTTTTTGCGGGCTCCATCGCCGGCGTTCTGGTTGGCATCGGTCTTGGCCGCAACCAGTTTCTCTCCGACATTTTCTCGGTTTATATCAAGGCGATCAACTCGATCCCGCGTGTTGTTCTTGCCCCCATCTTCATCATGATCATGGGGCTGGGACTGGCATCCAAAGTGGCGCTGGCCTTCATCATGGTGTTCTTCGTGGTGTTTGCCAACGCGTTCCAGGGCGTTCGCGAAGCCGACCGCAACATGATTGCCAATGCCCGTATTCTCGGGGCATCCAACTGGCAGGTGACGCGCACGGTGATCGTGCCATCGGCGATGAGCTGGATTTTCGCCAGCCTTCACGTCAGTTTCGGTTTTGCCATCATTGGTGCCATCGTCGGTGAATTTGTCGGTGCACGCTTTGGCATCGGCCAGTTGATCTCGATTGCCAAGGGCACATTCGATGCAGCCGGCATGTACGCCGCCATCATTCTGGTGATGCTTGTCACGCTGCTGGCGGAAATGATCATGACCATGATCGAAACCCGGCTGGCAAAGTGGCGCCCGCAGCAGCACACCGACATGCAGTAATTCGGCATGCCAAGGATCAAGACAGGACCGGCTCGCTCCGGTCCTGTTTTACTGTTGGCAGCTTGATGTCCACGGTCAATCCCCCGCTCGGGGATGTGCCCAAATTCACCGTGCCATCGGCGCCGTCGATGACTTCCTTGACAATGGCAAGGCCGAGCCCGCTGCCCTCGGGCTGCACGTCCATGACGCGGTAAAACCGCTCGAAAACCTTCGCTCTTTCATCATCAGGTATACCCGGCCCGTTGTCTTCGACGCGAAGGTGCACCCATTCGTCACCCTTGGAAACGGCAACCGTGACGGTGCCGCCGACCGGCGTGTAGCGCAGGGCATTGTCGATGAGATTGACGATCATCTCGGACAGCATCGGGCCATCGCCCTCGACGAAAGCCGGTTCGCTTGCCTCGAAGCCAAGATCGATCTGGCGGCGCAAGGCGGTTTCGGCATAGGTGTCGAGGACCTGCCGTGTTGCTGCGGTCATATCAACCCTGTCGCGCCGCGGCCTGCGGCTGCCCGGTTCGGCGCGTGACAATGTCAGCAGCTGGCTGGCAAGGCGTGCGAGCTGTTTCGTGCTCGACCGGAGAGCCTGCAAGGCTTCGTTGCGGCGCTCATTGTCCTGCTCCCGCGCGGCGAAGCTTGCCTGGGTTGCGACCAGGGTGAGGGGCGTGCGCAACTGGTGTGCCGCGTTGGAGACGAACCGCCTCTGTGCCGCCATCTGGCTTTGTACGCGCTCCATATAATCGTTGAGGGCGTGGACCAGGGGACGCAATTCGGTCTGCACGGTTTCGGGCGAAAACGGATCAAGCCGCTCCCGTCCCTGTTCGCGCACCGCATCGCGCAGGCGCAAGACCGGGGTGAGCCCGCGCTGCAGCCCGACAATGGCGACAAAACCGGCCACGAGAACCAGAAGCACCTGTTTGGTGAAATCCGACAGCCAGAGCCTTTGCCGCATTGCCCGTTCGCCATTCAGCGTCACCGCGACCGACACGGACACTTCTGCATCGCGCGCCAGGCCGATGACCGGGTGGTTCAGTGTCAGCACGCGCACTGGAGCGCCTCTGAACACCGCATCCTCGCCCACCTGTTCCTTCTTGGGTTCGGGCAGGTTGTCGAAGCCGGAGACAAGGGTTCCCCATGCCGTCAGCACCCGGTAAAAAACCTGGTCACCGTGGCCGATATCGAACATCTCCAGCGCAGCGGGTGGAATATCCACGGCAACCGTGCCGTTGGCGTCTACCGTCACCGCTTCGGCGATCACCCGGGCTGACGCCAGCAGCAGCTGATCGCTGATCAGATCGGCCGTGGCCTCGGCCGATTGAAAGCTGATGACGAGATTGACGCAGATCACGCCGATCAGCGGAAGAACGATCCACAGCAGAAGCTGGACCCGCAGGCTCTCGCTGAGCCGTTTCCACAAACGGCGGGATTTCGGCTGGGCTCGGGTCTTGCCGTCATTCGCCATGGCGCAAAAGATAACCCATGCCGCGCAATGTTGCGATTTTCACCGAACTGCCTTCCAGCTTCTTGCGTACCCTGTGAACATAAATCTCTATGGCATTTGCATCGGCCAAATCGTTGAAACCGAAGACACTTTCGCACAGAACGGTTTTGCTGACCGTTGTCCCCGCCTTGAAGATCAGGTGCTCCAGCACCGCATGCTCGCGCGGTGTCAGCGACATGAGCTTGCCGGACAGAAAAAACTGCCGCGTCCTGCCGTCGAACAGCAATTCACCCAGCTCGATCTCGGGATTGGCCCGGTTGTGTCCGCGCCGGAGCTGGGCCCGGATACGCGCTTCCAGTTCGGCGATCTCGAAGGGTTTGGCCAGATAGTCGTCGGCGCCTTCATCAAGCCCCGCAACCCGCCCGCCAAGGCTTGCATTTGCGGTCAGTATGATGACCGGAACGGTGCTGCCGCTCTTGCGCAGGCGCCGCAGCACGGTCATTCCGTCCATTTTGGGCAGGGACAGATCGAGAATGACAAGGGCATAGTCGGCAACCCTGAGCGCATGGTCGGCATCCTCGCCATTATAGACCGTATCGACGGCATAATGGGCCTGCCGCAGTGCTTTATCGAGCCAGGATGCCAAATCACGATTGTCTTCAACGAGGAGTATGCGCATGCGCGTAGGATATACTACGGCCGCAGAAATTTACCAATGCGCGTGGATTTTTTGCGGGCGAACAGGATTCCTGTATCTCGCCAGCACGGGGATTCATGATAAGAGCGCCAGGTGTGGAAAAGAGCCGCAGGTACAGACCCAATCTTTACCACAATCATACCTGCGTGACATTCCTGCCTGTACAATTCGAGCGCATGCTTCCCCTATGCTTTCGGTCAAGAATGGAGACGTACTTTATGAGCTTTCCCGCGGTATCTCGCTTGGCCGCAATGCTGGTCATTGGCATTGGCATCGGTGGTTTTCTCGGGCAAACGGCCGACGCTGCCAATGAGGTGCTGGTGCCGCCGGGCAACCGTTCCGGGACGCAGCCGCCAATTCCCAAGACATCGGCGGACCGGGCGAAGGCGTTCAACACAACCTATGACGAAAAATACAAGCAGATCATTGCGCTGCTGACGCGCGAGACAAAGCTGGTTGCCCAGATCAAGGAAGCAGCCCGCGCCTATCATATCGATCCCATTCACATCGTCGGCGCGCTGGTTGGGGAGCATACCTACAATGTGAGTGCCGTCGGCAAGGTACAGACCTATTATGTGAAGGCGCTGGCCTATGCCAATGCGGACTTCTCCTTCCGCTACAAGGGCGTCACGATCCAGGCTTTTGTCAAAAGGCCCGAATTTGCCGCGTGCGCCGCGCTGACGGCAAGCGCCGAGCTGTGGAATTGCCGTGATCAGGTCTGGGACGACCGGTTTCGCGGCAAGACTGTCGATGACGTGGCCTATGAACCCATTTCGCTTCAGCGGGCATTCTTCCAGCCGTTCTACGGCGGTCAGACCTTTGGCCTTGGCCAGATAAGCCCGCTGGCGGCCCTGGAGGTGACGGACCTTGTCTCGCAGGTCAGCAAGCTTCCAAAGCTTTCCCCCGATCAGCCTCAGGCGGTTTATCGCGATGTCATGGATCCCGACCGCAGCGTCGTCTACATCGCGGCAATCGTGCGCGATGCCATCGACGCCTATGCGGCGCAGGGTTTCGACATTTCGAAGAATCCCGGCATCACGGCGACCCTGTACAATGTCGGGCAGCCACGGCGCCGGGCCGCCGAGTTGCGGCAGGCAATCGCAAGCGGCAGCAACCGCAAATATCCGGTCGAAAACTATTATGGCTGGCTGATCAATGAAAAGCTCGATGACCTCGAAGGCATTCTTCAATCGAACGGGCAATGACCGGTAGAAATCAGTTTCTTGCCTGAAGGCTTGCGGTGGAGGCTCTCGATGCGTCTCCACGCAGGTTGATGGAAACCCAGATATTCGGGTTTTGCTGCGACTGCCGCTTGAGGAAATTATAGCCGGTGGCGTCCCATGGCCTGACTTCTTCAGCAAGATTGTCGAGGACGAAGTCACCGCGGTCGGTCTTTACCGTCAGGATGGTGTGACCTTCGTCGTTCAAATCGCGCACGATGGTCATGAGCAGCGCCTGCCGCGGAAATCCGGCGTCAAGCAGAAGCTTGCGCTTGTACAGTGCATAGATCTTGCAGTCGCCTTTGCCGTCAACCGGGTAATCCCAGTGATCCATCATCGTGCCCCAATGCTCAAGATTGCTCATGGGTTCGATGGAGGCGTTCACTTGCCGGTTGATGTGTTCAAGATAAGTCCATGTTTGCGCTGTGAGTTTGACCTCGGCTGCCGGCAGGGGCGAGACATTGCATTCCTCGGGGCGGCGGCCGCAAAAATCCACCCAGCCATAGGGAACGCTCGTCTTGCCGCCGGTGGCTGCAGCGCTTGCCGGCGATGGCTTTGTGCTGCCGGGGATCGCGCCGAACAGGGCTGCACGGCGCTCGAAGGAAATGGACCGGGCCGTGGCCGAGGTGGATGGGTTCGAAGAACCCGCATGCGTCAGCGATGAAAGGCCCAGAAACACACAGATCGCAACGCTCAACACACGCAACATTGCCGCTACCCCAACACATTCTTAACAAGGAGTTAACGCCAGAATACCTGCCTCAATCAATCAAATGTTAAACAAATGGTTAACAGCGCCAGGCATGTCATGCTTCCGGGTTTCTCCGCTCGTATCGATCGGCAATGCGGTGTAGGTTCTGGCGGTGTGGATTGCTGGACAAGGGTGATGGATGCATGGGGGTGCATTCATCACAATTCGACCAAATTGCGAGCGATCCCATAGCATCAGGAGAATGGGAGAATCTCGATGGAAGAAATCGCGTCTGAAGCCTATGAACATACCGAACATGCCGAGCATGCCCTGCACAGCGAGAATGCCTTTCTTGCCATCGTTGCGGTAACCATTGCGGTTCTCGCGGTTGTTGCGGCCGGTGTCGGGAGCCTGGAGACAATCGAGAGCGGTGGGGCGACGGCGGCCAAGACCCAGGCCGTGCTTTTCCAGAACAAGGCCACCGACAACTGGAATTTTTTCCAGGCCAAGAGCCTCAAGAAGAACATGTACGATATTGCCGCGGCGCAGGGCGGGCCGAAAGCCGCTGACTTCGCGTCCCAGTCGCAGCGCAATGAGGTGGAAAGCCAGGAGATCCAGAAAACCGCGCGGGACTTCGAGGTCAAATCGGAGGATGCCTTGCAGGAGGGCCTCGTTCATGAAGGGCGCCACCATCACCTGACCATTGCCGCGACGTTCCTGCATATAGCGATCGCGGTTGCAACCATTGCCATTATCACCGGTGGCCGCCGCTGGCCCTGGTACGCATCCATTCTTCTCGGGGTTATCGGAACAATCATTGCCGGGGCGACCTACGCGATCTGAGTTGCTTTCGCTGGTTTGATTGCCCGTGTCTGAAACCACGGAGGCAACAATTCGGTTGCATTTCTGCATAATATAGGGTAGGGGGCTATACTATGTCACATACGACCAAAGAGAAAGCCAAACTCCTCGCCCGCATCCGCCGCCTGAAGGGGCAGATGGAGGCGGTGGAGCGCGCGCTGGAGGCGGAAGTTGCCTGCGGCGACATCCTCAATCTCGTCGCATCCGTGCGTGGCGCGGTAAACGGGCTGGTTGTCGAGCTTATCGAAGACCATATTCGCATGCATGTGGTTGATCCGGACATGGATCCGGATGCGGGGCGGGCCCAGGGTGCCGCGGAACTCATCGATGTCGTAAGGACGTATCTCAAATGACCCATCAGCACAGCGCACAGCCGCAGGCCGGCGCACACGACCATATGTTCCTTGGCCAAAACCATGCGCGCAACGAACGGCGCACATGGATGGTTATCGCCCTGACCACGGTCATGATGGTTGCTGAAATTGCCGCCGGAACCATATATGGTTCGATGGCGCTGGTGGCGGATGGCTGGCATATGTCGACCCATGCGGCGGCAATGCTGATAGCAGCGCTGGCCTATCTCTATGCGCGAAAGCACGCCCGCAATCCGCGCTTCACCTTCGGAACCGGAAAGTTCGGTGATCTCGCCGCTTTTGCCAGCGCCGTGGTTCTCGCCCTGATTGCTCTGCTGATTGCCTGGGAAAGCTTTGTCAGGCTGGCCAATCCCGTGCCGATCAACTTTCCCCAGGCCATATCGATTGCTGCCGTTGGTCTTGCGGTCAACCTGCTGTCCGCCTGGCTCCTGCGCGATGATCATGCGCATCATGGCGACCATCATCACGACCATGCTCATGCTCACGCGCACGACAATAATCTGCAGGCGGCCTATATTCACGTGCTTGCTGACGCGCTGACCTCGGTGCTTGCCATCGGCGCTCTTGTAACAGCAAGTCTTTATGGGTGGGTTTGGCTCGACCCGGCCATTGGCATCGTCGGTGCGCTGGTCATTGCCAATTGGTCGTTCGCGCTGATCCGGCGCGCCGGTGGCGTATTGCTGGATTATGTCCCGTCAAGCGAGGATCTGCCGGAGGAAATCCGTTCGGCCATCGAGCGGGAGGGCGATGTCATCACGGATCTGCACGTCTGGCAGCTTGGGCCCGGCCACCACGGCGCCATTGTTTCGCTGGTGAGCGATCATCCGAAAGCGCCATCGTCCTATCGCGCCAAGCTTTCCCATATCCACGATCTGTCGCATGTGACCGTCGAGGTTGAGCACAAGGCAGCCTAAAGACTGCAACAGAGTGTATTTCCGAGAGCGATATTAACCATTTTTCCTCGTCTGCCGGTAGTTGAATGGCCGCATGGCAGAAGCTATTGGTATTTATTCCACGCATTTCGAAGGTAGTAGTGTTTCGTTGTGTTATTTTTGCCACGCAGTGTTCATTCCATGTGGATCGAGCAAAGAAATACTCTGAACTGACTAGCCTCATTTCAACAAAATATGCATTTTGATCTGCCTTGGTGCGTCTTCGCACCGGAATGCTGGGGGAGCAACCATGCGTATTTCCGTGTTACACACGCGACTTCTATCTCTGTTTGCAACATCGGCACTCATCTCCATCGCAAGCTCATCGGCCGGTTGGGCCGCCTGCAGCAGCCTTGCGCCGGCATCGGGTCAAACGGTCACCTGCGATACCTCCGCACCCAATCCCGCGACGGCAGGCGTTCATGCGGTGGCGGGAAGCTCCGGCGTCTCGGTCAATGTCGGCAGCGGTGCCCAGTTGAATATCGTGCGCAGTCCCGCCGAGAATTCGGGTGTCAGCGTCATCGATGGCAGCACGGTGGTGAACAATGGCGCGATATCGCTGACGGGATCGGGCAGCTCGGGACTTAATCGCGGCGCAGGTCTGGTCGGCACCGGAAGCAACAACAGCCTGACCAACAACGGTTCGATCAGCACGACCAACCAATATAATGACGGCATGGCGGCAGACGGCTCCGGCAACACGCTCATAAACAATGGCACGATCACCACGACCGGACCCAACGCCTACGGCATGACGGCCAGTTGGGGGCAGAGCGGCGGCGGATCGCCGAACAATACCCTGATCAACAACGGAACGGTCACAACCAATGGAAGCAATGCACGCGCGGCCTCCATTCTCGGGCAAAACGGAACAGTCATCAACACAGGCACGCTGGCCACAACCGGCAACAGTGCGCCAACGGTCTACATGCAGGGCACCAATGCCCGTCTGACCAACAGCGGCGTGATTCACGCGCAAGGTGGAGCGGCATCCGGTAGCTTGCCTTCGGATGGTGTGTTTTCGAACACGCTGGGTCCAAGTTTCAATGCGACGATCGAGAATTTGGCTGGCGGTCAGATCATCAGTGACCAGGGCCCCGCGATCCGCACGCTCAATGGCCCGACCAGGATTACAAATGCCGGATTGCTGAATGGCGGCAATGGTTTTGCCCTGAGCGGCGGCAACGGCAATATCGACTTCACGCTGCAGACCGGTTCAAAGATCATCGGAACCGCCAATGGCGGCGGCGGCAGCAATCAACTGACCCTTCAGGGTTCGGGGCTGATCGACAACGCCTTCACCAATTTCCAGACGATGTACATGACGGGTACAGACTGGACCTGGGCAGGCACCGGAGATTTTCACGACAGTTTTATCCAGACCGGCAGCTTCACCCTGCAAAAGGACCTGACGGGCAATGTCACCGTGTCATCGGGTGCAAAACTCCTCGCCGGGGGTGGCTTCAATCCATCGATCACGCCCTATTCCGGCGGACCGGCCATCACCGTCACCAATGCGGGTGTCATCGATCTGACCAATGGTTCGGGTGCTGCCGGCGACAGGCTGACGGTCGTCGGCAATTATGCCGGCAACAATGGTTCGCTGCTCCTGAACACTGTTCTTGGCGATGACTCCGCCGCATCCGACAAGCTCGTTCTATCCGGAGGAACGGCGACCGGCACAACCGGTATTGCCGTGACCAACGTCGGAGGGACCGGCGCTGCGACGGTGATTGACGGGATCAAGGTGGTCGACGCCGTGAACGGTGCGACAACGTCAGCCAGCGCCTTTCATCTGAACGGCCGTGCGGCGGCCGGCGCTTACGAGTATTTTCTGTTCAAGGGCGGCGTCAGCGCCAACACGGCGCAGAATTGGTATCTGCGCTCGGAATATGTCACCCCGACGCCGACGCCGGACAATCCAACGCCGGTCGGACCGATCATTGCACCGACCGATCCAACCACACCAAACGTTGTGCAGCCACCTGTATCTACCGGAGGAGGAGTACAACCGCCGGAACCGGGGGCAACGCCGGTCACACCGGTCGTTGAGGAGCGCGGCGGGGTGTCCGTGAGTGTCGTGCCGCTGCTTCGTCCGGAAGTCGCGACCTATTCCGCGCTGCCGCCGGCTGCGCGGCTGGCGACACTGGCAACGCTCGGCACATTCCATGAGCGTCGCGGCGAGCAGAGCGTTCTCACGCCGGGCAGTGAACTGTCGGCTGCCTGGGGGCGCGTTTTCGGCCAGAGCACGGAACAGGGATGGGCAGGGACGGCGTCGCCCTCAATCGACGGATCAATATGGGGTGTCCAAACTGGTATCGATATCCTGCGCCGGCAGAGTGAAGGCGGCCATCGGGATATAGCGGGTATCTTCTTCGGCTATGCCGGCATGAATTCCGATGTCAAAGGCCAGGCTTTTGGCTGGAATAATTTGAGCACGGGCAAGATCAAGGTCGATGCCACGAGTGTTGGCGGGTACTGGACGCATATCGGGCCATCCGGCTGGTATCTGGACGGCGTTGTGATGGGAACCTGGTATGGCGGCAATGCACGCTCTGTGAGCGGCGCCGGCATCGATTATGACGGCAGCGGCATTACCGTGTCGCTGGAAGGCGGCTATCCCTTCGCACTGACCGACAATTGGCTGCTTGAGCCGCAGGCGCAGCTCATCTGGCAGCGCGCCTGGTTCGACAATCAGCAGGATGCGTTTTCCGGTGTTGCGTTCGATAACAACGATGCCGTCACAGGCCGCTTCGGTGCAAGGCTGCAAGGCAATTACCAGACCGCGCATGGATTGTTCCAGCCTTATCTGAAGGCCAATCTGTGGCACAACTTCAAGGCCACCGATACGGTGCTCTTCGGCAACGATCCGATCACGACCCAGGCGGAAAGCACATCGCTGGAATTGGGCGGCGGCATCGTCCACAACTTTAGCAAGAATGTGAGCGCCTTCGTCACCGCCGACTACACGTTTGATGTCAGCGGCGAGAGGAAGCGAGCCTTTGAAGGGAATGTCGGCCTGACCGTGAAGTGGTAGCCGTCAGGTTGCTCTGCGCAGGATGACGTAGCCGGGCGGCTGATCTGCAGCGCGGTCCTGCCTCATTCAGGAGTGCCGCCGGTATCCTCCGGCAACACCCTGGGGTGAAAGGACCGTCTGCCAAAGCTGGATTTGGCGCGCGCGGAAGCACCCGGCCATGCACAGCAGATAGTAACGCCACATGCGGTAGAAGCGCTCGCCATATTTGGATGCGAATTGCGGCCATGCGGCTTCGAACCGCGCATGCCACGCCAGCAGTGTCTTGTCGTAATCGGCGCCAAAATTATGCACGTCCTCGATGACGAAGCGGCCATCCACGCTGGTTGAAATTTCTGCCAGGGACGGCAGTTCACCATTGGGGAAGATATACCGGTCGAACCATGGATCGATCATGTTCCGGGTGCGCTTTCGCCCGATCGTGTGCAGCAGGAACAATCCGTCATCCGACAGACTGCGCCTGCAGGCGTCAAAGAAGGCGGTGTAGTTCTTGTGCCCGACATGCTCAAACATGCCGATCGAGGAAATCCGGTCGAATTTCTCAAGTCCCTCGACGTTGAAGGAACGGTAGTCTGCGAGGCGGAACTCGACGGGCAGGCCTTTCAATGTCCGTTGTGCAAACTCCGCCTGCTCCTTGGAAATGGTCAGACCGACGCAGGAGACGCCATAATTTTCGGCGGCAAACTGCATCAGGCTGCCCCAGCCACAGCCGACATCCAGAAGACGCATGCCCGGTTGAAGGCCGAGCTTGCGGCAAACGAGATCGAGCTTTGCACTCTGGGCATCGTCGAGATTGCCGGCGTCTTTCCAGTAACCGCAGGAATAGGTCATGCGGCGGTCAAGCATTGCGGAAAACAGGTCATTGCCGACATCGTAGTGCTCTTTGCCCACCTGCCAGGAGCGCCTGCTGTTCTGCAGGTTGAGCAAGCGTGCGCGCAGCGTCTGCAACACGTCCTTGGCCGTCACATGTTCGGTCAGATTGGCGCGGAATATGCGGTCGAAGAACTGATCCAGCGCTGCACATTCCCACCAGCCATCCATGTAGCTTTCGCCGAGGCCCAGACTGCCTTGCGCCAGAATGCGGGTCGGGGCTCTCGGATCCTTGATCTGGATGTCCCAGGGCGCATCGCCATTGACGCGGATACCGGCACGGCCAAGGAGATTACTCAATGTACCGAGTGCTGAAGACTTTCTGCCGCCAGCCGGTGCCGGTTGTGGTTTGGCTTCTTTCTTCGATGCGTCGTCAAAATCCACGTCCATGGTTGCTCCAGCGCTGGTGCTTCAAGTGTGCCGTTTGGATCGAAAACTGATTTGGCCATATGAGCAGAAAGGACGACGCAATGTCAAAACTTGTTCAGGCGGGCAGCCGCGCTCCGCAACCGGTTAAGCGGAACCAGCATTTCTGATCGGCCATTTCGGCAGCTGGATGCAGGTATAGGGCAAGGTGCTCAGATCCGT
Source organism: Phyllobacterium sp. 22229 (assembly GCF_052056495.1). Classification (NCBI taxonomy): domain Bacteria; kingdom Pseudomonadati; phylum Pseudomonadota; class Alphaproteobacteria; order Hyphomicrobiales; family Phyllobacteriaceae; genus Phyllobacterium; species Phyllobacterium sp. 22229. The sequence goes on from NZ_JBQEPA010000009.1 coordinate 193,059, forward strand.
AGTGACGGTTCCTTCCGCCGCTGCATAGATCACCGCGCTGGCGATGGGTTCGAACGCATCGCGGAAATGCTGGGTCGACTTGACCACGACGATTCGTTTTTTTGCCAGGTCGCAGCCTATATTGGTGAAAAGATCGGGGTGGATTGCCTGCGCCCGCACCGTGGTCAGGAGAACCTCGACACCGCCGCAATCGACCAGGGCGCAATCACCCATCTGATAGGGTGTTCCGCCGAGGCTGCTGGTCATCAGATTGCGTTTCAGCCCGATGACGCGGCACGTGGCATCCACGGGGTTGCCGGACCCTGGTCCGACCTTGCCGCCAATGCGCAGGGGCAGCACCGCGCCGTGTCCGGCGGCAAAGGCAAACTGCACGGCGACCGGATCCCAGACGGGACCTATCACGGCGTTGCCGGTCCTGCGGTCAACCATGCGGCGGAGGAAAAAGGTGGAATCGCTGGCTGCGCCGCCGCCGGCATTATCAGCGACGTCCGCGATCACGACGGTACCACCCGGCGCTGCCAGCGCCAGATCGAGCGCTTCATCGATATCGGGCATGGGCGGGACGAAGGATTCACGCATCGCATAGAGTTTGCCGGCCAGATCCCGCGCCAGGTTTCGTGCGGCATCCGGGTCATTGTCGGTATAAACCACCACGCGGGTTCCCATGTCAGGAACATCGGCCCAGGGAAAGCCTTGTGCAATCGATACGGACAGCACCTTGTCCTGCTTTTCCAGGGCTCGCACATGTTTTGTCAGCGACAGTCCCGGTTCCGTGGTCGTGCGGATGAGTGACACCATGCCGGTGTCGGCAAGGGCTGGCGTTGGCCTGATCTCTCCCTTGGCGATCCTGGCGCAGAGATCGACCAGTTCGACCGCGCATTCATAGATGTCGGTGTGTGGATATTCCTTGAACGTGAGGAGAACATCGACATTTTCGATCATCGCCGATGTCATATGGCAGTGAGGATCGAGCTCCACGCCGACAACCGTATCGGGTCCAACCAGGGCGCGGACGCGCGCGAGAATATCGCCTTCGCAGTCGTCATAGCCTTCGGCCACCATGGCACCGTGCAAGAGCAGGCACACCATGTCCACCGGCATGGCGGCACGCAGGTCGTCCAGAAGCTCGTCCCGCAGCTTTTCATAGACATGGCGGATGGTGCGGCCGCCCGGCTGCGCAAAGGCTGTCACGCCTTCGAACAACGCCCAGCCTTCCCGGCGCCCGCGCTCGCGCAGTGCCCACAGGGGCCCGCTGCACAGGGTCATGTGATCGGGATGTTTGCCGGCGGGATAATATTCGCCCTTTTCGACAAAGGCGGCCAGATCCGTCGGGATTGGAGAAAATGTATTGGTTTCCGTGGCCAGTACCGCACTGAATACGCGCATGACGTTTTTCCTCCCGGTTGGGTTAAAATGGTGGCTTGGACATGTCCGCAAGACAGCCGCGAACGGTGGCCGGATCAAAGATGGCGGCTTCGCCAATGAGAACCAGGCGGCAACCCGGCTGGCTTTGCGACAGCCGGGTGAGCGAGGCGCGGCGGCCGACCATCTGCAGAAGAAAACTGTTTCCCGGCTTTTCGACAAAATTCACGATGCCCTTGGCGCGGATCAGCATCGGCGACAGTGCCTGGATGACCGCCTGAAAGGCGCCGGCATGGATGGCTTCCTCCGATTGCCACTCGACCGCGGCGAAGCGCGACGCGTCGACGGGCATGCCATCGCCGTGCGAGCCTGCCGGAGCGAACAGCGGCCGGTTGGTGACGAATAGTGCGTCGATCGGCATCGTCTCCTCGCCGGTATCAAAAATCATCGCCTTGTTCTGAGCACCGAGATTTGCCCGCAAACCGGATATTTCGCCCGGGGCGAGGCCCGCGGTCTTGGCAAGCGCGATGAAGTCCGCAGCCGCAACCTGTGCACGCCAGAGGTCATCCTGCCTGCGCTGGGGATTGCTGGCGACTTCGTCGGCGTCAACAACCGCAACGACCGCATCCAGCCGCACGGCATCGCGCAGGATCGGGTCCATCAGCGCTTCGGTGATGCCGCGCGGATCGGCAACGCCGCTGGCCTCGATCAGGATATGGTCGGGACGGACCGGCCGGGAAAGGACAAGCTTGAGCGTGCGCAGCAGATCGCCTTGCAGCGTGCAGCAGATGCACCCGTTCTGCAGGCCCACAACGCTGTCGGCACTCCCGGCAATGAGGTCGGCATCGATGTTGATGGCGCCGAAATCATTGACGATGGCGCTGATGCGGCGGTTCTGTGCCTGCGCCAGCAAGGTGTTGATGAGCGTTGTCTTGCCGGCACCGAGAAAGCCGGTGACAACCAGGACCGGGATGCTCACCGGTCACCCCGCCGGATGGCGCGGCCGGGTGCTGCATTCAGATCGAGGATACCGTTCGAAATAACCGGCTGGCCATTGACCAGAACATGGCGCATGCCATCCGAGGGGAGGTTCATTCGGGCGAATGTCGCCCTGTCTGCAACCTGTTCCAGATCGAATATCACGATGTCGGCATCGCAGCCTGCCTGCAACCGGCCTTTGCGCCGGAACAGCGGCGCGCAGGGCTCGACAATCCGCGCGGGGATGAGCGAGCATTTGGCGATGGCCTCACCGAGAGGCAGCATCTGGCGCTCGTGCACCCATTGCCGCAGGAAGCGGGTGAAGGTGCCGGAAGAGCGGGGATGCGAGGTCTTGTCGTCACCGAGCGGCCATTCATCGCCTTCATAGAGCCCGCCGTCCGGCTGTGTCCACGGCATGGCGTCCGAGGCAATGGCGCCTCCGGGATAGAGCACGGAAATATCCAGAAGCGCGCGGTCGGCAGCATTGTCTTCGGTGTCGAGGAAATGCCACAGCACAAGCGCCGACGGATCCGCCTCCCGCGATGCCAGCAGGTCGTCGATGTCGCGCAGGCGGCGATGGGTCGTCACCAGTTCGATGGCGTCGTAGCCCGTGCCGGTGCGTTGCGAAAAGGCCGGATCGGCAAAGAATCCGGCGCTGACAATCGTCGAACCGGTGCCGTAGGGATAGGCCTCGGTGGTGATCTTCAGTCCCTGCGCCTGGGCTTTGGCGATGAGTTTTGCCGCGCGGTCGACGTCCTGGAGGCTGGTCGAGTTCAGGTGGCAGATGTGCATGTGGGCGCCGGTGGCCGCGGCGAGGCCGATCAGGTTGACATAGGCCTCGATCGAACTTTTGGGATCGATGTTCGACATCTGCGCGATGTGCGTATAGGTCGGCGTATCGGTTTCGGCGGCAAGATCGCAGATCAGGCTCATCTCCTTTGCGCCTGCGCCGGGCGCGTAGCCGTTGGGGATGCCGATCCCCAGGCCGCCTTCCTCGATTCCCTGCCGGGTGAGGGCGACGATCCTGTTCGCTTCCGCCTCGTTTGCCGCCTGAACCGACCATCGCGGATCGTCCGCACCACGCCCCATGACGGTCAGGGACGCCTCGCCATCCTGCAGTTCGAGGCCGATCATCACGGCCTTGCGCGCAAAAATCCACGCGGATGCGGTGCCATAGTTGAGTACGCGGCGCACCTGCGCCTGCCGCTTGTACCAGGCGCCGACCGGCAGGGCGCCAACCTCCAGTTCCAGCGCGGTGGTCACCCCGTCAAAGGCCTGCATCCGGTCGGCGGGTACCGACTGGCCGTGGGCGTGAATGTCGATGAAGCCGGGTGCAACAACAAGGCCTGTGGCATCGATGACCTGCCGCGCTGCGCCCAGATCATGCCCCACGGCAACGATGCGGTCGCCGGCAATGGCCACGTCCGCAACCGTATCAAATCCGGTTTCCGGATCGATCACGCGGCCGCCGCGGATCAGGATATCAAGCATGCATGGCTCCTTCTGCCGCCCGGCGCTTTTTGCCGGGAACCGCCTCGATCAGGCGGCGGGTGTAGCTGGATTGCGGGTTGCGGAAAATCTGTCCGGTCGGTCCGACTTCTTCCAATATGCCATGGTTGAGAACACCGACGCGCTGGCAGAGATGATCGACGACCGAGAGGTCGTGCGAGATGAACAGCATCGCCAAACCCTGCTCGGTACAGATCGAGCGCAGCAGCTGCAGGATTTGCGCCTGGCTTGAGACATCAAGCGCCGATACGGGCTCGTCGGCAATCAGCAGCTTGGGCTTTGACGCCAGCGCCCTTGCTATGGCGATGCGCTGACGCTGCCCGCCGGAAAACTGGTGCGGAAAGCGATTGATCCAGCCGGAATGCAGGCCGACCTGTTCCATCAGCTCGGCAGCGCGGCGGGTCAGGGCTGATCCCGTCAGGTCCGTATAGGATTTGAGCGGTTCGGCCAAAAGGTCACGCACGCGCCATCGCGGGTCAAGCGATGCATAGGGGCTTTGAAAGATCATCTGCACATCGCGCCGCTTTTCCCGCAATGCCTTTCCCCTGAGCGCCAGCCAATCCGTTCCATCGAATGTCACCGACCCGGCACTGGGCTGGGACAGCCGTGCGATGATGCGGCCGATGGTTGATTTGCCCGAGCCGCTTTCGCCAACGAGACCAAAGGCTTCGCCGCGGCTGATCTGGAAGTTGACATTGTTGACGGCAATGAGTTGCCTTGGCTTGGCGAAGAACCCTGCCGACAGGGCGAAGCTGCGGATGAGACCTTTGACTTCGAGGAGAATATCGTCAGCCATGGGGTGCTCCTGTGTTCATGTGCCCCGAGCCGAAGCCCGGCCGGGCCTTCAGGAGGATTTGCGTGTAGGCGTGTTGCGGGTTCATCAGCACGTCATCCACCGGGCCTGCCTCGACAACAACGCCGTCCTTCATGACCACGACATCCCGGCAGACATCACTGACCACGTCGAGATCATGGCTGACAAGGATCAGCGCCGTTCCCTGTTCGCGGCAGAGAGTCTGCATAAGCTCGAGAATCTGTGCCTGCACGGTCACGTCGAGCGCGGTGGTCGGTTCATCCGCGATCAGGAGGCTGGGCTTCAACGCAATGGCCGCGGCGATCACCACCCGCTGGCGCATGCCGCCGGAGAGCTGGTGCGGATAGCTGTCGATCCGGCGCCCGGCATCCTTGATGCCGACCCGTTCCAGCAGTTCCAGGCAGGCCGCGCGAATGGCGCGCCGCGACATTTCCGGCCGATGCCAGCGGAAAACCTCGCCGATCTGATCGCCGATGCGCATGACCGGGTTGAGGGTTGCCATGGCGTCCTGAAACACCATGGCGATGCGGTCGCCGCGCAGTTGCCGCCACGCGCTGCGCGAAAGCGTCAGCATATCGCGTCCCTCGAAGGTGATGGTGCCGCCGAGAACCGCCTTGGAGGCATCGGTCAGGCCCATCAGGGCGAAGCCGACCGATGATTTGCCTGACCCGCTTTCACCGACGACGCCAAGGACAGAACCGGCACTGATGGAAAAGCTGACGCCATCGACGGCGCGGATAAGCCCGGTGCGGCTGGGATAGTCGACCGTCAGATTGCCGACGGACAGAAGGGGAGATGCCGCCACCATCACATCCTCTCCAGTCGCGGGTCGAAATAATCGCGCAGGAAATCACCGAAGAGGTTGATGCCGACGGAGGAAATCAGCACCGCAATTCCCGGCGCGATGACGATCCATGGCTGGTCGTAGAGAAAGTCGCGTCCTTCCGCGATCATCACGCCCCAGGAGGCTGTGGGCGGTTGAACGCCGAGGCCCAGGAACGAGAGCGACGCCTCGGAAATGATCACCAGCGCTATGTCGAGCGTGGCCATGACCAGCACCGCCGGCAGCACATTGGGCAGGACATGGGTTGCAATGATGCGCAGCTGCGAAACGCCCATGGTGATGGCCGCATCGACATAATCGAGCTTGCGGATGCGCATGGTTTCGCTGCGCACGATGCGGGCAAAGTTGATCCAGAGCGCAAAGGACAGGGCCATGACCAGGGTTGCGAATCCCGGCCCGAGAACCGCCATGAAGATCAGCGCCAAAAGGAGAAACGGGAAGGCGAGCTGAAAATCGACGGCCCGCATGATCAATGTATCGATCCACCCGCCGAAATAGCCGGCCAATGCGCCCAGCGCCGAGCCGATGACCAGCGCGATCGAGACCACGATCAAGGCCACCTGCACCGAAATCTGCGCGCCCATGATCGTGCGGCTGAAGATATCGCGGCCCATATTGTCGCCGCCAAGCAGGTTGCGGGTGCTGCCTCCCGCCTGCCAGGCTGTCGGGGCGTATCGCCATTCGATCACCTGCTGGGCGTGGTCATAGGGCACGATCTGCCGCGCGAAGAGTGCACAGGCGACAACCAGCATGATCAGGAACAGGCCTGTCAGTCCCTTGGCGCTGCGCCCGAGGCTGGAGAGGAAGCTGCGTTCCTGCTTGGCGGCGGGTTCGGTACCCTGCGTGCCGATGGGAATGGTTGCGATGTCAGTCATCACGCACCCTTGGATCGATGAAGCGATAGAGAATGTCGACGGTCAGGTTCAGGACGATGAACAGGACGGCCGAGACGAGAACGACGGCCTGGATGATCGGATAGTCGCGCACATGGATGGAATCGACCGCAAGCCGCCCGATGCCGGGCCATGCGAACACGGTCTCGATCACCACCGTTCCGGACAACAGCGCACCCATCTGCAGCCCGGCCAGGGTGACCACCGGAAGCAAGGCGTTGCGCAAGGCATGGCGCAGCACGATCCGCAGGCGCGGGACGCCCTTCGCTGTGGCGAAGGTGATGAAATCCTGTTGCAGGACTTCCAGCATCGCCGAGCGGATCACCCGGGCATTGACGGCAATGAGCACGAAGGAGAGCGAGATGGCAGGCAGGATGAAATAGCGGAACGCGTTCCAGAAAACCGAGAATTTTCCCTCAACAACGGCCTTTCCCACGGCCAGAAGCGCCGAACCCCGATAGCCGGATGCCGGAAGCCAGCGCAGTTCGATGGAAAACCAGAGGATCATCAGCACCGCCAGGAGGAATCCCGGTGTCGATACGCCGAGCACCGCAATGAACGTGCCGGTGTAGTCAAGCCAGCTGCCGCGTTTGAGTGCCGTGGCAATGCCAAGCGGAATGGCGAAGATGAACGCCAGCACAAGTGCCCAGAAGGCAAGTTCGGCGGTGGCCGGCAGCCGCTCCGCAATCAGCCTGGTCACCGGCACGCCCTGGCGGATGGATGTGCCCATGTCACCCTGCACGGCATGGCCGAGATAGCTGGCAAACTGCTCGGGAATGGAGCGCGTGAGCCCCATCCGTTCGCGCAGGCGATCCATGTCAGCAACGCTCATGCCCGGATTTCCCGCCGCGATCACGTCCACCGGATCACCGGGAACCAGCTTCACCAGCGACGAAACGACGAGGACGACACCCAGAATGATGACACATGCGTAGAAGAACCGTGAAACGAGCAGCTTCAGCATCGATCCGCGCCGTTCATTCACTGATACCGAGCAGATCGGGACGCAACTCTCCGGCGGTGTTCATGCGTGCATCGACGACATCTTTCGAAACCACGGCAAAGTTGAGCGGCTCGAACAGCGGTTTCCAATAGGCTTCCGTGACGACGAAAGCCTGGATCTTGTCCAGGATATCCTGGCGGGCTGCGGTATCCGCCGTTACGCGCTGCCGGGCGATCATGGCGTCAAGGTCCGCATTCTCGTGGAATGCCCGGTTGAGCGAGCCCTTGCTGTGCAGGAAGGGGTAAACCACGTCAGCCTCGCCATAGGCATATGTGCTGATCACCATGTCCTGTTCGCCCTTGGAGGTCACGGCGGACCATTGGGCGATGGGCATGGTCTCAATGGCGACGTCGACACCGATATCACGCAACTGTGCCTGAACAACTTCGGCGGTGCGCCGGATGATGGGATTATCGGATGTGACCAGCTTGACCTTCAGACCAGGCGCAATCCCCGCCTCGGCGAGAAGCGCCTTGCCTTTCGCAGGATCGTAGGCATAGCCCAGCTCGGCAGTCTTGGGCGAATATCCCACAATGGAACTGGCGATGGGCGATGTCGCGGCCACGGCCAATCCGTCAAGGGCAAAGGCGATCAGCCGCTTCTGGTCGATGGCATGGCAGAAGGCGCGGCGGACAACGGGATTGTTGAACGGGGGCCGCTTCTGGTTGAACACCAGCGCGCGCATCAGCTGCGCCGGCCGTTCTATGAGCGTGGCATCGGGATTGTTGCGCAGGCGCCTGATGCCATCCAGCGGGACGGAGTTGCCGGTATAGATGGCGTTGATTTCGCCGGTTTCAAAAGCGGCCATGCGTGTCGCGTCTTCCGGATAATGGAAGAACTCGACCGCATCGATGCGGGCAGGGGCTGCGATGGGCGCATAATCATCATTGCGCTCCAGCCGCATGCCGCGATCGGTCGACCAGGAAACGAGGCGGAACGGTCCTGCTCCGACGGGGCGACGGCCATACTGGTCTCCGTCCGCTTCCACGGCCTTGCGGGAAATGGGGGCGGCATATCCAATCGTGAGCCCTTCCCAGACCGGAATGAACGGTTCGGTAAAATGATAGGCGACCTGCAGGGGATCGATCACTTCGGCCCGTTCAAGCGGACCGAGGACAAACACGCTTGACGAGGCGGTCTTGGGGTCGAGGTGGCGGGCAACCGTCCACGCCACGGCCTCGGCATCACAGGGCGAGCCGTCATGAAATTTCACGCCGGGTTTCAGCTTGAAGGTGAGGGTCCTGTTTTCATTGCTGAACTGCCAGCTTTCGGCAAAGGCGGGGATCACTTCGCCCTCAAAACCGCGCCGCGCCAGCGGCTCGTAGATCAGGTCCATGGTCGTCGAGGAGACCGACAGCGTCGTCTTGTGCGGATCGAGCGTATCGGGCTCCTCCGCGCGGCCGACCCGCAACGTTCCGCCGGTTTGCGCCGCCCCGGCATTGCTGCCGGGCAGCCCGAGACCGGCGGTCATGCCAAGCGCTGCAGCGCCTGTCAGGAAGGTCCGTCGTGAAAGCACGCTGCGCCGCAGATAATCCCGCGTCAGCAAGTCGAATTCCTGGGGAGACATTTTCCGTAGGGACATGGGTAGCCTCGCTGATGGGATCAGATTTTTGTAAAAGCCAGTTTCCTGATGCGATCGGAATTGAACTCAAATCCCGATCCGGTCACGGTCAGTGTCGCCGTCCACGGCAGGCCCGGACGCATATCGGCGCCGGGCTGCAGCAGGAACCACAGGTCCTTGTCGGCCGCGACAAGGGGGGCGTTCAATGCGCCGAGGTCGGAGCGCATGCGGAATTCGCCCGTGCTGTCATCGCCGGTGATCTCCACGTCGAAACCCTGCGTGCTGTTGCGGTACTTTCCTGCAAGCGGCCTTGCCGCCCTGGCTGCCGGTTGCATGGGGGCGAAAACACGCGGCATGCCGCAGAATGTGCCGTCGATCTTGCCGTCCGTGCGCGGTACAAGCACCAGATCGGTGATACCCCGTTCGGGCTTGGGCCCATGGGCTGCGCCGAAGTCAAAGGTGCCGCCGCCGCCGGCATTGAGGAATGTTGCAACACCATTGGTGTCGACGATTTCGAAGACATCGGATCCGCCTTCCTGCCGGTAGCGTCCCGGCGCAAAGGTGACGGGTTTTGGCGTTTCGTTGCCGAAATAGATGTCGGCAATTCTGCGCGCAACGCTGAATGGCGCGATCTGGTCGTGGTTGGCGATGATCACGATGCCGAGGCCGTCATCGACGAAGCGGGTCGATTCCGATTTGCCGCCGGCAACCGTTCCGCCATGCCCCACCACCCGGCGGCCGCGATAAACGTCGGAAACAAGGCCGAGGCCGTAGGCGCCGGTTGCGCCGTTGTCGAATGTCCATCGGGTGGACATGCGCTCATACATGGCGGGTGTGCCGACTTTCGGCGCAAACAGGTTCTGCTGCCACACCACCATGTCGTCAAGTGTCGAAATCATGCCGCCTTCGCCGCCCAGATCAAGGCCCCAGCCGAGATTGGCAAAGCCATCCGGGCGCAGGGTGTAGTGCGCGGCCAGCCGTTTCATCGCGGCGTTGTCACGGATCAAGAGCGAGGTGTCATCCATGCCCAGCGGCCCGGTGATCCGCCTGCGCAGGGACTCATTGAACGAGGTGCCGTCGAGTTCCTCGACAATCTCCGAAAGCATGAAGAAACCGGCATTGGAATAGAGCATGGCGCTGCCGGGTTTGAAATTCAGCGCGTCCTGACGGGCGATCACGTCGCGCCCGGTCTGACGGGTGGAGGGCGCAAAGATCGACAGGCCGCCAAAGATCATGCTCTCGAGATGATCGCGGTATCCGCTGGTATTGGCACACAGATGGGCGAGGGTAACCGGATGTTCGAGCACCGGAACATAGGGCAGATATTTCTGCACCGCGTCGGCGAGGTTCAGTTTCCCCTCGGCCTCCAGCATGAGGATCATCAGCACGGTGAACTGTTTGGTCTGAGATCCAATACGCAGGATGGTCTTGCGGTTCATGGCGACGTCATCATTGATATTGGCCAGGCCATAGGCATTGGCGAACACCTCCTGGCCGTGCTCCGTCACCGCGACGACGGCACCTGGCGAACCGGGTTTTTGAAAATCCTGAAACAGCGCATCTATCCGCTTGGCGAAATCCGCCGGCATCTTGCTCATACAGGTCACTCCCTACCTTATGATTGTTTGCGCAAGCGCGGGCGAAGACCGCGCTCGATGATGGCAAGAGGGAATATCGAAAGGCTCCGGCGCACCGCCATGGATGGCGCACCGGGCAGGTGTCAGATGGTGGAAGTCCGACAAAATGTGGAGCCCATCAGAAGACGCGATCGCGCTGCTGATGTTCTGCTTGTCCTTGTGTTCCCTTTTTATATGGGGTGAGGCTAGAAAGTTCGTTTCAAGGTGTCAAGTTATTTTCTTATACACTAAAAAAATTGCCTATATGCTAATTTCATCTTTGCCGCCGCGGCGCCGACAGCATGGGTCAGAGGGCGGAATTGCCCTCAATGCATGGGTGTCTCGGGATTGGGAGAGGCGAACCGCGATCCGCTATTTTCAGGCGACTTCGACCCGGTTGCGTCCGCTGGTTTTGGCGCGATAGAGCGCCTTGTCGGCGGCTTTCAGCAACGCTTCCATGCTGGTGTGCTGTCCGTTGAGGCTGGCGACGCCGGCGCTGACCGTGACGCTGACGCTCTCAAGCTCCGTGGAAAAACTTGCAAGCTCGATTTCGCTGCGCACCCGCTCGGCGAGTTGATTGGCAACGTTTTGCGGCGTGTTCGTCAGCAGCAGGACGATTTCCTCGCCGCCATAGCGGACAACGACGTCGGTGATGCGGACATTCCTGCGGATGATGGCCGCGACATCCGCCAGCACCATATCGCCGGTGTCATGGCCCCAGCGGTCATTGATGGCCTTGAAATGGTCGATGTCGATCATGACCAGCGAGCAGTGGGCCGCCTTGGATTTGTTGTCGTTCATGGCCCGAAGCGCTGCGCGGTCAAAAGCGCGGCGGTTCTGCAGCTTGGTCAGCGGGTCCACCCAGGCTTCATGCTCCAGGGCCCGCATGATCCGCAGGCGGGATTTTTCCCGTTCGAGAAAATCCGAAAGAATGACGACATTGGCGATGTTGGCAACGACGACGGCAACGAGCGGAAAGCCGATGATCGTGGCAATGATGTCGTGCGGCAGCAGGCTGATGGAGACGAGCGATAGCGATGCGAGGAGGCCGGTCACAACAGAACGTGTCAATCCGATGGGAAGCTTGCGCACGGGGATAAGCGCAACCCCGAATCCTATGGTGCAAATGAGGACAATCGAAATCAGTCCCGGTACCACCCCGACGCCGCCAAGCCAGATCCGGTATGCTGCCATGAGCAGCGCGGCAACGATTGTGCCGACCGGGCCGCCATAGGGATAGGCAATGGCAAGCAGCGCCGTCCGCCCGTCAAAGATGACGCCCGGCGCGATGACAACCGGGTCGTTCATGGACAAGATGCCGCCGAGCGCCAGCAGGACACCGACGGCTGCGCCCTTTTTCCACCCCTTCGAAAAGGTGCGGATGACGATGGAATAGCTGAGAATGACAAGCGCCGTCAGGCCAAGAATACGAACAACACCCGTCAATAATATGCTGTAGTCCATGTGGCCCTCTTGGCGTTTCCGTATCAAACCTGGCCGCGGTCAATGACAGGCATATCAGATCAGCGAAGACAGAATGTGGCAAGCGCCAGCCTGTCACATTTTGTCACTGTCTTCACTTGCCGTGTATAGGTTGAGAAAAGGTCAATTCGGCGTGCCATGGATGAAACGTTTCATCAGGGATGCTGTTGTCTCCAGCGCGGACGGGCGGCTATCGTGACAAAGCGGAGAAGCCATTCCAGCGGGCCGTACTGGAAGCGGCTCATCCACCAGCTGCTCAATATGAGCTGCACGCCGAATATGCCGAGTGCGATGAAGATGCCGGTCATCGGCGCGGTCATTCCGATCAGGCCGAAGCCATAAGCGTAGAACAGCGTGGCACAGATTGCCGACTGCAGCAGGTAATTGGACAGCGCCATGCGGCCGGCGGGCGCCAACAGGCCGGATAGCGATTTACCGTTCACGCTCTGAAACAGAAACATGGCTCCCGCAATATATGCCCCTGTCAGGAACGGGGCTGTGAGAATGCCGACGGCAAGCCCGGCCATGTCCCAGATGGAGCCGATCAGGTAGACGGAGCACCAGCCATAGAAGATCGCACCGGGAAGACCAATGGCAATGCCGCCCGCCAACAGGCGCCGGAAGAGCCATTTATAGTCATCAAAACGCAGAAAGACTTGGCGTTTTCCCGCGGCGAGACCGAGGAGGAACATCGCCAGAGCGCAGGGTGCCTGAATCAATCCGATCACCATCCAGATGGTCGACAGCTCCTCGATATGCTGCCCGATCACCGTGGCGGGCGAGCTTCGATAGGCCAGCGCGACGGCGTCGGCATTGGCCCTGATCGCATCGGGATTGCCGGATGGCGGCTCCGATGCAGCCAGAAGCGCCATGATTATCCAAAGCAAGGCAGTGCCGATGACGAGCCACTTGGCCAGTTTGAGTATGCGCGCCTCATCCTGGTTGCGGAGCATCAGGAGCACCACGCCCAGCACCGCATAGGTTGTCAGGATATCGCCATGGAAAAGCAGCACGGCATGGACAATGCCGATGATCCACAGACCCGCCTGCCGGCGCAGCAGACGCGGCAGGAAGGATTTGCCCGCCTTTTCCGCCGACTGCATTTGCAATGTAAAGCTGTACCCGAACAAGAAGGAAAACAGCAGGTAGAACTTCGTTTCGAAGAGGCAGGCGATCAGAAAGCGCGCACCCTGATCGACGGGACTGCTGAAGACGGGATCCGGGATTTCCGCGCCGTAAAATGCCGAGGAAAATGCCATGATATTGACGAGGAGAATACCCAGGAGAGCGAAGCCCCGCAGAGCGTCAACGTTGACAATGCGGTCCTGGGTCAGGCTTGAAACACTCAATCTGGTCACACCTTCTGAAAGCGGGGATTTCTGGTCAGGAACACCGCAGGTCTTTGGCCGGCATCGGCATTCCATCGTTGGTCCGGCCGATTAGACATGCCTGGATTGCGATAGAATTACGCTGGGGGCGATTGCGGGAAATGGCGTTTCGCCAGAACGTCCCAGGGAAAATGCCGATGGATATGAATTATAATTCACGCAATGAATTATATTGACAGCCGTTGCGGCATAGGCTTAGTTAATCCTGCCAGCACTCGAGGAGGATTGCTGGTCTTCATAAGGAACAGCGGCCGCCATTCAAGGCGCCACACACCAATGGGAGGGGCTTCGGCCTCGAGGAGGACACTTGCGCACTTTTCTGGGCACGACCGCCATGGCGGTCCTTGCGACCACACTCTTTGCATCTTCGGCAAGCGCGGAAACGGAAAATCCGTTTCGCTGCAAGCCCGGTGAAAAATACGTCATGAACGTCATGGTTTCGGGCGTTGAATACTGGTTCCCCGTCTATGAAATGTTCAAGCAGGCGGGCAAGCAGCTGGGCTGCGAGACGGCCTATACGGGCACGCCTGAATATGACGTCAACAAACAGATCGCGAGTTTCGATCAGGCGCTCGCCCAGAATCCCGCCGGCATTCTGGTGCATCCGATGAATTCCGATCCTTTCATCGAACCGATCAACCGGGCGGTCGATCAGGGCACTGCCGTCGTCACCTTCGCTGCGGACTCGCCGCTGTCCAAACGGATTTCATTCATTACCTCGGATAACAAGCGTGAAGGTATCTATGCTGCGGACGCCATCGCCACGAAGCTGGGCGGCAAGGGCGAATATGCCGTTCTGGAAAATCCGGGCCAGGACAATCATGATCGCCGCGTCACGGCCTTCATCGACCGGATGAAGGAAAAGTGGCCGGATATGAAGCTGGTCGGCAGGGCGGCATCGAACCAGGACCCGACAAAGGCGTATCAGGGCCTGATGAGCATCGCCCAGGCCAATCCCAATCTGGCAGCCGTCTTCATGCCGGAAGCCAACTCGGCCATTGGCGCCGCACAGGCCAACAAGGAAAGCGGCGGCAAGATTCTTGTCATGTGCGCCGACGTCAATGCCAATATTCTCGACATGATCAAGGCCGGTCAGGTCTTCGGCTCGATCAATCCCAATCAGGGCATGCAGGGCTATATGGGTTTCATGCTCCTCTGGTTCGCCAAGCATCCGGAACTGATCGATCCGATGAACGATGCCAAGCGTGCGGGTACCAACCCGATGAGCATCCCGTTCGTCGACAATGGCCTGTCCATTGTAACAGCCGACAATGCGGATGACTTCTTTTGGGACAAGTACCTCAAGCGCCGCGGCACCAAGGGGATCGACGAGTAGTCGTCGCAGATGGCTATCCGGGCCTGCAAGGTCCGGATAGCCTTGGCGAACGGGAGGGAGGAAGGCGCGATGGCATCGGAACCGGTCTTGAGTATCCGCGGTATCACCAAGCATTTCGGGGCCGTAAAGGCATTGACGGGGGTCGACTTCACCCTGGCGCGCGGCGAAGTCCATGCGCTTTGCGGTGAGAACGGTGCCGGAAAATCCACGCTGATGAACATTCTTGCCGGCGTCCTCCAACCCGATGCTGGCGACATCCTGCTGGATGGCAAACCGCAGAAGATTGGCTCGCCTTCGGTTGCGCAGTCACTGGGCATCGGACTGGTGCATCAGGAGATTGCGCTCTGCCCCGATGCCAGCGTAGCCGAGAACATTTTCATGGCGGCCACCAGCCGCCGCCGGTCATTTCTGATGAATTACCGCAAGCTGGAACGCGATGCGCAGGCGGTCATGGACCGGCTGGCACCCATTGACGTCCGGCAGAGGGTCGGCGACCTGGCGATTTCCAGCCAGCAGCTGGTGGAGATTGCCAAGGCGCTCACGCTCGACTGCCGGGTGCTGATTTTCGATGAACCGACCGCTGCGCTGACGGAAGCGGAAACGCGGATACTTTTCGGCATTATCCGGGAACTAAAGGCGCACGGCATTTCCATTATCTATATCAGCCACCGGATGGCGGAGATTTTCAGCCTGTGCGATCGCGTCACCGTGCTGCGCGATGGCCGTTATGTCTCCACCGAGGATATTGCCGATGTCACCCCTGATGACGTGGTGCGGCGCATGGTCGGGCGTGAAATCACGCAGCTCTATCCTTCGAAGCAGACGGATGCCGAGCGCTCGGACGCGGTGATATTGTCGGTCCGCAATTTGGGCGACAAGGAGCGGTTTTCCAATGTATCGTTTGATCTGGCGCGAGGGGAAATCCTTGGGATTGGCGGGCTTATCGGGTCCGGACGCACCGAAATCGCCGAGGGCATTTGCGGCTTGCGTGCAGCCATCGACGGTGAGGTTTCCCTGCACGGCAAGCCGCAGGCCATTCGAACCTATGCCGATGCGGTCAAGGGCGGCATTGTCTATCTCTCTGAAGACCGCAAGGGTTCGGGCGTTTTCCTGGACCTGTCGATTGCGCAGAACATTTCGGTTCTTAACCTGAAGGCAGTCACCGGTCATCTCGGCTTGATCGATGCCAAGGCCGAAGGCCAGCTCGCCAGCGACTTTGCGCGCAGGCTTGGCGTGCGCATGAACCACGTCAACGTGCCGGTGTCGTCGCTCAGCGGCGGCAACCAGCAGAAGGTGGCCATCGCCAAGCAGCTGGCGGTCCAGCCGCAAGTTATTCTGATGGACGAGCCGACGCGCGGCATCGATGTCGGCGCGAAATCGGAAATCCACCAGCTTCTGCGCGAACTTGCCCGGTCGGGGATCGGCATCATTGTTATTTCCTCCGAGCTTCCGGAGCTTCTGGGCCTGTGCGACCGGGTGCTTGTCATCCGCGAAGGTACGGTGGCCGGTGAACTCGACGGCGGCGAAATGAGCGAAGAAGCCATTATCCGGCTCGCATCCGGATTGAGACACACAACGGCGCGTGCACCAGAACATGCAGCCTGAAGAGCGATTGGGAGATAGGCGAATGGCGGTCGATACAGCGATGGCGAAAACGGCGCGGGTTTCATCCTGGAAGAAATTGGGTTCGATGCGCGAAGCCGGCCTGATCGCCATCATTCTCGCGCTCTGCATCGCGATGAGTTTCGTCTCGCCGCACTTTCTGACGCTTGGCAACTTTCGCGCCATGCTGATGAGCTTTTCGGTGGAAGGCATTGTTGTCGTGGGGATGACGATCCTCCTGATCGTCGGCGGCATCGATCTCGCCGTCGGTTCGGTTGTCTGCTTCGCCATGGTGCTTTCCGGCACGCTGTTCCTGGCCGGGCTCGACCCGTGGACGGCCTCGCTCATCGGCATTCTGGCCAGCGGGCTGATCGGCTGTGTCATGGGGTTCTTCGTCACGGTGGTGGGGCTCAACCACTTCATCACCTCGCTGGCCGGCATGGTGATTGTGCGCGGCCTGTGCCTGATCATCACCAAGGGAACGCCGCTTTCGCTTTTCACCCTGCCGCCCGCATTCAAGGCGGTCGGGCAGGGCTCGTTTCACGGGGTGCCCTACGTCATCCTCATCTTCTTCGCGGTGGTCATGCTGTTCGACTTCCTGCTGCGGCGCGCCACCGCTTTGCGCAAGGTTTTCTATACCGGCAGCAATGAAAAGGCGGCGCTTTACTCCGGCATCCGCACGAAGCAGGTGAAGTTCTGGGTAACCGTTCTCTGCTCGACGCTGGCGGGGTTCGCCGGGGTGATCTACATGTCGCGCTTTGGCGCGGCGACGCCGACCTTCGGCGTCGGCATGGAGCTTAACATCATTGCAGCTGCGGTTATCGGCGGTGCGTCGCTCAATGGCGGCTCCGGCACGATCCTCGGCGCCATCCTTGGCATAGCGCTGCTGTCGCTCGTCACCAGCTCGCTGGTGCTGCTCGATGTCTCCGTCTACTGGCAGGACATGATAAAGGGGTGCATTCTTCTGACCGCCGTCTCCATCGACCATTTCCTGCACAAGCGGAAGGCCTCCTGACCATGGCGATTATCAAACTCAATCCGAAACACGCGGCTCCGCGCGAGGAAATCGTCATCGCGCGGCAGATGCACCAGGCGCTGGTCCTGCACTTTCTCGAGGGACTGACCCAGGCGCAGATTGCCGATCAGCTCGGGATTTCGCAGCCGACGGTCAACCGCCTCATCAAGCGCGGCCGCCAGCTTGGCCTCGTCGAGATCAAGATCAAATCGCCGGTCGAGCCGCTGGTCGATATGGAGGAACAGCTGCTGGCGCTGGGCGGCATCAGCCGCGCCATTGTCGTGCCGACGGTGTCCGACAACCCGCAGACGGCGCTTCAGGCGGTCGGCGAGGCCGCGGCGCGATTGCTGATCGAAGAGATCACCGATGGCGATACGATCTGCATTACCGGCGGCAAGGGTGTCAGCGCCGTGGTTGCCGGCCTGCAGGCGCCGCGCCGTTTCGATGTCGAGGTGATCCCGGCTACCGGTTGCGTCCAGGGCAAGCACTATACCGATGTCAATCATGTCTCGACCCTGATGGCCGACAGGCTCGGCGGGCGCGCCTACCAGATTCATGCGCCGCTGTTTGCCGACAGCCCTTCCGAACGCGCCATGCTGATCAACATGCGCTCGGTCGCGGATGTCTTCAAACGGGCACGCGAGGCGAAAATCGCCGTGGTGGGTATCGGCTCGATCCTCACCGATGACTCGAGTTATTACGACCTGCATCCGTCATCGAGCACGGACCTCGACGCGATCGAGCGTTCCGGTGCGCGCTGCGAACTGCTGGCCCATCTGCTCGATGATCGCGGACAGGTCTGCGATTACAGTCTGAACGGCTCGCTGGTCTCGCTGACGCTGCAGGAGTTTGCCTCTATTCCGACCAAGATCGGTGTCGCCAGCGGACCGAACAAAGCGCGGCCGATCCTGAGCATCATGCGCGGCAATCATCTGGACACGCTGGTGACGGACGAAGCGACGGGGCAGCGCATTCTGGACATCGCCGCTGAAGGAGGACAGGCATGAGCAACGAGCAATTGACGCGGGCAATCGGCAAATCCGGCGTGCAGGCGTCGGCCGTGGGGCTGGGGACCTGGGCCATCGGCGGCTGGATGTGGGGCGGCACCGACGAGCAGGAATCGATTGCCGCCATTCAGGCATCGCTGGACGCCGGTGTCAGTCTCATCGACACGGCGCCCGCCTACGGGCTTGGGCGGTCGGAGGAAATCGTCGGCAAGGCCCTCAAGGGACGCCGGGACAAGGCGGTCATCGCCACGAAATGCGGCCTCGTCTGGCACACAACCAAAGGCACGCATTTTTTTGATCAGGATGGCAAGCCGGTGCATCGCTATCTCGGACGCGATGCCATTGTTCACGAGGTCGAGGAAAGCCTGCGGCGTCTGGGCACCGACTACATCGATCTCTACATCACCCACTGGCAGGACCCGACCACGCCGATTGAGGAAACGGTGCGGGCCATGGAGGATTTGCGCCGGGCCGGCAAGATCCGCGCCATCGGTGCGAGCAATGTCAATCTCACTGAACTCAATGCCTATATCGCCACCGGCGCGCTGGATGCGATCCAGGAACGGTTCAGCATGATCGACCGGGAGCTTGAGGCCGAATTGCTGCCGGTAACGCGCAAAAATAACGTTTCATTGCTGAGTTATTCGTCGCTGGCGCTGGGTCTTCTGTCCGGGACCGTTGATCCCGGGCGTGTCTTCTCCGGCGATGACCAGCGCAAGGACAATCCGCGCTTTTCCCAAGGCAACCGTCTGAAGGCAAGGCAGTTTGCCGATGCCATTCGGCCCGTTGCGGACAAACACACAGCCAGCATCGCCCAGATCGTCATTGCGTGGACGCTGGCGCAGCCGGGCATCACCTTTGCGCTGTGCGGGGCGCGCAACCCCGATCAGGCGCTCGACAATGCGAGGGCGGGAACGATCCGGCTCGGCGCAGACGACCTCTCGGCCATTGACGCGGCCATCGCAGTGCAACTGGCAGACATGAGGTAACAGGCTGCATCATGAACCGTGAAGAGATATTTGACGGACTTCGCCGGAGTCCGAAGGTGGACGTGTGCGTCGTCGGCGGTGGCATCAACGGCATCAGCGTGTTCCGCGAGCTGGCGCTGCAGGGCGTCAATGTGCTGCTGGTCGAGAAGCATGACTACTGTTCCGGTGCCAGCGCTGCCCTGTCGCGCATGGTGCATGGCGGTCTGCGCTATCTTGAAAACGGTGAATTCAGCCTGGTGCGGGAGTCGCTGGCCGAACGCGACCGCCTGTTGAAAAACGCGCCGCACCTTGTTGCGCCGCTGCCCACCACCGTCCCGGTCTTCGATATTTTCTCCGGTCTTGCCAACGGCATCGTGCGGTTTCTGGGGTTGAGCCGCAGGCCAAGCCGGCGCGGCGCGGTTGCGGTCAAGGCGGGCTTGAGCATTTATGACTTCCTGACCCGCAAGCGGGCTCTGATGCCGCGTCACCGCTTTCGCGGGCGTCATGCGACACTGGCCAAATGGCCGGCGCTCAATCCTGCCGTCAAAAGTTCCGCGACCTATCACGACGCCTGGGTCAAGCATCCCGAACGCATCGGGATGGAGGTGCTGAGGGATGGCCTGGCAGCGGGCGATCATGCGCGCGCCCTGAATTACGCCGAACTGCAGCGGTCTGCCGACGGCTTCACCGTCCACGATCACCTCACCGGCGCGGCAATGCCGGTCGAGCCCGCCTTCATCATCAATGCGACAGGCGGATGGATCGATATCGCCAATGCCGAACTGTTTTCGCAGGAACAGCGGCCGGCGCCGCTGATGGGTGGCACGAAAGGGTCGCATCTCATCATCGACAATGCGGACCTTGCCGGAGCCCTTGCCGGCCACATGATCTATTACGAGAACGAGGACGGGCGCATCTGCATCCTCTTTCCCTATCTCGGCAAGGTTCTGGTCGGTTCGACCGATATCCGCGTTGACGATCCCGGAAGCGTTCAATGCGAGCCGGATGAACGGGACTACATCCTACAGTCGCTGGCCTTTGTCCTGCCCGGCATCCGCATCCGGCCGGAAGACATTGTCTTCCAGTTCTCAGGGGTGCGTCCCCTCCCGGCCAGCAAGGATGATTTTACCGGCCGCATCCCGCGCGATCACTACTGCACGATCATCGAACCTTCCGATGGCGAGCCGCCGGTGCTGTGCATGATCGGCGGTAAATGGACGACGTTCCGCTCCTTCGGTGAGCTTGCCGCCGACATGACGCTGGAACGCCTGCAGCGAACGCGGCAGGTCTCGACCGCAAGCCGACCGATCGGCGGCGGACGGGCATTCCCCGCCGATGCCAGGGAGTGGATTTCCCGCATCCGCGCTGAAACAGGCGTTTCGCCGCAACGTCTCTCCGCGCTCTTTGACCGCTATGGCACCGATGCCGGGGGGATGGCGCAATTTATCGCGGCAGGCCCGGACAAAACCATGCCGCATCCAGATTATTCGGTTCGCGAGATGTTGTTTCTCGTCCGCAATGAAGCGGTCGAACATCTTGATGACCTGCTGTTGCGGCGCACCACCCTCGCCATCAGCGGCCAGCTATCCCTCGATCTCACGCAAGCTGCACTCGAAGTGCTCGCGCGGGAAAAAGGCTGGTCGCCCGCACGCCGGAAAGCAGAACTTGACCGCTTTCTCACCCTTCTCGCCGGGCGCCATGGCGTCGGCTTCGACACACTCACCGCACGCAATGAACAAGGAGTACGATATGCGCAACAATCTTAAGGTCCGGATGAACCGCCTGTTCGGCGCGGGACGCTGCCTCGACGTGGCGATTGATCACGGCGTGTGCAATGAGCCATCCTTCCTGAACGGTCTTGAGGACATGGGAGGTGTTGTCCGTGCGCTGGTGGCGGCAGGCCCGGATGCCATCCAGATGAATTACGGCCAGGCCGACCTTTTGCAGGATGTCGCCGGCAAGGACAAGCCGGCGCTGGTCATGCGTATCGACATGGGCAATCCGTACAATGCCATCCGCCATCGCGATATGTGGGCGGTGCTGCAGAACGAGGCCGAGCCGCTGATCGGCGCAATCCAGATGGATGCGGCCTGTGTCGTCGTCAATCTTTTCATGTTGCCCGACGAGCCGGACCTGTTCCGCCAGTGCGTGCAGAATATCGCGCGGGTCCGCGCCGATTGCGACAAATACGGCATGCCCCTGATGATCGAGCCGCTCGTCATGCAGCCCGTTACGGAACGCGGCGGCTATATGGTGGATGGCGATGCCGGCAAGATCGTCACGCTCACCCGTCTTGCCCGTGAAATGGGCGCTGATATCATCAAGGCGGACCCGACGACGGCGGCGGAGGATTTTCATCGCGTGGTGGAGGCGGCGCGGTGTCCTGTGCTTGTGCGGGGCGGCGGCAAGGAGGACCTGCGCATCGTCTTCGAGAAATCGGCGGCCCTGATGCGGCAGGGGGCCGTGGGCATGGTCTATGGCCGGAACATCTATCAGCACGCCAATCCCAGCGCAGTGGTGCGCGGGCTGATGGCCATTATCCATGACAATGCCAGCGGCGAGGATGCCTACGCGCTCTACCAGCAGGGCTGAGAATGAAAACAAGAACCTGAGGAGGGGTTCCGTATGGGAGAGTATCTTTTGGGTCTTGATGCTGGCAACACCATCATCAAGGCCATCATCTTCGACCGGCAAGGCAATGAGATTGCGGCGGCTGCCGAGGAGGGGCATAGCAGCATGCCGCATCCGGGGCACGTCGAGCGCGGGCTGGACGAGCTTTGGAGCAATGCGCGCCGGGTCATTCAACGCTGTATCGCTGACGCCGGAATAGGCCCGGAGCAGATTGCCGCCATCGGCTGCGCCGGGCATGGCAACGGCCTTTATACCCTTGACCGTCAGGGCAATCCGCTGCTGGCGATCCAGTCCCTGGACACGCGCGCAGCCGACCTGGTGGAAGAATGGCAGGCAGAAGGCGTCGGCGACCGCACCTATCCGATCGGCCTGCAGCGGCCCTGGCCATCGCAGACCCCGACGCTGCTGGCCTGGATCAAACGCCATCGGCCGGAAACATTCGCGCGGATCGGTACGGTGTTCCTGTGCAAGGATTTCATCGTCAACCGCCTGACCGGCAAGCGCGTGAGCGAGGTGTCCGACATGGCGGGTTGCGGGCTGCTCGACGTCGCCCGGCGGCGGTATGACCGCGCATTGATGGCCGCTTTCGGGCTTGACGATTGCATGGACCTGCTGCCGCCGCTCATTGAAAGTGCCGACATCGCCGGAACGGTCACGCAGACCGCCGCCGACCAGACCGGACTTGCCGTTGGCACACCAGTCATTGGCGGGCTTTTCGACGTGATTGCCTCGGCAATCGGCTCCGGTGTCACCCGCACGGGCGCTGCCTCGATCATCGCCGGTACCTGGAGCATCAATCAGGTCGTCGTTGACGCGCCCCGCCTCAAAAAACCGTTCTTCATGTCGTCGACCTTCGATCGCGAGCGTTACATGGCGATCGAATCGAGTGCGACGTCGGCTGCGAACCTTGAATGGCTGGTGCGCGAGTTCTTCCACGGCGAACAGCCAGATGGAGGCTCGCCATTCGATCGCTGCTGCGAACTGGCGGCGGCGGTGGAACCGGCAGCAGACGATCCGATCTACCACCCGTTCCTCTATGGCGCGCAGCAGGACGGCAATGCCCGGGCAGGTTTTTATGGCGTCGCGGGCTGGCATACGAAAGGCCACCTGATCCGGGCTTTGCTCGAAGGCGTGGTTTTTGGCCATCGCCAGCACATCGAAACATTGCGGGACGCAGGCGCGAATTTCGACGAGGCGGTGCTGTCCGGCGGCGGTTCGCGCAGCCTGATCTGGCCGCAGATTTTTGCCGATGTCCTCGGGGTTCCGGTGACAGTAGCGCGCTCGAGCCAGACAGGGGCGCTTGGCGCGGCGATTGCCGCGGGTACAGCGGCCGGCATTTTCCCTGATTTCGATGCCGGTGCCGCAGCCATGGTCGTGATGGAACGGTCCTACCGGCCGGATGCCGCAAGGGCCGGCCATTATGCCAGGCGCTATCAGCTTTACCGCGACATTGCCGATGCCATGGCACCGGTCTGGAAGCGGATGGCGGCACGCGACACCGTGATGGCGGAGGCCGCCGCGTGAGCCGCTCCGTCAATGCATCGCCCGTGGATGAAGGCGTCTACGATTTCATCATTGTGGGCGCAGGATCGGCCGGCTGCGTCCTGGCCAACCGCCTGTCAGCCAACCCGAAAAACTGCGTCCTCCTGCTCGAGGCGGGCGGCAGCGACCGCTACCACTGGATTCATGTGCCCATCGGTTATCTCTATTGCATGGGCAATCCGCGCACCGACTGGATGATGAAAACCGCGGCGGAGGCGGGGCTGAACGGCCGCTCGCTTCCCTATCCGCGCGGAAAGGTGCTGGGTGGCTGCTCCTCCATCAATGGCATGATCTACATGCGGGGACAGGCCGCCGACTATGACGGCTGGCGCCAGGCCGGGAATACCGGCTGGGGCTGGGACGATGTCCTGCCCTATTTCCTCAAATCCGAAGACAATTATCGCGGCCATTCCGCCCTGCATGGGGCAGGGGGCGAATGGCGCGTGGAACGGCAACGCCTGTCCTGGCCCATCCTCGATGCGTTTCGCGATGCGGCCGAAGAGCTTGGCATTGGCAAGACCGATGACTTCAATGCCGGTGATAATGAGGGCTCCGGCTATTTCGAGGTCAATCAGCGCGGCGGCGTTCGCTGGAACACCACCAAGGCGTTTCTGCGTCCTGTCTTGAAGCGGTCCAATCTCCGGGTGCTGACCGGCGCGGAGGTGCAAGGGTTGGAGTTTGACGGCAAGCGCGCAACAGCCATCCGCTTTGACCGCAATGGCCAGCCCTGCAAGGCTGCGGCGGCTGGCGAAATCATCCTGTCGGCGGGCGCGATCAATTCGCCGAAAATCCTTGAGCTGTCGGGTATTGGAGACCCTCATCTCCTGAAGCAGGCGGGCATTGAAACGTTTCATGAACTGCGCGGTGTCGGCAATAACCTGCAGGATCATCTGCAGATCCGCACGGTTTTCCGCATCGAAGGGGCGAAAACCCTGAACCAGCTCTACCACAACCTCTTCGCGCGCGCCGGGATGGGACTGGAATACGCCTTCCGCCGGTCAGGACCACTGTCGATGGCGCCAAGTCAGCTCGGTATCTTTGCCAAAAGCGATCCTGCATTGCTGACCCCGGATCTTGAATATCACGTCCAGCCGCTCAGCACGGACAGGCTCGGCGAACCGCTGCACCGCTATCCCGCCGTGACCGTGTCCGTCTGCAATCTGCGCCCGGAAAGCCGTGGCAGCGTCCATGTCACCGGAGCGGATGCCAGCCGGCAACCGGAGATCCGGCCAAACTACCTGTCAACGCCAGGTGACCGGCTGCTTGCGGCCAGGTCGATCCGCCATGCCCGCCGCCTCATGGCGACGCAAACCTTGAAAAAGTATCGTCCGTCGGAAATGCTTCCCGGACCGCAGTATCAGAGCGACGATGAATTGATCCAGCGCGCCGGGGATATCGCGACCACGATTTTTCATCCCGTCGGAACCTGCAAGATGGGCAGCGGCGACCAGTCCGTTGTCGATGATGCCCTGCGGGTGCACGGTGTTGCGGGTCTGCGTGTCGTCGATGCGTCCATCATGCCGAGCATCGTCTCCGGCAATACCAATTCGCCTGTCATCATGATTGCGGAAAAAGCCGCCGATCTCATTCTTCGCGGCGTGGAATAGCCGCTGTCGCAACGCGCGGACCACAGTCGTCTGAGGACGCGGCATGGCCCGGGGCAGTGAGAATTAATCTGTTCAGGGGCAAATAATGCAAAAAAAGTATCAGTCTTGTGTTGGTGGCGTAGTAGCGACCGGGAACATCCGCGCCTATGATATCCGGATAAAGAGACGATGGCCTCTGGGAGGAGGTTGCCGAAGCTGGATCGACACCGGCTGAATACGGGAGGAGCGCCGAATGAATCCGGATCTGGAAGTCGTTGCCGTCGGCATCGCCGAGTCGTTCAAGGCCTGGGAACACGGCTATCCCTATCGCACTGTCCGCTGGCATTTTCATCCGGAATACGAGATCCATCATGTCGTTGCCACGACCGGCCAGTATTTCGTCGGCGATTTCATTGGTGATTTCGAGCCTGGCAATCTCGTGCTGACAGGGCCGAACCTGCCGCATAACTGGGTGAGTGATGTGCCGCCGGGCACGAGTTTGCCGTTGCGTTGCCGGGTTTTGCAATTCTCCGAGTCGTTCTTTTCGAGCGCAAACGAGGCATTTCCCGAGCTGTCCGCGTGCAAGGAGATGCTGGAGATGAGCCGCCGGGGCGCGTTGTTCTCCCCCCGGACAGCGGAATTGGTCGGCCCCTTGCTGGGAGAGCTTGTCGATGCCAGAGGCATTGACCGCATTCAGCTGTTCATGGGTATTCTCAAGCATATGAGCAGCGCGGCCGGGACCCGGGAACTGGCAAGCGCGCGCTATCATCCCGATCCCTCCGGATTCATGTCCAGCGGGATGAACAAGGTTCTCGCCTATATCAATGCCAACCTGACCGAACGTTTCGTTGAGGGGGATCTTGCCGATCTGATCGGCCAGAATCCGAGTTCGTTTTCCCGCAGTTTCCGGCGCCACACCGGGATGGCGCTTGTACAATATGTCAACCGGTTGCGGATCAATTTTGCCTGCCACCTGCTGATGAGCAAACCCGACATGTCGATCACCGATATCTGTTTTACGACAGGGTTCAATAATATCTCGAATTTCAATCGTCGCTTTCTGGAACAGAAGGGTATGGCACCCACAAGATTCCGAACATTATTGTCCAAAAATATAAGAGCGTCAGAAGCCGCCTGAACGGGAAGGACCAGGACACAAATATTTGCAGCAAGGCACAACGAACCATGTCCGTGGTTCGAACGACCTTCCTTGTCCTTCAAACAGCATATCCCGGCGTTCGACGGGCGCGGGATTCACCGAAACCATCATCATTTGGAAGGGAGATATTCCAGTGACATCATTTGCATCGACCAAGACCGGCGCCGCGGCGCTCGCACTTTGCCTTCTTAGCGGACCATCCGCATTCGCACAGTCCGCCGCGGTAACGGATGCGACCATTGCATTCCTGATGCCGGATCAGGCATCCACACGCTACGAGCAGCACGACTATCCGGGATTTGCAGCCGAGATGAAAAAGCTCTGCCCCGGCTGCAAGGTGATTTACCAGAATGCCGATGCCGATGTGTCCCGCCAGCAGCAGCAGTTCAACGCGGTCATCGCGCAGGGCGCCAAGGCTATCGTGCTGGACCCGGTCGACTCGACGGCAGCGGCATCGCTGGTGAAGCTGGCGCAAAGCCAGGGTGTCAAGGTCATCGCCTATGACCGGCCGATCCCATCCACTCCGGCTGATTTTTATGTCTCCTTCAACAATGAAGGGATCGGCAAGGCGATCGCGGATTCACTGGTGCAACACCTGAAGGCGTCGAATGTACCGGCAGGCGAGGGCGGCGTCCTGCAGATCAATGGCTCGCCGACGGATGCCGCAGCTGGGCTCATCAAGAAGGGCATTCATGCGGGGCTCGACCACAGCGGCTATCCGATCCTTGCCGAATATGACACGCCGGAATGGGCGCCGCCGAAGGCACAGCAATGGGCCAGCGGCCAGATCACCCGTTTCGGCAGCAAGATCCTGGGTGTTGTCGCTGCCAATGACGGCACGGGCGGCGGCGCCATTGCCGCCTTCAAGGCGGCGGGTGTCGACCCGCTTCCGCCCATTACCGGCAATGACGCGACGATCGCGGCGTTGCAGCTGATCATCGCGGGCGACCAGTACAACACCATCTCGAAGCCGAGCGAGATCGTCGCGGCAGCGGCTGCCAAGGTCGCCGTCCAGCTGCTGTCAGGCGAGACCCCGAAGGCCGAAATGACCCTGTACGATACGCCGTCCCAGCTGTTCACGCCGGCGGTCGTCACGGCGGAGACTCTGAAGGCTGAGATCATCGACAAGAAGATCATCAAGGCGGAAGAGCTTTGCACCGGCCGCTATGCGCAGGGCTGCAGGAAGCTCGGCATCAATTGACGAATGCGCGGATGACGCCGTCCGGTCGCACGCGGCCGGAGGCTCATCGTTTCACCCCGCCCCGGTATACCGAAAGGCAGATGGCAATGACTGATATTTCCGATGAAACGTTTCCTTCAGGCGAGCCTGTGCTCAGCCTGCGTGGTGTATCCAAGAATTTTGGCGCCGTGTCGGCACTGACGGACATTGATCTGGACGTGCATGCGGGCGAAGTCGTGGCCCTTGTTGGCGACAACGGTGCCGGTAAATCAACCCTGGTGAAAATCCTGGCTGGCGTGCACCAGCCGACCTCCGGCACGATCACTTTCAGCGGCGAGGCCGTGACGCTGGCCAATCCGAGCACCGCGCTCAATCTGGGCATAGCAACCGTGTTTCAGGATCTCGCGCTCTGCGAGAATCTGGACGTCGTCGCCAATATCTTCCTGGGCCGCGAACTCAGCCCGCTCAAACTCGACGAAACGGCAATGGAAGTGCGTGCCTGGACGCTTTTGAACGAACTTGCCGCGCGCATTCCAAGCGTGCGCATTCCGATTGCATCCCTGTCGGGCGGACAGCGCCAGACCGTTGCCATCGCACGTTCGCTTCTGCTCGAGCCCAAGCTCATCCTGCTGGACGAGCCAACGGCAGCGCTTGGCGTGGCCCAGACGGCGGAGGTGCTCAACCTGATCGAACGGGTCCGCGATCGCGGCCTCGGCGTGGTGATGATCAGCCATAACATGGAAGACGTGCGCGCCGTCGCCGACCGCATCGTCGTCCTCAGGCTCGGGCGCAACAACGGCATATTCTATCCCGACGCGTCGAACCACGAACTGGTCGGGGCCATCACGGGCGCGGCAGACAATTCGGTGTCGCGCCGGGCGCGCCGGCTGCAGGTACCGGTCAACAGCAATCAGGAGGGACACCCATGACCAAGGACGGCAAGCAAGCCGCCATGTTGCTGGATCGCAGCGATGTGCGGGTAAAACATGAAACCGGCGTGAGCGACGCCGTCCGCGCCTTTTTCGACCGCGTGAAATCCGGCGATCTCGGATCGCTGCCGGTCGTGGCCGGCCTGATCATCATCTGGACTGTCTTCGCCAGCCTCAATCCCATCTTCCTGTCGAGCAACAATCTCGTCAACCTGCTGTTCGATGCCTCGACGGTCGGGGTGATATCCCTGGGGATCGTCTGTGTTCTCATGGTCGGGGAGATCGACCTTTCCGTGGGTTCGATCAGCGGGTTCGCCTCGGCGCTGGTGGGAACGCTCTGGGTCAACCAGGGCTGGCCGATTGCTCTTGCAATCGTCGCAGCGGTTGCCGTCGGCGGGCTGTTCGGCTGTCTCTACGCCTTGCTGTTCAACCGCCTGGGAATGCCGAGCTTCATCTCGACGCTTGCCGGGTTGCTGGCCGTGCTGGGAATGCAGCTCTATGTGCTTGGAGCGACAGGCTCGATCAATCTGCCCTATGGTTCGGCAATCGTCGATTTCGGCCAGCTGCTGGTCATGCCGCGTCCCGTTTCGTACACGCTGGCGGTCATTCCGGGGATCGTTCTGCTGGTTTCCGGCCTGCGCACCATCACGCACCGGCGCGCGGCACAGCTGTCCGCGCCGTCGGTCGGCGGCATTGTTTTCCGCGCGGTGGTCATGACAACGGCTCTGGAACTGGTTGTGTTCTATCTCAATCAGGGCCGCGGCATTCCCTGGATGTTCGGTCTGTTCGTGGGTCTGGTTGTGGCCATGAGCTATGCACTGACCCGAACCCGCTGGGGACGGTCCATGACCGCTGTCGGCGGCAATCGGGAAGCCGCCCGCCGTGCCGGTATCAATGTGCGGTTCATCTATATGAGCGCCTTCGTGCTGTGCTCGATGTTTGCCGCGTTCGGCGGCGTGCTTTCGGCCGCCCGCCTTGCCTCGGCAAGCCAGCAGGCCGGCACTGGCGATGTCAATCTCAACGCCATCGCGGCAGCTGTCATCGGCGGAACAAGCCTCTTCGGCGGCCGGGGCAGTGCTTATTCGGCACTGCTTGGCATCATCGTCATCCAGTCGATCGCCAATGGGCTGACCCTGCTCGATCTGTCGTCATCGCTTCGCTACATGATCACGGGTGCCGTTCTCGCCATCGCCGTCATCGTGGATTCACTCGCCCGCCGATCAAGAGTGTCGCATGGGCGCGCCTGACACAAACTCCAAAATGAGGAATGATATGAAACAGGATTTGTCCGGAAAGGTTGCGGCGATCACCGGCGCCGCATCGGGAATCGGCCTTGAATGTGCCAGAACACTGCTGCGGGAGGGCGTCAGCGTCGCCCTCATCGACAGGGCCGAAGATGCCCTGAAAAGCGTGTGCTCCGAACTGGGACCGCAGGCTTTCCCCCTGGTTGCCGACCTGACCAACCCCGCCAGTGTCGCGACGATGATGCCGAAAATTCTCGAGCGCTTCGGCAGGCTCGATATATTCCACGCCAATGCCGGTTCCTATATCGGCGGAGAGGTGGCGGATGGCGATCCCGATGCCTGGGACCGGATGCTGAACCTCAACATCAACGCGGCATTCCGCTCGGTTCAGGCGGTGCTGCCCCACATGGTGGAGAGGAAGACCGGCGATATCATCATGACCAGTTCCATAGCGGGTCTGGTTCCGGTGGTGTGGGAGCCGATCTACACGGCGTCCAAACACGCGGTGCAGGCATTCGTTCATACAGTCAGGCGGCAGGTGATAAAGCACGGCATTCGTGTGGGTGCGGTCGCGCCGGGCCCGGTTGTTACGGCACTGATCAGCGACTGGCCGCAGGAGAAGCTGGATGACGCCATCGCGTCAGGCGGATTGATGGAGGCGAACGAGGTGGCGGAAGCCGTATTGTTCATGTTGTCGAGGCCCCGTAACGTCACGATCCGCGATATCGTTATCCTTCCACACAGCACGGACCTCTAGGCATGACACAGTATTTTCTCGGGATCGATGTTGGCACCGGCAGCGCGCGTGCCGGTATCTTCGACGGCAATGGCAGCCTTGTGGCATCCGCCAAGCGGCCGATTTCGATCTGGCACGAAGCGGGCGGCATCGTCGAGCAGTCGAGCGAGCAAATCTGGCAGGCCGTGTGCGGCAGCACACGGGAGGCCGTCGCATCGGCAAGGATTTCGGCTTCGGCAATCGCCGGGATCGGCTTTGACGCAACCTGCTCGCTGGTTGTGGTCGGCCTTGACGGAGCACCGCTTGCGGTTGGTCCCTCCGCTGATCCGGCCCGCAACATCATCGTGTGGATGGATCACCGTGCATCCGGCGAAGCGGCTGAAATCAATGCGGGCAAGCATGAGGTGCTGCGCTATGTAGGTGGCCGGATTTCGCCGGAGATGGAAACGCCAAAGCTTCTGTGGCTGAAGCGCAACCTGCCGGAGCAGTTTGCCGCCGCCGGTCATTTCTTCGATCTGGCCGACTATCTGACATGGCGCGCGACAGGCTCCCTCAGCCGTTCGGTCTGCACGGTGACCTGCAAATGGACCTATCTTGCGCATGAGAAGCGCTGGGATGCGCGGTATTTTCAGGATATCGGGCTTGGGGAACTGGCTGCGGAAGGCTTTTCCCGCATCGGCACCGATATCGTCGATCCCGGTACGCCTCTGGCCGGGGGGCTGACGCAACGGGCCGCGGCCGATCTCGGGCTGATGCCGGGCACGGCGGTCGGCGCCGCCCTGATCGATGCCCATGCCGGCGGTGTCGGAACGCTTGGTGCAGCCGATGCCGCGGGGCATTCCGATGCACGAAACCGCATCGCCTACATCTTCGGAACTTCGGCCTGTTCCATGGCATCGAGCGACCGTCCCGTTTTTGTCGACGGGGTCTGGGGACCGTATTATTCCGCGATGATTCCGGGCCTCTGGTTGACCGAAGGCGGCCAGTCGGCAGCGGGCGCAGCAATCGATCATCTCGTCACCATGCACCCGGCCCATGCGGAGGCCAGCGCCAGGGCCAAAGCCGAGAACCTGTCCCTGGTTGCCTGGCTCGACCGTTACGCCACCGCGCTTTGCCCGGATCTGCCGCATGCGGCGGAGCTGGCAAAATCGGTGCACGTGGTTCCGGAATTCCTCGGCAACCGCTCGCCGCATGCCGATCCCGATGCACGGGCTGTCATTGCCGGTCTTGGGCTGGAAACGGATATTGCGGATCTGGTTTCGCTCTACATTGCCGGTCTGTGCGGCATCGGCTATGGCCTCCGGCAGTTGCTGGACAGGCTGGGGCAGGACGGTATCCGGCTCGACATGATCGTCGCCAGCGGCGGTGCCGCGCAGAGCGATCTTGTGCGGCAGCTTCTGGCGGACACCGCCAACCTGCCGGTCGCCATTGCCGATACGCCGGAGCCGGTATTGCTGGGGGCAGCCATGCTCGGAGCGGCAGCGGCGGGTTACCACCCATCCCTGGCGGAGGCGATGAAGGGGATGTCGCGCCTTTCCAGACTATTCCAGCCCGCAACCGGTGCTGTCGAAACCCTGCACCGGCATCGCTACAAGGCGTTTGAACTGTTGCAGTCGGCCGCATTGCAGGTTCGCCTGCTCGCGCGCGCCGGCCCCTGAGAGGCAGGAGCGTTTTGCCGGGCAGGGCATGGTGGCGGGAAGAGCCGCAATAGTGCTTGCCGGGTGTGTCGACGCGCGTTATATTTCCTTTTGGTTTCGTATTTGTTTCGCGGTGGTGCTGTATTGGCAGGCACAGGCGATGGTTGCGGACAGGGAGATGAGCGGTGGCACAGGACGGGATCTACGACATTTTCGTGATTGGCGGCGGCATC